>CAYMPY010000040.1:0-14998 GCA_964392535.1 uncultured Oscillospiraceae bacterium
AAGTGGAACAGAGGGTATAAACGGCTGCACCGTAAAGGAATAGAAGGCGTAATTTGGGAGTTAGGCTTGATATCCTGCGGTTTTAATCTCCATAAGTACCATTTGAAGAAGCTGGCAGCGCAAGTGGCAGCGTAAATTCATTAACAAATTATCCCCAAAGAAAACAAATTTCCTTGGGGTTGTGATTATTATGCCCGTTTTGCGCCCAAAAGTTTTCCACAGGCCTAAATCAACGCAAAAATTAACGGAGGATCCCATTTCTGGAATCCTCCGTCTTTCGTTAGGCTGTTATTTTACAGCCCCCTTTTTAGTTTTTTCTGGTTACTTTGGTTTTTGTGCCGTCTGGTTCTACAATGTAGGTGTTGTCAAGTTGACTTGTCAGGCTGAGCTTTACGGAATCAATATAGATTCGGCGAAGCATGTCTCGTTCGGTGGTTTCCTCCGGGGTTAGACCTTCCGTTTTTGCTTTTTTGGCCAGCTCATTGATTCTTGCGATTACTTCATTCATATTCATAACATTTACCTCATATATAGCGGTCAATGACCACAGATATTCTTCCTTTTTTCGTTTGTCCGCCTATGCAGCGGAGCAGGATCTTTCCAAGTCCACGGACAGAAATTTTCATACCTTCGCCAACAGCCTTGTCCGGCTTTTCACAGGGTAGGCCATTGATAGCAGCACGTCCGGATGTGACATAGTCTGCCGCCAGGGATCTGCCGATCCTGAAGCCACTGCTGATCACACTGTCTAACCGCAAGGAAGCAAGGGTGTCCCGAATCTCCTTGGTTTGAGGCGCAATTGTTGTAAGCTCGCTGAGAGAGATTTCCTCTAAATGGAGTTTGGTGCGACCTGCGCTTGTAAAGTTTTGGAGCAGGTATGGAGCAATTTCCGTGGTTACAAAAAAGTCGCAACGATCATTGCCGACAATAATATCACCAATCGTTTCTCTTGCAACACCCGCTCCCATTAACGCACCAAGAAAGTCCCGATGCGATGGACTGTCATTTTCATAAAATGATGCACGCAGGCACACGAGTCCGGCTTCTTCGGGCAGGGTGTCTTCCTCCAAATAGTCCGGCAGGTACACAAGCATCTTTCGTTCTGCATCGGAATAACCACCAAAGGCGTGCAAGCCATCGGGCTGACCAAATAAAAACCGGCTTATTTCCAGCTCATAGGGTGAGAGAAAACAGGTGCTTATCGGGATGTTTTTTCGGATTCCGGCCTGTATTTTATCCCACAGCTTTGATAGCAGCAGTTTGTCCTGTGGCGTTTTTGCGATTTTATCAATGTTTTTTCGATCCATAATTTCTCCGTAGGGTTTTGTGATGTATATTATAGCATATTCGTCCGGTAATGCAAGAAAGTTTTTCTTGTTTATTCGCCCTCTATCCGCTATAATAACGTAGAAAGCAGGTGAGTGACGATGATTATAGGTATTATTGGGGGCGGTGCAGCAGGAATGGCAGCTGCGATTGAAGCCTCCCAGTACGATAATAAAGTGATCATATTTGAACGGCAGGCGCGGGTTGGTCGTAAACTGCAGGCTACCGGTAACGGACGGTGCAATCTTTCTAATTTGGGTGTACAGGTTATTCATTATCACGGACAGCAGCCTGAATTTGTCAGTTTGGCTTTGGAGCGATTTGGCGTAGAAGATACGCTTGCCTGGTTTCGGAAGCTTGGACTGTTTACCGTCGCTGAAGATTCCGGCAAAGTATATCCCTATTCAGATCAGGCAAACTCTGTTGTGGATATTTTGCGCTTTGCACTCCAAAAGGAAAACATTGTTCTTTACACAGGTGCAGAAGTCAAGAAGATCAAGAGAGAAGATGAGGGCTTTTGTATAGAGTGTGACGAGGTTCAGGAATACTGTGATCGGCTGATCATTGCCTGTGGTGGCCTTGCAGGAACCAAACTGGGTGGTACGATGTCCGGCTATAAGCTTCTTGGGAAGCTTGGACATAAGTGCACAAAGCTTCGTCCTACCCTGGTTCAGCTGAAAAGTGATTGGGGTGCGCTGGTCTCATTAAAGGGCGTTCGCACCAACTGCAGCATACAGATTTTAAAAGATGAGCAGCTGCATGCCCAAAGTGTTGGCGAGCTGCAATTTACGGAATACGGTCTTTCCGGTCCGGTTGTTTTTGAGGTTTCCCGGGATACCTGCGCAACTCCGGGGGATTGGATAGCGCAAGTGGATTTTCTTCCCCACATTGCGCAAGAACAGCTTTTAGAGGAAATAAAAGCCAGAAGAGAAAGAAATGTCCCTGTTTCAGAACTACTGACAGGTATTCTGCATAATCGATTAGGTCGTGTGCTGACGCAGGCCGCAGGTGCTTCTGATTCCCTTGATAATTTTCAACTACAGGCTGTCTGCGAAGCTGTCAAGGAGTTCAGGATCTCTTTGACAGAGCCTATGGGCATGGATAGTGCGCAGGTTACAGCGGGTGGTGTTTTGACAGAACAGTTTGACCCGGAAACAATGGAAAGCAGACTTGTTTCGGGACTCTATGCCTGCGGTGAAGTGCTGGACATTGACGGAGATTGCGGCGGTTATAACTTACAGTGGGCATGGAGCTCCGGCAGATTAGCCGGCATGTGTGCCGGAAAGGAAGCAAAATGATTCGAATTCGTGAAATAGCCCTGCCACCTGAGCATAGTGCAGCACAGCTTTCCTACGAGGCATCTCGGCTGTTGCGGGTCTCACCCTCGAAAATTCGTAGCGTTAAAATCTTCAGGCGTTCTGTCGATGCGAGAAAAAAGCCGGATGTGAAGATTGTTTACACAATTGATGTGAAGGTTGACGGAAATGAAGGGAAAATCTTAAAACAATCCGGCTGTAAGCGGGCATCTATTACGCCGGCCAGCTATTATAAGCCGCCTAAGACAACCGCTGAGCCGAAGCATCCACCGGTGGTTGTGGGTTTTGGACCGGCAGGTATGTTTGCAGCCCTTGTACTTGCTATTGCCGGTTTGCGTCCTATTGTACTGGAACGGGGAGAAGATGCTGCAACTCGTCACGAGAAGGTGGAGCATTTCTTCAAAACCGGTGAGTTGGATACAAAAAGCAATGTGCAGTTTGGTGAAGGCGGAGCCGGTACTTTTTCTGACGGCAAGCTGAATACCGGAGTCAATAATCCAAGAATCGGGTGGATTTTGGAGCAGTTTGTTGCCGCAGGGGCCAGGGAGAACATTCTGTTTGATGCGAAGCCTCATGTGGGAACAGATGTGCTTTTGACAGTAGTTCAGAATATTCGTCAGCGGATCATTAGACTTGGCGGACAGGTTCTCTTTAATAGCCAGGTTACTGACTTTATAATTCAGGATGGCGCAATTACCGGTATTAAAATAAACGGAAAAGAGCGGCTTTTGTGTGACCGTGTTATTCTTGCTATTGGTCACAGCGCACGCGATACATTTGAACAGCTGCAGAAGCTGGGCATCGATATGGAGCCCAAGGCATTTTCTATGGGTGTCCGTATTGAACATCTTCAAAAATGTATCGACAAGGCTCAGTATGGAAAGACAGACCCGGTGCTTCCTCCTGCGGATTATAAGCTTGTAAAGCATTTGGAGGATGGTACAGTATATACCTTCTGTATGTGTCCCGGCGGCTATGTAGTTGCTGCTGCATCGGAAGAGGGACGAATCGTTACAAACGGTATGAGCTATGCTGACCGTGACGGAGAAAATTCCAACGCTGCACTTTTGGTTACAGTTCATCCCAAGGATTTTCCCACTACCGGATCCTTAGGTGGAATGTACTGGCAGAGAAGTATAGAGGAGTCCGCTTATAAGGCAGGCACCGGCTATCGTGCGCCTGCGCAGCGTTTAGGTGATTTTATGGCAGCAAGACCCAGTGCGGGTCCCGGAAGTGTTACGCCAACCTATAGGCCCGGTGTGACCTGGACAGACCTGCATTCTGTTCTTCCTAAGAAAATCACAGATGCGCTGGAAGAGGCTATTCCCCAGCTTGAAAACAGCTTAAAGGGTTTTGCTGATCCCGATGCGGTATTGACTGCTCCGGAAACAAGAAGCTCTTCTCCTGTTCGTATTCTTCGCAATGAACAAAAGGAAGCGGTTTGTATTCGGGGTTTATATCCCTCCGGTGAAGGAGCGGGCTATGCCGGTGGCATTATGTCCGCTGCCATCGACGGCATGATGTGCGCCGAAGCACTGATCGAAACATTATAAAATACGCCTCTGCAGAATGATCTGCGGAGGCGTATTTTTTAAAGCTGAATCAGGTTCGCATCAATAAGCTTTTGCAAGCTCAGGAGAATGCCGTGTTTTGCATGGTACCAGGTAAGGCCACCCTGGAAATAAACTGCGTAGGGAGGACGGATCGGGCCGTCAGCGGAAAGCTCGATGGAAGAGCCCTGGATAAAAGCGCCTGCGGCCATGATGACTTTATCATTATATCCGGGCATATCCCAGGGCATGGGTGCGGCGTAGGAGTCAACAGGCGCTGCGCCCTGAATACCGGCACAGAAAGCGATCATGGCTTCTTCGCTGCCAAGCTCTACGGCCTGAATGATATCGTGTCTGCTTTCGGTTGCATTGGGAACGCACTTAAAGCCTAAAGGCTCATAAAGGTTTGCGGCAAAGATCGCACCCTTTTCTGCGCCTGCAACTACAGTAGGAGCCAGGAAGAAACCCTGATACAGTGCGGTCATAACGCCTAAGTTAGCGCCGACCTCCTGACCAAGCCCGGGAGCAGAAAGGCGATAGGCGCAGCGGCTTACACATTCTTCTGTTCCGCAGATGTAGCCGCCGATGGGAGCGAGGCCGCCGCCGGGATTCTTGATGAGAGATCCGACTGTCATATCGGCACCAACATCAGAGGGTTCGATAGTCTCCACAAATTCACCGTAGCAGTTATCCACCATGCAGATGATATCCGGCTTTACGGACTTCACAAAAGAGATCAATTTACCGATTTGGGTCACGGAGAAGGTGGGGCGGGTAGCATAACCTTTGGAACGCTGTATGGTTACCAGCTTGGTCTTTTCGTTGATGGCATTACGGATGCCATCATAGTCAAAGCTGCCGTCCTCCAATAGGTCTACCTGTCGGTAGGAAACACCGTATTCTGCCAAAGAACAGGGGCTTTTACGGATACCGATCACTTCCTGCAATGTATCGTAGGGCATACCAACAGGGGAGAGCAGCTCATCACCGGGCAGAAGGTTAGCTGAAAGAGCTACGGTGAGTGCGTGGGTGCCGCAGGTGATTTGGGGACGAACAAGGGCGGCTTCTGTATGGAATACATCTGCATACACCCGTTCCAGACTGTCACGGCCCACATCGTCATAACCATAGCCCGTCGTACCTGCAAAGCAGGACGCACTGACACGGTTTTTTTGCATGGCGTTCAGGACTTTTGCCTGATTATACTCTGCGATCTTGTCGATTTCCTCAAATCGCTGTGTTAACTTTTTGATGGTTTCTTCTCCATAAGCGTATACGGCAGGGGAGATACCCATGGTGTTGTAAAGTTCCAATAATTGTTCCATAGCTGCCTCTCTTAACTAAAATTTCTGTATGCAGTATAATGAAATCCGCCCCGATTGTCAAGACCGGGGCGGAAGGGGGTTACATATTTAGTCATCTCTTTTGCCAAAAATCAGAATTAGACGCAAAAGCTGCATAAGCGAAACTGCTGTTGAAGCCACATAAGTCAAAGCAGCGGCTGTCAGCGTTTTTCGCGCACCAATAATTTCGTGATCTGTCAGCAGATCTCCTTGGTCGATAGCTTGCAGTGCTTTGCGGCTGGCATTAAACTCTACCGGCAACGTAACAAGCTGGAATACAAGGGAAAGACCAAAGCAAGCAATGCCGATATATACGAAGGTGTAAGAATAATCCATAAATACGGATAGGAATAGTCCCAACAGGATCAAAGGCATGGCCAGCTTGGAACCGATGTTTGTAACCGGCACAATGGCAGTGCGAAGCTTGATAGGACCGTAGTTTTGTGCATACTGTACGGCATGGCCGGCTTCATGACAGGCAACACCGATTGCAGCGGTGGAGGTGTTGTCATAAACACTGTCTGACAAACGGATCACGTTTGTTTTGGGATCGTAGTGATCGGTAAGATTGCCTGCGACCCGTTCGATTCTGACATTGGAGACGCCATGTGCATATAAAACACGCTGTGCGGCTTGTGCACCGGTGATTCTTCGGGAGGATAGCTGCCTGGAATACTTTTTGAAGGTGTGGTTTACATTGTAGCTTGCCCATAAGGATAGGATGATACAGGGAAGCACCAAAACGATATAGCTTAAATCAAAGCCGTAATAATAACCTAAACCCATTGTAAATCTCCTGTTTAAATTGCGGTAGGCTCAAGGAACTCGTGCATTTTATCTGTAATTGCACCACGGAAAACGGGGAAAGCCTGACCGTGAAGGGTTTGAAGCGCACCGGCAGACATATTTACCGGGATATTTCCCTTCATGTACAGATCCTGGTCAAATGCAAAGCAAGGCTCGGAATGACTGGAGTTATTCTTTTTGACCATGGCCGGTCCGGCGTTGATCTTTACATGGCAGCCGCCGGCAATAGCAAGCTCAGCGTTAATATTGGACCGTGCCACAGTATGTTCCTGAATATCATCTTCACTTAAAATACCAAGATAGCAAGGCTGGAACAGCTGATTATAGGGGATATGTTCAATGTCCAGCTTTTTTCTGGAGAATAAATTGATATAACGAAGCCCGACCCGTTCGAAAAATGCAGGTTTATAAAGCTTAATAAACGCAGCAAGAGGTTTATCCAGGTGCGCAGCAAAATCCTCCCAGCAGGTGTACTTGGTACAGGCCAGGGAAATGAAAGTACCGGTAAGGTTTACACGCCAAACGCCATCTGCAGATGTGAATTGATAATTTATGGAATCAGGCTGCTTTTCAAGGGTAAAGCCCTCCGGTCCACCTTTGATCTTAGGGGCAGGTGCTTCTTTGCGTGCACTGTACATAGGGTACTCGTCACGGATGAGATCTTGAAATTTATCGGGTACAGTGGTGTTTATAGATAAAATTTCGGGAAAACGCAGCTGGCAAATGACATCAGCAAGCTGATTGTTTTCGTATTTACACCGACTACTTGAAGAAAACATAGTATCACCTCAACTTATATTATATATATTATACCCTTAGATTGAAAAAATGCAAGTATTCAGCATAGTATAAACTTTACATTTTTGTTAAGTTTGATATAATAAAAAACATAACACAGGAGGAGTGGTTTTATGAAGCTTCTATATTGGCTTGAAAGTATCAGAACCCCGTTTTGGGATAAATTTATGCTTCTGATCACCCACTTGGGTGAGGAAACGGCATTTTTGGCTATTGCGATCTGCGTTTTTTGGTGTATTGATAAGAAAAAAGGATATTATATGATGTCCGTTGGATTTTTGGGCACCATTATCAATCAGTTTCTTAAGATGAGTTTTCGCATTGATCGTCCCTTTGAGCTGCACAAAGATTTCCATGCTGTCGACGGTGCACTGGAGGAGGCAACGGGATTCAGCTTTCCAAGTGGACACACGCAGATGTCCGTCGGAATCTTCGGCTGTGCATGCAGAACAGCCGGAAAAATGCTTCTGCGTATCGTATTTGTTGCGCTTGCGATTTTAGTGCCTTTTTCAAGACTTTATCTCGGGGTACATACACTGGCGGATGTGTTTGTTTCGCTGGTAATTGCACTTGCGTTGATTTTTCTGATCTATCCCTTTACAATGGGAAAGCTGGAGCGGTATTTTCCTTGGGTACTTGTGGTGATGATCGGACTTTCTTTATCCTACATGGTTTTTGTTTTGACCTGTTCTTTTCCTGAAAATGTGAATGCCCAGCGCCTGCTGTCCGGTAAGGAAAGTGCATTTACACTTGTGGGTTGTCTTTGCGGAATGCTTATAGTGTATATTGCAGACCGCAAATGGTTAAATTTTTCGGTGAAAGCAGTATGGTGGGCGCAGCTGATAAAGCTTATAATTGGCCTCGGTTTAGTGCTACTTGTTAAGTCCGGACTAAAAGGACCGCTGAATAGTCTGTTTGGCGATTACGCAGGTCGCAGTGTACGGTATTTTCTGATGGTTATGCTTGCGGGAATCATCTGGCCACTGACCTTTAAATGGTTTTCAAGATTGGGGAACAGGAAATGATCGTACGGATTTTGGTAAGGCAATGATGCTCTACCATGATCTCGGGTTTAATGTTTTATTGCCGCAACAGCGCAGCCACGGTCAAAGTCAGGGACGGGTCATAACCTTTGGCGTAAAAGAAAGCCGTGATATGCTCGGGTGGATCAAAATGCATAACTCGGTTTTTGGAGCCAATCCCATAATCCTCAGCGGCTTGTCTATGGGTGCTTCGACGATGATGTATTTGGCGGATAAAGAGTTACCTGCCAATGTAAAAGGCATTATTGTGGATTGTGGTTTTACTTCTCCTGCGGCGATCATTTCTGCTGTGTTCAAGAGGGTTACCCATTTGCCGGCTACACCTGTTATTTGGGTGACAGACATATGTGCAAGATTATTTGGCCGTTTTAGTTTATATGATTGTGACAGCAGAAAGACACTGGCACACAATAAGCTGCCGATTATCATGGTTCACGGTAAAGAGGACAATTTTGTGCCCTGTTATATGATGCAGCAGGGTTATGATTGTTGCACCGGCGAGAAAAAGCTATTGCTTGCAGAGGGAGCAGGTCATGGACTGAGCTTTTTGTATGCAACGCAGGAGTATATTCAAATGGTGAAGCAATTTATAAAAGATCACATTGAAGAATGCTAAGGAGAGAAATATGGAACCTATTCGTGTAAAAAAACTACGTCCCAATGCTATTTTGCCGTCCTATGGATCTTCAGAGGCGGCAGGAGCAGACCTGTATGCCTGTATTGATGAAGAAATCACCATTGCTGCCGGTCAAACGGTTTTTGTTCCCACAGGCCTTTCTATGGAGTTGCCCAAAGGACATGCGGGATTGATCTGTGCAAGAAGTGGGCTTGCCTGTAAGTGTGGTCTTGCGCCTGCCAATAAAGTTGGCGTTATTGACAGTGACTACCGTGGCGAATTTATCGTTGCACTTCATAACCACGGAGATGAAATGCAAACCGTTGTCCCTGGAGACCGGATCGCCCAGTTATTGATCGTTCCTGTGTTAACACCCTTATATCAAGAATGTGAAGAGCTCTCTGATACCAATCGTGGTGCCGGTGGTTTTGGATCTACCGGACAATAAAAACCCCCTGCTGTCCCATAATTGCGGACGGCAGGGGCGTTTGTTAGTAGAAAAGCAGATCGGAATAGGTAGGGTAAGGCCAGCAGGAGCGATCGGTGAGCTGCTCCAGAATATCCGCTTGTGCACGAAGCTGTTCCATACGCACCACAATGACTTTGTGATAATAGCGCATGATCTCTTCGTTTCCTGCAGGAACAGCTTCCAGTTCCTTGCGGAGAAGCTCGCAATGATCGTAAAGCAGATCGCATGCATCGCTCAGGCGATTTACAAGCGAAAGCTCGGCCTTGGATTCAATTCCAAGAGCTTTCTTTTTGAGCAGGGTATCACTCAGTGCACCGGTGTAACGCATGGCGGCAGGCAAGATCTGATGAAGGGCCATATCGATACTTGTTCGCGCTTCGATATTGACGATTTTTCTATAGGCCTCCATATGGATCTCGTAGCGGGCACGGAATTCTGCTTCTGTAAAGATACCGTGTCTGGTTACAAGATCGATATTCTTCTGAGAAACATAAGAGGGGAGCGCGCTTGCAGTGGAGCTGTGATTACTTAAACCACGCTTTAGTGCTTCCTGTTTCCAAGCATCAGAATAGCCATTTCCGTTAAAGATGATCCGCTGATGGTCGGTCAGAGCACGGCAAACAATGTTGTGCAGAGCACTGTCGAAATCCTCGGATTTTTCAAGTTCATCTGCAAAACGGCTCAGCTCTTCGGCCATAATGGTATTGAGTGCCACATTGGAATCGGCAATGGATTGAGAAGACCCAAGCATACGGAACTCGAATTTATTACCGGTGAAGGCCAGGGGAGAGGTGCGGTTGCGGTCTGTATTATCCTTAGGAATTGCGGGCAATACGTCCACACCTACGCGCATGATGCTTTTGCCGGGATCGGTGTAGTTTGTTCCGTTGATGATGGATTCCACAACGGCGGTCAGCTCATCACCGAGGAAAATGGAAACAATGGCAGGAGGTGCCTCGTTTGCGCCAAGGCGGTGATCATTTCCGGCGGAGGCAACGGAGCAACGCAGAAAATCCTGATATTCATCCACACCCTGGATAAATGCAGCCAGGAACAGCAGGAACATGGCGTTTTGACGCGGGGTGTTTCCGGGACAGAACAAGTTCCGTCCGGAATCTGTGGATAGGGACCAGTTGTTGTGTTTGCCGGAACCGTTCACACCCTTAAAGGGCTTTTCGTGAAGCAGACAGACAAGATTATGTTTTGCCGCACATTTTTTCATAATCAGCATGGTCAGCTGATTGGAATCACAGGCACTGTTACAATCGGTATAGATAGGTGCAAGCTCATGCTGACAGGGTGCGCCTTCGTTGTGCTTTGTCTTGGAAAGAATTCCTAATCTCCACAGCTGCTCGTCCAGGTCCTTCATGAAGCTGGAGACCCTGTTGCGGATGGCACCAAAGTAATGATCGTCCAGTTCCTGTCCTTTAGGCGGCAGTGCCCCGAACAGTGTTCTGCCGGTGAGGCGCAGATCCTCACGCTGGGCATAAAGATCCTTCGGCAGCAGGAAATACTCCTGTTCTGCACCGACACAAGGGATGACACGCTTTGTTTCGGTGTCACCAAAAAGCCGTAAAATGCGAATAGCTTCTTTGGATACTTCATCGATAGAGCGCAGTAAAGGTGTTTTCTTATCAAGTGCAGCACCGGTGTAGGAGAAAAAACAGGTGGGGATGTACAGACTGCCGTCACGGACGAAGGCAAATGCAGTGGGGTCCCATGCGGTATATCCACGGGCCTCAAAGGTGGCACGTAATCCGCCGGAAGGGAAGGAGGATGCATCCGGTTCGCCCCGCACAAGTGCCTTGCCAGAAAATGCCATGATCACCTTGCCGTCACCGGCAGGTTCGATAAAGGAATCATGTTTTTCCGCAGTAATACCTGTCATAGGCTGGAACCAGTGGGTATAATGGGTAGCTCCCTTGCTGATTGCCCAAACACGCATGGCTTCAGCAATGTGATTTGCCACATTTAACTCCAAAGATGTTCCGTTTTCAATACATCTTTTCCAGCAACCAAATACTTCAGGGGAAAGGCATTCCCGCATTGTACCTTCATTAAATACATCGCATCCAAACAGCTCAGGCACATTTACAGGATTACTCATATTGAACACATCCTCTCGACATTTTCTGACGGTTTAGTAAATTGTATTCTATTACGGAAAAAAATGCAAGATATGAATTTATAAAAAATTGACTTGGAAATTGCAGTGTGCTTGTTTAAAAAGCTGATTCCATATTGATAAAAAGGATTTGCCTTTTTTGTAAATATATGTATAATTAATATATAACTGAAAGGAGAATGGTTTATGTCCACATATTATCAATTGACAAATGCTGAGTTGCAGCAACAGTACACCGCAGTGAAGGCACATTTTGAGGAGTGTAAGGCTAAGAATTTAAAGCTGAATATGGCCCGCGGTAAGCCCTCTAAAATGCAGCTTGACCTGGTCAGCGATATTCTTACCGTTTTGACAGATGCACAGGTCTGCAGCAATGTTGGCGGCATCGATGCCCGTAACTACGGCGAGCTGGAAGGCTTGCCCTGTGCCCGTGAATACTGGGCCGATGTTCTGGGTTGTAAGCCAGAGCAGACCTATGTTGGCGGCAGCTCCAGCCTGACCCTGATGTATGATCTGATTTCCAAGGCTTTTACCTATGGCCTTCGTGGAAGTGAAAAGCCCTGGTGCAAGGAAGAGGTCGTAAAGTTCCTGTGCCCCAGCCCCGGCTATGACCGTCACTTCAAAATCACCGAGTCCTTTGGTGCGGAGCTGATCACTATTCCCATGACTGCTGATGGCCCCGATATGGATATGGTCGAGGAGCTTGTTAAGGATCCTGCTGTTAAGGGTATTTGGTGCGTGCCTAAGTACTCCAACCCCGAGGGCGTTATTTATTCCGATGAAACTGTAAAGCGTCTTGCAGGCCTGAAGGCTGCCGCTGCTGACTTTGTGATCATGTGGGATAATGCCTACTGTGTACATGAATTTGAGGGTGAGTTCGTTCATTTTGAAGATATCATTTCTCTGTGCGCCAAGGCCGACAATCCCGACATGGTCTATGAGTTCGCTTCTACTTCTAAAATTACTTACCCCGGTGCCGGTATTTCTGTGATGGCTTCTTCTGTGGATAACATCAAGTATATGTCGAAGCTCATGGGTGTACAGATGATTTCCTATGATAAGGTCAATCAACTGCGTCACGTTCTATACCTGAAGGATAAGAAGACTACGCTGGAGCTGATGAAGCGTCACGCAGGCATCATGGCGCCGAAGTTCAAAATGGTCCTGGATGTGTTGGATCAGGAAATTGCTCCCTGTGGCTTTGCCCAGTGGAATAAGCCCAAGGGCGGTTATTTTGTAAGCCTCAACACCATGCCCGGTACTGCAAAGCGGGCTTTGGCACTGGCAGCAGAGGCCGGTGTTACAATGACCGATGCAGGTGCTACCTATCCCTACGGCAAGGATCCGCAGGATTCCAATATTCGTATTGCCCCCAGTCTGCCTCCGGTTGAGGAGCTTGAGAAGGCAATGGATGTGTTCTGCACCTGCCTGAAGCTGGCTGCACTGGAAAAGCTGTTAGGCGTATAATGGATTTATGTTGTCAGGCGGACTTCGGTCCGCCTGTATCTGTGAGGAGGTTTTGATATGACGGAGCCGATGAAGCTATATTATCAAAAAAGGGGCGAACAGTTAGTTAAGAATTTAAAAAGCCGCCATTTTGATGCGTATTATTGCGATAATAAAGAAGAAGCACTTTCCAAAGTTTTGGAGCTTATTCCGCAAGGGAGTTCTGTAGGCTGGGGCGGTGCGATGTCCGCACAGCAAATTGGTCTTATGAAGGCACTGTCTGCTGGAAACTACAAAGTGATCGATCGCGATCTTGCGGAAACGCCGGAGCAGCGGGAGCAGGCTATGCGTGATTGTTTAGGAGCTGATTTCTTCTTAACAGGCGCAAATGCGATCAGTATGGACGGCCAAATGGTGAATATCGATGGATATGGTAACCGCTGTGCTGCAATTATCTATGGCCCCAAGCAGGTCATAGTTATCGCAGGCATGAATAAGGTTACAGATGACCTGGATTCTGCAATTAAGAGAGCTCGAACCGTAGCGGCTCCCGTGAATCAGCAGCGGTTTTCTAAGGATGTTCCCTGTACCGTAACCGGGACCTGCTCCGATTGCAAAGCACCGGATTGCATCTGTAATCAGATGCTTATCACTCGCCATGGTCGGGTAGGTGGACGTATCAAGTTTATAATTGTTGGAGAAAATCTTGGATTATAATTGATTTTTTTGCAGTAGTGTGCTATAATTCAAAAGATAAATTATATATAAGAGGAATTTTCCTATGAATACACAAACTTTTGAACAATATGAGTCCTCTGTCCGCTCCTATTGCAGACATTTTCCTGCCGTTTTTACAAGGGGTAAGGGTGCAATGATGTATGATGAAGAGGGCAATGGTTACATTGACTTCTTTTGCGGTGCGGGCGCACTGAACTACGGCCATAATAACGATTATATTATCGGTAAAATGGTGGAGTATCTGCAGTCTGACGGTATTTTACATGGTATGGATATGTATACGCCTGCAAAGCGTGCATTTATTGACACCTTGCAGAAAAAAATCCTGAAGCCCCGTGGCCTGAACTATCGGATCATGTGCTGTGGTCCTACAGGTACCAATTCCGTTGAGGCTGCACTGAAGCTGGCTCGTAAGGTTACCGGCAGATCCAATGTGTGGGCCTTTATGGGCTGCTTCCATGGTATGACCCTTGGTTCTCTTGCACTCACTACAGAGGCTTATGCCCGGAATGCAGCAGGTGTTGAGCTTGGTAATGTGACGCATATTCCTGCACCCTATATGTTCCCGGAGTTGGATGTGATCGCTTATATGCAGCGTATGCTGGATGACGATCATTCCGGTGTTGCCAAGCCTGCGGCTCTTGTGATGGAGACTGTTCAGGCAGAGGGCGGTATTTATCCCTTTGAACCGGAGTTTTTGACCAAGTGCAGAAAGTTCTGCGATGATAACGATATTTTACTGCTTGTTGACGATATTCAGGCAGGTTGCGGCAGAACCGGTACATTCTTCTCCTTTGAGCGGAGCGGTATTAAGCCCGATATGGTCATGCTTTCCAAGTCTATCGGTGGTGTCGGTATGCCCATGTCTCTTCTGCTGATCGACCCTGATAAGGATATCTGGAAGCCTGCTGAGCATAACGGTACTTTCCGTGGTAATCAGCTTGCTTTTGTTGCCGGTAAGGCTGCACTGGAATATATGGTGGAGCATCGTTTGGACGAAGAGGCGAAGCGTAAGGGCGAGATTGTTCGGTCGTTCATCGAGAAGGAGATTCTGAGCCTGGATGATCGGCTGTTCTGCCGTGGTATTGGCATGATGTGGGGGATCGATTGCTCCAAGCTGGGCGGAGACCCCTTCAGTGAAGCCATTGTGGAGGCTTGCTTCAGCAGAAAGCTGATTGTCGAACGTGCCGGTCGTGGCAGCTGCGTCGTGAAGCTGATGCCCACCCTCGTGATCGAGGATGATGTGCTGATGAAGGGCCTGCAAATCGTGAAGGAAGCCTTTATTGAAGTGCTAAATAAATAATTTTCTAATCGGGTACTCTTGTTGGGTACCCGATTTTTATGGATAAAACCGTTTATATGTATTAGTGTATGTGCTAAAATGATGTGAACCAAATAAAGATGAGAAGTCGACCTCGATG
>CAYMPY010000041.1:0-14646 GCA_964392535.1 uncultured Oscillospiraceae bacterium
CCTCAATGCTTACCTGGCTTATACAGTGGTTCTGGGCTTTGGCTATAGCTGGCAGATCGCACTGCTGGCGGTGTTTGCGGAGGGGATTATTTTCATTATCCTCTCTCTGACCAACATCCGTGAAGCAATTTTCAATGCAATTCCCCTCACGCTGAAGCGTGGTGTCTCCGTTGGTATCGGCCTGTTTATTGCCTTTATCGGCCTGCAGAACGCCGGCCTTGCAGTGGATGCCAGCACACTGGTTACCATTACCAGCTTTACCAAGGATTTCACCACCCATGGCGTTTGCGCCCTGCTTGCGCTCATCGGCGTGCTGATCACCGCTGCGCTGCATATTAAAAATGTCCGTGGCTCTATCCTGATCGGTATCGTGGCTACCTGGGTCCTGGGCATTATCTGCCAGCTGACCGGCCTGTATGTCCCCAATGCCGATGCAGGCTTCTATTCTCTCATTCCCACGAAGTTCATTTCTGTGGACTTCAGTTCTTTGGGCAAGACCTTCGGTCAGTGCTTTAAGGTGGATTTCTCAGTGATCAAGCCTTTGGATTTCATGGTTGTGATCTTTGCGTTCCTGTTCGTGGATCTGTTTGATACCCTGGGTACCCTGATCGGCGTGGCAACCAAGGCCGATATGCTGGACAAGGATGGTCGTCTGCCCGGTATTAAACCTGCCTTGATGGCAGATGCCATTGGTACCACCGTTGGCGCAGTTTTGGGTACATCCACCGTTACCACCTTTGTGGAGTCCGCCTCCGGCGTTGGCGCAGGCGGCCGCACCGGTCTGACAGCTCTGGTGGCAGGATTGCTGTTTTTGCTCAGCACCCTGTTTGCACCGCTGTTTACGGTTATTCCCGCCTTTGCAACCGCACCTGCTCTGATCATGGTGGGCTTCCTGATGGTTAGCTCCGTGACCGAGATCCGCTTCGATGATGATAATTTGGGCGAGGCAATTCCCGCTTATATTGCCATTATCGCCATGCCCCTGTTCTATTCCATTTCCGAGGGCATTAGCCTGGGCATCATCTCCTATGTGGTCATTAATCTGGTTACCGGCAAGGCTAAGAAGATATCGCCCCTGATGTATGTCCTTGCACTGCTGTTTGTGCTCAAGTACATTTTCTTATAATCTGGGCATTTTTTCAAAAAGCTATTTACAAATAAATACCCCTGTGCTATAATCGTTGCAAATGAAACTGTTTCGTTTGCAACGATTTTTTTAGGAGGTGGTCATGTGGCACATATTGTTCGGGATCTGACCTTTATTTCCCGTTGCGGTGCCCACTATCGGAATCAGGAGCTGGAGGCACTGGGGATCACCGGGCGGCAGGCCGGCTCCCTGCTTGCCATTTGTCATGAGCCGGGTATTTCCCAGGAGCAGCTGGGGAAGCGGGTGGTGCTGAATAAGTCGAACATTGCCCGGCAGCTGGCTGCCATGGAGGATATGGGCCTTGTAAAGCGGGAGACATCGCCCAATGACCGCCGTGTTTTGCGGTGCTATCCCACGGAAAAGAGTTTGGAAATGCTGCCCCGGATCCGGACGGTGTACCGGGCCTGGCGTGAACGGCTTCTGCAGGATATGACGCCCCAGGAGCAGGAAACACTGGAACAGCTTTTGGCCAAGATCAAGGCCAGGGCAGGCCAGTGGATGGAGGATAACCGACTATGAAAAAATTGATGCCATACATAAAACCCTATATATGGGTGATCGTGCTGACATTTTGTATTAAATTTATTGCCACCACGGCGGAGCTGATGATTCCCCGCCTGATGCAGACCATCATCGATACCACTGTGCCTGAGGTAAAAAATGGCGGAAGCATCGGTCAGGTCTATCTGATGGGTGGCCTGATGCTGTTGTTTGCAATTGTGGGTGTTGCATGCAACATTCTTGCAAACCGCATGGCTGCCATCAGCGGCGGCAAGATCACAAAAAAGTTGCGCTATGACCTGTATGAAAAGCTGGGCAGTCTTTCTGCGCGGCAGATGGATAAGCTGACCACTTCCTCAGCGGTGTCCAGACTGACCAGTGATACCTATAACTTCAATCAGCTGATTACCCGTATTCAGCGCATCGGCGTTCGTGCGCCCATTTTGCTGCTGGGTGGTATTGTTATGATGCTGTCCATGGACCCCAAGCTGGCGCTGGTGCTGATCGGTCTTTTGCCTGTGATCGTTATTACGGTTATATTGGTTACAAGAAAGACCGTGCCCCTGTTTGGCAAGACCCAGGAGATCCAGGACGATATTGTCCGGGTCTGTCAGGAAAATATCACCGGTATTCGTGTTATTAAGGCTCTGAGCAAGACCGAATATGAAAAAGAGCGGTTTCATAAGATCAATGAGGAGCACAGTGCCACCGCCCAAAAGGCGGCAACCATCAATAACATCACAAGCCCGGTTACCAGTGTGACCATGAACTTAGGCCTGACGCTGGTGGTGGTATTTGGCGCATACCGTGTCAATGGCGGCGCCATCCAAAGCGGTGTCATCGTGGCATTTTTGCAGTATTTCACCAAGATCCTTACGGCGACCATGGCCATCACCCGTGTGTTTATCATGTGGAGTAAGGGAGAGGCCAGTGCCAAGCGTATTGGCGAAGTGCTGGAGCTAAAGGAGGACCTGCAGGTGCTGGAGCAGCAGGCTGCAGAGGAAGATGCACCCCATATCGAGTTCCGGGATGTGTGCTTCTCCTACACCGGTGTGGATCATGATTTGAGCCAAATCAGCTTTAAGCTACAGCATGGACAGACCCTTGGTATCCTCGGCCCCACGGGTTCGGGTAAATCCACAATCATCAATTTGCTGCTGCGGCTCTATGATGCCGATTCCGGCACCGTGCTGATCGATGGCAAGGATATCCGCGCCATCGACTATGAGACCCTTCGCGCAAAGTTTGGCGTGGTGTTCCAAAACGACTTTGTTACAGAAGGCACCATCGGCCATAATATTTCCTTCTTCCGTGAGCTGACAGACGAGCAGCTGGAACAGGGCGCAGACAATGCCCAGGCTGCGGAGTTTATCAGTCAGAAGGACGGCTGTATGGATGCGGAGGTCACCGTCCGTGGCAACAACCTCTCCGGCGGACAGAAGCAGCGGCTTTTGATCGCCCGGGCCCTGGCTGCCAACCCGGAAATTCTGGTGCTGGACGATTCCTCCTCTGCGCTGGACTATAAGACCGATGCAAGCCTCCGGCGTGCCCTTCGTGAGAATTATCGCAATACCACAACGGTGCTCATTGCCCAGCGTGTCAGCTCCCTGCGCCATGCAGATCTGATTTTGGTGCTGGATAACGGCCAGGTCATCGGTGCAGGCCGCCATGAGCAGCTGATGGAGACCTGTGACGAGTATCGCATTATTGCCGAGACCCAAATGGGTGACGGAAAGGAGGCGGTTTAAATGGCAGCTCCCGGAATGATCGGCGGCGGACGGTATTCCCGTGCCGAGGTCAGCGGTGACAGACGCCGCTTTGAGGGTAAAACGATAGACCGCAAAAAACTCCTGTTACGGCTTTGGAAGTACTTAGGCAAAAACCGGCTGCTGCTGATTATTGCCCTGTGCTGCTCCGTAGCCAGCAGCGTGCTGTCCCTGTACGGCCCCAAGTTGTCCGGCAAGGCGCTGGATGCCATCGATTTTGGTGCAGGCAAGGTGGATTTTGGCACTGTTTTCCACTGCGCTACACTGATGGTCATATTCTATATTTCTTCGGCAGTGTTGTCGTATTTCCTGCATATTGCCATGGTGCGGCTGAGCCGTGCTGTGACCAAGCAGATGCGCCGTGACATTTTTGACAATCTGACAAGACTCCCGGTTGGCTACTTTGACCGCTATCAGGCAGGTGACATCATTTCCACCGTTACCTATGACGTGGATACGGTCAATCAGAGCCTTTCCTCCGATGCGGTGCAGATCCTGCATAGCGTGATCACGGTGGTGGTATCCTTTATTATGATGCTGACCATTGCGCCCAAGCTTGTGTTGGTATTTGTATTTACTGTTCCTTCCACCTTTATCTTTACCCGTTGGCTGACCAAGCGTGTACGCCCGCTGTTTCGCAGACGGTCCGCAAAGCTGGGTGAAATGAATGGTTTTGTGGAGGAGATGCTCTCCGGCCAAAAGACCATCCGTGCTTACGGCAGAGAACAGGCAGTGCTGGATGCCTTTGAGAAGAAGAACAAAGAGGCTGTGGATGCCTACACCAAGGCCGAGGCCAACGGCACCATCACCGGTCCTTCGGTTATGTTTATCAATAACGTCTCCCTGGCACTGGTAAGCGTATTCGGCGCAGGCATGCTGATAAATGGTAAGCTGACCATCGGTAATCTGAACAGCTTTGTCCAGTACTCCCATAAATTCTCCGGCCCCATCAACGAGTTTGCCAATATTCTGGCGGAGCTGCAGAGCTCCTTTGCGGCGGCAGAGCGGGTGTTTACCCTGATCGATTCAGACCCCGAAAAGCCCGATGCAGAAAATGCGTTGGTGCTTACGGATGTGCAGGGCGATGTGGAGTTGAAGCAGGTGGACTTCTCCTATGACCCCGGTAAGCCCATCATTGAGAACCTGGACCTCCACGCCAAGCCCGGCAGCCTGACGGCCATCGTCGGCCCCACCGGCGCAGGCAAGACCACCATCATCAACCTGCTTATGCGTTTTTATGATGTAAATGACGGCGGCGTTTATGTGGACGGACACGATATCCGGGAAGTGACCCGGGATTCTCTGCGAAAGGCCTATACTATGGTTCTGCAGGATACCTGGCTGTTCCACGGCACGATTTTTGAGAATATTGCCTACGGAAAGCCCGATGCCACCATGGAGCAGGTGGTTGCTGCCGCCAAGGCCGCCCACATTCACAATTACATCCGCCGTCTGCCCGAGGGCTATAATACCGTGCTGTCGGATAACGGCACCTCCATTTCCAAGGGACAGAAGCAGCTGCTAACCATTGCAAGAGCCATGCTGCTGGATGCCCAAATGCTGATTTTGGACGAGGCCACCTCCAACGTGGATACCCGCACCGAGCAGCATATCCAGGCCGCCATGCGTACCCTCATGAAGGGCAAGACCTGCTTTGTCATTGCGCACCGTTTGTCCACCATCCGTTCTGCGGATAATATCCTGGTGCTGGATAAGGGCCATGTGGTGGAGCAGGGCACCCATGAAAGCCTCATGGCAGAAAAAGGCTTCTACTACCAGCTGTATCAATCCCAGTTCGATGCCGTTTCTTGAGTTGTTTAAAGGAGAATACCTCTATGTGGAATTTTATAAAAGACCTGCTTGCAGGCCTTGGTAACTATGTTTTAAGCAGTGTATTGCCTGCAATCCTGCTGCTTGTGGTGGGGCTTATTGTCATTCGGATCGTTATGAAGCTGGTGGGCAAGGCCCTGGAAAAATCCAGGCTGGAAAAGGCTGCCCACACCCTGGTCAAATCTGTGATCCGGGTGGGCTTGTACCTGATGCTGCTGCTGACGGTGGCATCTGCTCTGGGTATTGATATAACCGGTGTGGTGGCACTGGCAAGTGTTCTGACCCTGGCCATTTCCCTGGCACTGCAAAACGCCCTTTCCAATGTGGTAGGCGGCTTTACACTGCTGAGCAACAAGCCCTTTGCCTCCGGTGACTTTGTGGAAATTGCAGGCCAGTCCGGCACGGTCCGGGAGGTTGGTCTGACCTATACAAAGCTGACCACGGCGGACAATAAGACCATTTCCATTCCCAACAGCTCTGTGGTGTCTGCGGAGATCGTCAACTACACCACCGCCGGTACCCGCCGTGTGGATGTGAAGGTCTCTGCCTCCTACGATACCCCTGTAGAGCAGGTTATCGAAGCATTAAAGCAGGCAGGAACCGTACCCACCATTTTAGAGAAAAAGCCGGCCTTCGCAGCTGTTTCTGCCTATGGTGAAAGCGCCATCGTATATATTCTGCAGGTGTGGTGTAAATCGGAGGACTTCTGGACCACCACCTGTGAGGTCAATAAGCGGGTAAAAGCCGTGTTCGATGAAAACGGCATCAAAATGACCTATCCCCATTTAAACGTCCATTTGGAAAGTAAATAAAAATGCGGTCTCAAAATCATTGATCGTAGGGACACCCGTCCTCGGGTGTCCGCAAAACCCACAAAAAAGAGGGCAACCGGTACATTTTTGTATCGGTTGCCCTCTTTTCGGACACCCCGGAGGGGTGTCCCTACGGTGTTTGATCGATTTGTTATTTTCGTGAGACAGCTTTTTTATTCTATGAAATTCGGTCCTTTAAAAACTCCAGCAGGGCCTGTGCTGCGGAGGGCAGGTATTTGTTCTTTTTGCGGATGGCGTATAAAATACGCTCCGGGAATGCGGTTTCCGGCTGGTAGAGCGTGAGATTTTTACAGGCCTGCCCCCAGCGCAGCAGGGTATCGGTCAGGAAGCACACGCCCAAACCGTTTTGGGCAAAGCTGATGGAGGTCATCAGCTGGTCGAATTCATAGCTGACCCTGGGCATAATGGACTTTTCTGCAAAGATGCTCCCGGCGGTCTGCCGCATATTATTGCCGCTTTTTAATAAAATGAAGGGCTGATCTGCCAGCAGCGCCATGTCAAGCTTGGGATGCTCTGCCCACCCTTCCGGACTCAGCGGCAGCTGTAAATGGGCAAGCTGTCGATTGATGGGATACTCCTCCGGTACGCCCACAATGATCCGTTCTGTAAACAAGGGACAGTATTCGTATTCGTCATTGCAGGACAGAGTGTTGTCAATAGCCAGGTCCACAAGGCCCTTTTCCAGCTTTTCCTGTAAAATGGTGGATTGCTCCACCAATAGATTAACGGTGATGCCCGGATAGACCCGCCCAAACTCCCGCAAAAGACTGGGCAGAACGTAGGAGGCAATAAAGGTGGTACTGCCCAAGGTGATGCTGCCGGTACGCAGCTGCAGCAGGTCATCGGTCTGCCGCTGCAACTGTCTGCCAATGGCCAATACCTGCTCGGCGGCTTCAATGTACTTCATGCCAATATCTGTGGGCACGACCTCTTTAATGCCCCGTTCGAAAATGGGGTAGCCCAAGTCCTTTTCCAGCTTCCGCACCGTGGCAGACAGCGCCGGCTGTGAAATATACAGCTTCTCTGCCGCCCGTGTAAAGGACCGTTCTTCGTATACCGCATATACATAGTCCGCATGGGAAAACATGGCCGCACCTCTCTATAAATAAAATCTATGGGAAACATATATATTATTGTATTTGATTATAACACTGTTTGGTATTAAAATCAATATATAATGTATAAATAAAGGAGACCTCTATGACACAGAAGGAACTGACGGTACTGAATTTGGGCCAGAGTCTGGACGACCTGGCGAACTTAGACCCCAGAGGCTACGGCGTTTGCAAGATTTTATACAGCGCTGCGCGAAAGCTTCAGAATAAGCCTCTTTGTATGAATGCGGCGCAGAAGCTGATCGACACCGTAAGGCCCGGAGATTTTGTGTATATCCTCACCGGCTTTGTGCTGCCGCCCTGGAATAAGGCGGAGACCGACGGTATTGTCAGCTCTGTGCTGCTGTGCCGTGCGCTGGTTAAGGGCCTGGGCGCAAAGCCTGTATTGGTTTGCCCGGAGGAGTGCCGCAAGGCGGTGCAGGAGATGTCTGCCTGCGCAGGTCTCCATCTTTTTGAGGACTTAAACCTGCTGAAGGAAACCCCTGTTTCTATGGGTGTTGTGGTTTTTACCAAGGATGAACAGGAAGCACCAAAGCAGGCAGACCGCCTGATCGCCGCCGCAAAGCCTGCGGCAGTGGTCAGCATCGAGTGCCCCGGCTGCAACGGACAGGGCGTGTACCATAACGCCACCGGTATCGATGTGACCGCTATCGAGGCAAAGCAGGATGTGCTGTTTGAAAAGCTGCAGCAGATGGGCGTGCTGAATATTGCCATCGGTGACCTGGGCAACGAGATCGGCATGGGCAGTGTTTCTGATACGTTAAATACTTACATCCCCAAGGGTGAGATCATCGGCGTTCATACCAAGACCGATAATCTGATCACTGCAACGGTGTCCGATTGGGGCTGCTATGCCATGATCGCCGCCATGGGCTTTTTGCTGGAGGACCCGGAGCTGATGCACACGAAGGAGCTGGAGGAGCAGGTGCTGACCTGCGCCAGCCGCTGCGGTATGATCGATATGTACGGCTGGCTGACCCCGGCCATTGACGGCTTTGGGCTTAATATCATGCTGCCCATTGTGGAGCTCATGGGCAGTATGGTCCGCCGTGCTTTGGAGCTGCGGGAGACCTGTAAAAACTGGTTCGACCAGGTAGAAGGGCTGGGATTTTTCCATGAATGAGTCCGTTCGCTTTCTCAGCTGCGGTGACAGCGCCCTGACCGTGGAGCTGTCCAAAGAGATTAACGAAGAGGTGGCGGATAAGCTGCGGTTTTTGGCTGAGCGGCTGACCCAAAAGGACTTTAAGGGTGTATTGGAAACTGTCCCCACCTTTTGCAGTATGACCGTGTATTTTGATCCCTTTGTGCTTTCTGTGACGGAACTGCGGGAGAAGATCCTGAAAGCAATGGAGCAGTATAAGCCGGATGCCGCAGGCAGCCGCCGGGTCTTTCTGATCCCGGTGTGCTATGGCGGTGCCTATGGGCCCGATATGGCCGATGTGTGCAGCCTGACAGGCTTAACGGAGCAGGAGGTCATTGATATTCACAGCGGTCGGGATTACCTCATTTATATGCTGGGCTTCCTGCCCGGTTTTCCCTACTTAGGCGGCATGGACCCCCGGATCGAAGCACCCCGGCTGGAGTCCCCCCGAACCCGTATTCCTGCCGGTGCGGTGGGTATTGGCGGCAAGCAGACCGGCATTTACCCCTTGGCTTCTCCCGGTGGCTGGCGGCTTATTGGCAAGACCCCGGTGAAGGTCTACGACCCGGAGCGTGCAGAGCCCATCGTCTACAGAGCCGGTGACTACATCCGTTTTTATCCCATCACCGGGGAAGAATTTGACCGGATCGCTGCAGGTGACGGCACCATCCAGATGGAGGAAGCATAATGGTACATATTTTAAACCCCGGTATGCTGTCCACGGTGCAGGATCTGGGCCGTTTTGGCTATATGAGTACCGGCTTTTCTCCCGGCGGTGCAATGGATAGCTTTGCGCTGCAGCTTGCCAATATTTTGGTGGGCAATGCCCCCGGTGACGGTGCGGTGGAAATGACCGCCATGGGTATGACAGTGCGGTTTGACAGCTCCTGTGCCATTGCCCTGACCGGCGCAGATATGCAGCCTAAAATAAACGGTGAGTCCGTTTCCATGAATAAGACCCTGGAGGTAAATGCCGGGGATGTGTTATCCTGCGGCTACGCCGCAAAGGGCATGCGTACCTATCTTGCAGTGTCCGGCGGTTTCGAGCTTCCCCTCGTAATGGGCAGTATGTCCACAAACTTAAAATGCGGCTTAGGTGGCTTTACGGGCAGAGCGCTGAAAAAAGGCGATGCGCTGCCGCTGCGCTATCAGCTGACCACCGACATGATCGGCTGCCACAGCTTTACCCCGGAAAATTATATGGATACGCCGCTGACACTTCGTGTGGTCTTAGGCCCCCAGGAGGATATGTTTACCGACGAGGGCATCCGTACCTTCCTTTCCCGGGTATATCGGGTCAGTGAGCAATCGGACCGCATGGGTTTGCGGCTGGAAGGCCCGAAGATCGAAAACAAAAACGGCGTGGATATTATTTCCGACGGTATTGCCACCGGTGCAGTGCAGATCCCGTCCTCCGGCACGCCTATTATCATGATGGCAGACCGGCAGACCACCGGTGGCTACGCCAAAATTGCAACGGTCATTTCTGCGGACCTGAAGCGGATCGCCCAGGCAAAGCCCGGTACGGCTCTTCGGTTCCGTGCGGTGACCATGCAGGAGGCTCTGCGTCTTAAAAAAGAAGAGCAGACGAGCTTAACCCGTCTGCAATATAGAATTTGCATTTCCAAATAGGAGGAAATTATGGATTATTCAACCATGCAGCCTGCTCAGGTGCGGCAGCTGATCCGGGAAGGGACGCTCAGCGGACAGACATCCGGTATGTGCGATGGCTACGCCCAGGCAAACCTGCTGATCCTGCCCAAGGCCCAGGCCTATGACTTTTTGCTGTTTACCCAGCGTAACCCCAAATCCTGCCCGGTGTTGGAGGTGGGTGATGTGGGCAGCCGCACCATCAGCCGTATGGCAAAGGGTGCAGACGTTGCTACGGATCTGCCTCGGTACAGAGTGTGGAAAAACGGCATGATGACCGAGGAGTGTACAGATATTTCCCACCTGTGGCAGGACGATTTTGTGTATTTCCTGATCGGCTGCTCCTTCTCCTTTGAGGGCGAGCTGCTTGCTGCCGGTGTGCCGGTGCGGCATATCGAGGAGGGACGGAACGTGCCCATGTATTTAACCAACATGGATTGCGATCCCGCCGGTATTTTCCACGGAAAGACCGTGGTCAGTATGCGTCCCATGCCTGCGGATCAGGCCATCCGTGCCGTCAGCATCACATCCTCCATGCCCCGTGTCCACGGCGCACCCATCCACATCGGTGACCCGGCGGCCATCGGTATTAAGGATATCATGAAGCCGGACTTTGGCGAGGCGGTTACGATTAAGGAAGGGGAGATCCCTGTGTTCTGGTGCTGCGGTGTTACGCCCCAGTCCGTGGTCATGAGTGCAGCACCTCCCATTGCCATCTCCCATGCACCCGGCCATATGTTTATAACCGATGTGAAAAATGCTCTGTTAAAGGATTGATATGATGTATAAAGTAGATTTAAACAGCGACCTGGGCGAGAGCTTCGGCGCATATAAAATTGGCCGTGATGAAGCGGTCATTCCGCTGGTATCCTCTGCCAATGTTGCCTGTGGCTTCCACGCCGGTGACCCCCTGGTTATGGCAAAGACCGTGGAGCTTTGTGCCCAAAACGGTGTTGCTGTGGGCGCACATCCGGGCTTTCCCGATCTTCAGGGCTTCGGCAGACGGAATATGGCCGTCTCTCCCGCAGATGCCCAGGCTATGGTGACCTATCAGGTAGGTGCGCTGTACGGCTTCTGTAAAGCAAATGGCGTAAAAATGCAGCATGTAAAGCCCCACGGCGCCCTATATAATATGGCCGCTAAGGACGAAAAGCTGGCAGAAGCCATTTGTAAGGGTATTCTGGCTGTGGATGACAGCCTGATCCTCATGGGTCTTGCAAACAGCCAAATGCTTACCCAGGCAAAGAAACTGGGCCTGCCCTGTGCTGCAGAGGTCTTTGCAGACCGTGCTTACGAGGATGACGGCACACTGGTTGCCCGTATAAAGCCCGGTGCCATGATCACCGATGAGGAAGAGGCTGTAAAGCGGGTCGTCGGCATGATCAAAAATCATACCGTCACCTCCGTAAACGGAAAGGAAATTGAGATCTGCCCCGATTCAGTCTGTGTCCACGGTGACAGTGACCATGCACTGCTGTTTGTGCAGAAGATCCGTCAGACCCTTGCCGCTGAAGGTATTGAGATCAAAAGCCTTGTATAAACGGCGGGAGACAAGCCCCCGCCCTACGATCCCTTTTAAGGTGTGTGGTAGGGCGGGGGCTTGCTCCCACCGCGAGGCTGTATGCTGAATCTGTAATATATTTTACGGTGTTATTGAAATATAATCAATATAATTGACTCTTTCAGTGGGTTCGCCGGTAGTCAGGGCGGTGATCAACTGCTGCAGCAGCTGCAGGCGGGCCTCCCTATCCGGGGCAGCAAGACCACTGAGCCGTCCGATTTGGAGCTCGTTTCGGATGGTGGTGGAGTTACCGATGGTTATCAGATAGAAATCCTGTCCGGGGACCCAGCCGCCGTTTTCCACAGCGGCAATGGCACCCAGGGCCATTTCTTCATCAAAGGTGACGATCACCTCAATGTCCGGGCCGTGCTTTGCAAGCAGTTGGGCGCAGCTGTTTTTGCTGCTGCTTTCATTCCACTGGGCAGAAACAGTGTCCAAAACAATGTGGGTCTCCGGGTTTAACAGTGCGGTAAATTCAGCAGCGATTCCGGCGGCCTCCGGATCATCCTCCGGGCCCTGTACCAAAATGAGGGATACAGTACCGTCTCCGTTAAGATCGCCAACATTTGGCAAGGCTGCCGGCAGGGAAGCCGCTACCATGCCTTCGTTCTCCTCACGGGTGCACAGGACGGTTACATTCTGAAATTCCTCTCCCAGCTCCGGCTGGGCATCCAGCACGATCACTGGTACCTCGGCGAACTCTTGCAGAAGCACATCAAGGCCTGTGACCATTACCGGCTGCAGCACCAGAATTTCACAGCCTGCTTCTACGAGGGCAGCAGCCTGTTTATTTTGCTTTGCCTGGTCATTTTTGCCGTCCCGCACAAGGACCTCATAGCCCAGTGCTTCCATGGCTTGCTGCACCAGGATGCCGTCCTGCTCGTCGGCGCAGCTGTTTCGCAGCAGCAGTCCGGCCTTGGGGGCGGGGGGCTCCGTAGGTGGCTCGGTGGCCACATCGGTGGGCACAGTAGCCTCCAAAGGCTCCTGCTTACAGCCACACAGCGCAAGGCACAGAACCAATATTAAAATAAAAAACAGCTTAAATTTCATATTTTCCACCTTTTTATTGTGGTTATAGTTACAGTATAGCATTGTTCTTCTGAAAAATAAAGGATTATTTGTAAATTTTAATCATTGGGTATGCTTTTAATGAGTGGCAGTAAAAATGCGGCATACTTGCTGTTTACTTCCTGCCATGGGTGGAAGTCCCGGGACAGGAAGCGGTTTGCGTGCTGAAATACATAGCCGGTGCTGCCATCGGAGTAATATAGCTCGATGCGATAGCGTGGTCCTGCATACCGCTCGGGTGTGCTGCAGCTGTGGTCCTGCTCCTGAAGCGCCCGCAGATAGCTCAGTACGGCCTCTATTTTTTGGGGATCGGTGTATTTGCGGCACAGCGTTTCCTGCTCCTGCCGCATTTCTACCCGCATCCCGGTCACCAGCTTGCTTTTCGGTGTTGGAGGTTTATTGCAGCCTGTCAGGAGCAAACATAGCGCAAGTGGCAGTATTTTGAAAAAATTTCTCATCACCATAACCTCTTTTCAAAATTATCATGCGGCAAAATGACGGATTTATGGGCGGTAAATATGCGTAAATACGGCATAAATTACTCTTGCTATTTTCGTAATATATGATAAAATAACTAAGATTTTATATAAAATAAGGTGAAACAGAATGAAAAAATCCACGGCTAATCTTTCGTATTGTCTGATTCATGCCTCCATGTGGGGTATGTATGCGGTCATTATCTATTTTGCAAATGACTTTTTGAAGGCCCAGGGCCTGACCGGCGGTCAGTGCAGTCTTGTGCTGGGTATTACTGCGGCAGCATCTGTGCTCTTAAACATCGGCGTCAGCGAGATCATCAAGCGCACACAGAAGCTGAAGCTTTATGTGACCACGATTGCGTTGGCGGCCCTGATTTTGCTGGGCCTTGGCGGTATGCTGATGAGCAGCAAGGTGCTGGCACTTGCAGGTATCTGTCTGGTGCTGACTCTGCTGCAGCTGGCACCCGGTATGTGCAATTCCCTGGGCATGGATGCCATTGCCAAGGGCGCACCTGCTACATATGCGGTTGCAAGAGGCATTGGCAGTGTGGCCTTTGCTACCGTGTCCCTCTGCTCCGGCCTGCTGATCGATAAATTCGGTGAGGGCGCTGTGCCTGCCGTTGGCGGCACCATGGCGGCCATCCTGATCCTGGCGGTTTTTTGGTTCCATATGTGCGTTGAAAAGCATCTGCCTGAAACAGTTGCCGCACCCAAGGTAGCGGGCGAAAAGAAAAAGGATAATTTCCTTGCAAAGAATCCGATGTTTACCCTGTTCTTGCTGGGCGCAGCCCTGATGAACATCAGCCATTATTACCTGGTGGTGTTCCTTGGAAACATCACAGATGCCTTGAGCCTGGGTAAGGATGTGCAGGGTGCCGCTGCTGCGGTTTCTACCTATGTGGAGCTGCCCATTATGCTGGGCTTTGCATTCCTGACCCGGAAGATGCGCTGCAATAACCTGCTTCGCATTTCCTGCTTCATGTTCCTGCTCAAATCTTTGGGTATGACCTTTGCCGACAGCGCAATGGATATCTACCTGGCTCACGCCACACAGATCGTGGGCTACGGCCTGTATGCCATTGCATCCGTCACCTATGCCGGTGAGGTTATGGGCAAGGAGGATGCCGTCCGTGCGCAGAGCTACCTGGCAGGCACCATTTCCATTGGTAATGTGGTTGCTATGTCCACCGGCGGCTTCATGGGCGTGGAAACCATGCTGTGGCTGTCCACCGGCTGCGCCCTGGTTGGTGCGCTGATCGTGCTGTTTACCGCTAAAAAACCTCAGTAAATTGCTACAGGGCCGGTTCTTCCGGCCCTGTTTTTTGGATAAAAAGTTAAAATTTTCATATAATAGAAAAAACAGTTGCAAAATCATTTTTGATGTGTTATAATCGGCAAGTGTCCGAAGTTGGGCAGCATTACATTGGGATGTCGCCAAGCGGTAAGGCACCAGACTTTGACTCTGGCATTCGTAGGTTCAAATCCTGCCATCCCAGCCAAATATGATCCGCTAGCTCAGTTGGCAGAGCAACTGCCTTTTAAGCAGTGGGTCCGG
>CAYMPY010000042.1:0-14383 GCA_964392535.1 uncultured Oscillospiraceae bacterium
GAGCTATACCGGCGGCTCAAACAGAACACGCTTATTATATCCATCTGCACCCCATTTGTCAAGTCCTTTTTTCTCAAAATGAAAAAAGATTTTCACTGCCGTAGGGAACGGATAAATCCGTTCCCTACGGTAAATAATTTTCCGTTCTGTTTTATTGCGCTTTCCAAAAATATATGTTATAGTGTAGCTTGGTGATTTATATGAAAAAGAACATTAAAATTCTCTGTATTGGCAACAGCTTTTCTGTAGATACCATCACGAAGGCTCCTATGGTTGCACAGGCATTGGGGCTGAAGCAGGTACACTTTGGAAATCTTTATGTTGCCGGCTGTCCCATTTGCAAACACTGGCAGCATTTGCAGGAGGATACGCCCGCCTATCTGTATACCGATAGCTGTGGCGGTGAATGGACCTCCACCCCGGAGTTCAAGATCAGGGATGCCATTGCACTGGATCACTGGGATTATATCTCCATTCAGCACGGCTCCTCCGGCGGTAACAGCTATATCCGTGAGGCGTGTTATGCCGATCTGCCTGCCCTGGTCAAGACCGTCCGTGAGCTGGCAGGCCCCCATACCAAAATTGTTTTTAACATGGCCTGGACCGGCGAGCCCACCCATGACCACAAGGACATGCTTGCGTTTGACCGGGATCAGGATGCCCTTTTTGCGGCCATCTGTCAGATCACGGAACAACAGGCTTCTGCTGCCGACATTGATCGGGTCATCCCCACCGGCACAGCCATCCACAACGCCCGCACTGCAGGTCTTGGCTATCCCCTGACCCGGGACGGCTACCATTTAAGCAAGGATACAGGCCGCTACCTGGCTGCCCTGACCTTCCTGTGTGCCCTCACCGGCATTTCGCCCTGTGAAGCCGCTGCTGACCCGGAGGTGAAGGATCAGGCGGTACTGCTGAAGGCAGCTACGCTTGCAATTGAGCAGCCCTACAGAATCTCCCGGGTTTTAGAGCATATGTATCTTTATGAAACTCATCTCCACACCGCCCCGGTAAGCAAATGCGGCAAAGTTGGCGTTCGGGAGAATCTGGAGTTTTATAAAAGCGCAGGATACACCGGTGTCTTTATCACCAACCACTTTATTGACGGCAACATCAATATCGACAAGGCCCTGCCCTATGAAGAATTGATCGAGTTTTACTGCTCAGACTATGAGGAGGCTGTAAAGATCGGCAAGGAACTGGGCATTTCCGTCTTTTTCGGCATGGAAAGCTCCTACCGTGGTACCGACTTTCTTATTTACGGATTAGACAAGGCCTGGCTTTTGCGGCACCCGGAAATCCGGGATATGAAAAAGTCGGAGCAGCTGAAATTCTTTATGGATGAAGGTGCGCTGGTCATTCAGGCCCACCCCTTCCTGGAAGCTTCCTACATTGACCATATTCGGCTCTACCCCCGGTGTATTCACGGCGTAGAGGTCTTTAATGCCTGCCGCAGTGACTTTCAAAACGACATGGCTAAGCACTATGCCGATGCCTATAACCTCATTCACTTTGCAGGCACAGACAATCACCACGGCGGTGCAAAAACCGTCTACAGCGGTATGCAGACCGCCATCCCTGTCCAAAACGAACAACATTTTGTGGAGCTGGTTTTTAATAAGCAGGCTTCCGTATTTCAACTAAAAAGAGACCTATGAAAAAACGAAAAAGAATCATTCTCTGCTGCCTGGCCGCCGTGCTGCTGGCACTGCTCTGTCAGGCCATTTGGGCCAATACCGCCCTGGAGCTAAACAGTTACACGGTCACAAGTGACAAGCTGCCCCAGGGCTTTGACGGCTACCGCATTGCACAGGTTTCCGATCTGCATAATGCGGAAATAGACGGTCTTGTGGATATGCTGCGCAAGGCGCAGCCGGACATCATCGCTGTCACCGGTGATCTGATCGACTCCCGCAGAACCGATACCGGGGTTGCACTCCGCTTCATAGAGCGGGCTGTCACAATTGCGCCCTGTTATTATATACCAGGCAACCATGAGTCCCGCATTGATGAATACCCCGCTTTTCGGGATCAGTTGACGGCGCTGGGCGTGACCGTACTGGAAAACGAATCCATGTCCCTTTCCGCAGGCGCAGACACAATCACCCTGGCCGGTCTTAAAGACCCGGACTTTTCGGATACCGACATTACTGCCGCCATGGCAGAGGTTTACGATCCCGAAAGCTTCGCACTGCTGCTGTCCCACCGCCCGGAGCTTTTCGACAGCTATGTGCAGCAGGGCTTTGATTTGGTGCTTTCCGGACACGCCCACGGCGGACAGATCCGGCTGCCCTTTATTGGAGGACTTTTTGCCCCGGGCCAGGGACTTTTCCCCGAATATGACAGTGGTCTGTACCAAGACGGTACAACCTCCATGGTGGTCAGCCGCGGCATTGGCAACAGCCTGTTCCCCCTGCGTGTCGCCAACCGCCCGGAAATCGTTTTGATCGAACTGAAATGTGGTAAATCGGTCACCACAGGAGCGGTGCCTATACAGTAATCATCCATGCAAGGAGCATTTTATGTCCAAAGAAATTAAGCTTTCCGACCATTTTACTTATGGGCGGATACTGAAATTTACTTTTCCCAGCATCATTATGATGGTGGTCATCTCCATTTATGGCGTGGTGGATGGGTTCTTTGTCTCAAACTATGTGGGTAAGACTCCCTTTGCTGCCGTCAACTTCATCATGCCGTTTTTGATGGTGCCCATGGCTATCGGCTTTATGATCGGCAGCGGCGGCAGTGCGCTGATCTCCTGCACCTTAGGTGAACAAAAGCCGGAAAAGGCCAACCGCACATTCTCCCTGCTGGTGTATTTCTCCATCATCCTGGGCACAGTAATTGCAATCCTGTTTCAAATCATATTGAGGCCTGTAGCCATTGCCATGGGTGCCTCCGGCCAGCTTTTGGAGGACTGCGTGACCTACGGACGGATCATCATCCTCGGCATTCCATTTAATATTCTGCAAATGGAGTTTCAGACCTTTTTCGTCACCGCCGAAAAGCCACGGCTGGGCCTGTGGGCTACTGTAGGCTCCGGCGTGACCAATGTGGTACTGGACTGGCTGCTGGTTGCCGTCATTCCCTGTGGACTTGTGGGTGCGGCAACCGCCACAACCATGAGCCAGGTGGTAGGCGGTGTTGTGCCGCTTGTGTACTTTTCCCGCAAAAACACCAGCCTGCTGCGACTGGGCAAGACGGGCTATGATGGCAAAGCCCTTTTAAAAACCTGTACAAACGGCTCCTCGGAGCTGCTGAGCAACGTGTCCATGTCCATCGTCAGTATGCTCTATAATGTACAGCTTTTAAACATTGCCGGCGAAAACGGCGTGGCGGCCTACGGTGCCATCATGTATGTAAACCTGCTGTTCCAATCTGCCTTTATCGGTCATATCATCGGCACAAGCCCGGTCATTGGCTACCACTACGGCGCACAAAACCACCAGGAGCTGCGCAGCCTGCTGCAAAAGAGCCTGGTGATCATCGGTGCATTTTCCCTGTCCATGGTGGCCCTGAGCATTGGCCTTTCCCGGCCACTGTCCCTATTGTTCGTAGGCTATGACAAAGAGCTTTTGGAATTGACTGTTCATGGCTTTATCATTTTCTCGGTATCCTTTTTGTTCGTTGGCTACGCCATGTTCTTCTCCAGCTTCTTTACGGCTTTGGGCGATGGCCTGACCTCTGCCATCATTTCCTTTATGCGGACACTGGTGTTCCAGATCGCCGCCGTGATGCTCCTGCCTCTTATTTGGGGTGTTGACGGCATTTGGTGGTCCGTCTCCGTGGCAGAGATCGCCGCCGTTGCCACAGGCCTGCTGTTCCTGTTTATTAAACAGAAAAAATATCACTATTGACCCTCACAACAAAGGAGAATCCTATGCTCAAAACCCTGTTTCGTATAGGTAAATATCTATTGGGCTTTTTGATGCTCTTTGCCGCTTTTTATGCAGTAGAGCTGTTTGCATATAGTATGCTGCAGCCCGGTGACCGGCTTGGTCTGCGGTTTGGCATCATGTGGGCACTGCTTTTAGCGGGCCTGATCTACGCTATTCCAAAAAAGATCGGCCGCATCGTTTTTGGTATCGTCTACTTTGTAATAGCCCTTTGGACACTGGCCCAGGTAGGCTACTTTCGGGTCTTTAACAAGCTCATGTGGTTTTCCTCCATCTTCTTTGCCGATGAAGGCGCAACCTTCCTGGGGGATGTGATCTCCTCCTTCGGTGCAAACTGGTGGATCGGCGGTGCAGTGCTGATCGGGATCGGCGTTGCAGTCATCATCTTTTACCCAAAAAGCCCCAAAAAGCTGTGGAAACTGGGACTCCTTGCCCCGGTGGTATATTCCATTATCTGTCTGTGCATCCTGCCCCAGGAAATATTCATCCGTGACGAGGGTGTATGGGGTGTAAGATCAGAATACGAACAGGTTTCCTCTCAAACCGCAGTCTATGAAACCATGTACGATGCCAAAAAGCTCTATAACCTCTGCGGCATTTATCACACCACCTGGCGGGATCTGTGGGTCAACTGTCTTTATCCGCTGACCCCGGCCTATCAAACAGAGCTGAAGAGCCAGCGCAGCCGCATTGACACTTACTTTGAAGCCCGGGGAACACACCAGGATAACGAAATGACCGGTATTTTTGAGGGTAAAAATGTGGTTTTGGTGCTGATGGAGTCCATGGACGATTATATGATCACCGAAGAGGATACTCCCACCATCTGCAGCCTCATGGACGAGGGTATTGTGTTTACGGATTTCTACACTCCCGGCTATGGCAGCGCCCGCACCCTGAACTCCGAATTTTGCATGAATACCGGCATCTATCTGCCCACCACCGGCAAATATGTATTTGACTATGTGACAAATGACTACAGCCAATCCATTGCCTCCCAACTGACCGACGAGGGCTACAACAGCCTGGTATTTCACTATAACACCCCGAAATTCTACAGCCGGGGCGTATTTGAGCCGGCCTTAGGCTATGAAGAATATGTGAGCTACGAGGACTATACGGACGATGAAGAGGCCCTTTACAGTGAGGTGCTGCTGTTTGATAATCAGGCCCTCAATGACCGCTTCTTCCGGGAAGGACAGACCTTCAACACCATCATTACCCGCTCCGCCCATTTAAGCTATAAGTATAACGAGGTGTTGAGCTACCGGGCATTAAAGCAGTATCCCCAATACCGGGGGATGTACGGCAGCGAGGAAGAGGATTGCGCACGGGTCAAGGCCAAATTGGTGGATGATATGTTTGCCCGCCTTTTTGCGGAGCTGGATGCCCACGGACAGCTTGAAAACACGGTAATCATTGCCATGACCGACCACTACACCTACGGCTATAAAAACACAGAGGAGCTCCTGGAACTGTCCGGTGTTACCGATCCCCTGCTGCTTGAAAAGACCCCTTGCTTTATCTGGTCTGCAGACGGTCCAAGCCTAACCGTGGACAAGACCCTGAACACCGCAGATCTGCTGCCTACGGTCATGAATATGATGGGCATTACAGATGTGCAATATTTGGGACAGGATGCCTTTGATCCAAGCTATCAGGGCTACGCCATTTTCCCGGACGGCACCTGGATCACCGGCGGTGTCAAGTCCACCGCCTCCACCCTGACGGAGGAGGAAAACCGCAAAATGGATGCCCTTGCGGCAGAATTTATACAGATCAGCAACCTGATGCTGACATCAGACTATTATAAAGAATAACCGGCGGGAGCAAGCCCCCGCCCTACGATACCGTTTATGGTTGTAGGGCGGGGGCTTGCTCCCGCCGGAACCCTATATTGCAAATATGAGCCACAAAACCCCATACACAACAGGCTGATGGAGCATATAGATCAGCAGTGCGTTTCTGCCGATCCATTCCAGGGGCTCAAAATGCACACACCGCAAAGCCCCCAGCCAGTTCCACTTTTTAAAGGCACTGTATGTAAAATAGCCCATCCAAAAAGCAAACAGCCAGGGAAGGATCGGCACATAATCCGACGAAGAAAAGCTAAAGGGCGGCAGACCCAGCCAGGCGGTAAAATAGTTTGCATAAAGCTCAAGGGGCACAGCCACACGCCAGGACCCCAGGCCCACGAAACCACCTACCAATGGCTTCGTCATCAAAAACAGCAGTAAACACACAGGAAAACCCACCCAGCCGGGTATTTTTCTGAAAAGCTTGTCTGCTGGAATGGTCAGCAGCATGGCGCTGCCCAAAAAGGTCAGCACACCCAAATGGATGGCGTAATCCCCCATGACCACCATGGTCACAAGGGTTATGACCACACCGCCGCCAAAAACCGTCAGTCCCCGCCTTAAATGCCGCTTGCCCATCTGAAAGCAGAAGCCCGACAGCAATATAAAGCTCCAGCGGATGCTGGCCTGGAAGATCACCCGGCTTAAGGGACGGTCACCAAAGCTGCCCACCTCCACACCGTGGACATACACCAGGTCCCACAGTGTATGATAGACGATCATGGCGATCACCGCCACACCACGCAGCAGGTCTACGAGGGTATACCGTTTTGTCAAAACTGCACTTTCCATTTATACCTCCATACGGGACAGGCTGGTTTTTCGGTACTGCAGTGGCGTGAGCCCCACCGATTGCTTAAAGCGGTAGTTAAAATAAGACTGGCTTGTAAAACCGCAACGCTCAGCCACATCTGCAAGAGGCAAATTCCCGTCCAGCAGCAGGCTTTTCGCCGCCGAGACCCGGCACTGGATCACAAAATCACCGGGGGTCATGGAAAAATGGGCACAGAACAGCTTATGGAAATAGCTGGGTGACAAATTGGCAACTGCCGCCAGTGCCTCCAGGCTTAAATTTTCGGTAATATTATCCCGGATATACCGCTCTATACCGGCCATGATATGGCGGTAGGCATTGCTGCCGGTTTGGGCAGCTGCACCGGTATATTGCAGCAGTGTGTAAATAAGCTCCAACAGGCAGCTTTGCAGCAGCAGCCGCTCCTCAGGGAAGCTCTCCGCATCCAGCCGCAGAAGCTTGCGGAACAGCTCCTCGATCGGCCCAAACTCCGACAGCACGCACACCTCCGGCAAGCCCTGCAACAGCTTTGCAAGCTGCTCCTCCCCGGTACTCAGGTGGAAGTACAGGCACTTAAAGTGCAGCTGGCTGCACCGCATCTGTCCCGGCTTTGCGCACAAAAGCGTCCCCTTTTTCAGCGGGATGGTCCGTCCGTCAATAAAGCTGATGCCCGGCTGATCCTCCACATAGAGCTCAATTTCAAAGTCCTCTACCAGCCGCGGCTCGGTCTTAAACACCCGGGGAAATTTAATTTTGGAATCAAATGCGCCATAGAGCGGCACCTGCATTGCCTTAAATTCCACCTCTTCACCCCCGAAAAAATAATATTTCTAAAAAAACCGCTAAATTATTAATGGAAATATGCCCATTTATTCTATATAATGAGTATAACATATATTTACAAAAAAGCAAGAAAGGAACATTTTTATGAAGGTAACGTTTTTAGGCCAGGCAGGCCTCCTGCTGCAAACCGCTCAGTGCACCGTTATGATCGACCCTTATCTGTCCGACAGTGTGGAGAAGGTCAATCCTGCCAATTACAGAAGAGTTCCGGTAGACCCCCGCTTTTTTGACATCCGGCCCGATGTGATGATCTTCACCCACAACCATTTGGACCACTATGACCCGGAGACCGCCCCTGTTTTTCTGAAAAAATACAGAGGCATGACCGTGCTGGCTCCCTCCTCTGTTTGGGGTAATGCCCGTCAGGAAGCACCCGGTCACAACTATGTGCTCTTTGACCGCCACACCCGCTGGACGGAGTACGGCCTGACCTTTAAGGCTGTGAAGGCCGCCCACAGCGATGATTACGCCATCGGCGTTATTGTGGAGGACGGCGAAAAGAAGTACTACATTACCGGCGATACCCTCTATAACGAGGAGATCTTCCATGATCTGCCCAAGGACATTGATGTTGTGTTCCTGCCCATTAACGGCGTGGGCAACAATATGAACATGACCGATGCCGCCGCCTTCTTCCGCAAAACCGGCGCAAAGAAGGCTGTCCCCATCCACACCGGCATGTTCGATCAGTTGGATGCGCACCTGTTCCCTGTTGAAGAAAAAGTTGTACCCACTATTTATAAGGAGATCGTATTATGAAAATCACAGACATTAAAACATTTACCGTTGACTGCTTCCGTACCAACTGGGTCTTCGTAAAGGTCTATACCGACGAGGGCATTGACGGCATTGGCGAAGCCACCTTGGAGTACAAGGAAAAGGCTCTGTGGGGTGCTGTGGAGCACATCAAGGAAGCCATCGTAGGCAAGGACCCCCGGAACATTGAGGACATTTGGCACGGCGTATACCGTGATGCCTACTGGCGTGGCGGTGCAGTGCTCATGAGCGCACTCAGCGCCGTGGAAATGGCTCTGTGGGATATTTTAGGCAAGAGCCTGAATGTGCCTGTCTATCAGCTGCTGGGCGGTAAGTGCCGGGATAAGGTCCGTATTTACATTAACGGCTGGTTTGCCGGTGCAAAAGAGCCTGAAGAGTTCGGCGAAAAGGCAAAGATCGCTGTGGAGCGTGGCGTTACCGCTATGAAGTGGGACCCCTTCGGCAAGAACTACATGGATATCTCCAACCAGGACCTGGACAAGGCACTGCGCTGTGTTGCTGCCGTCCGTGAAGCTGTAGGTCCTCAGGTGGACCTGCTGATCGAGGGTCATGGCCGTTTCAACATCCCCACCGGCATTAAGATCGCCAAGGAGCTGGAGCAGTTCAAGCCCATGTTCTTTGAAGAGCCCACTCCTCCCGACTCTCTGGAGGCACTGAAAGCCGTCCGTGACAAGTCTCCTGTTGCCATTTCTGCCGGTGAGCGTCTGTACACCCGTTGGGATTACCGTCGTTTCTTCGACATCATGCCTGCAGACTACATCCAGCCCGATATCTCCCATGCCGGCGGTATCATGGAGCTGAAGAAGATCTCCGCTGAGGCAGAGAGCCGCTATATTCCCTTCGCACCCCATAACCCCTCCGGCCCTGTTGCCAATGCCGCAACCCTGCAGCTGGCTGCCTGCTGTAACAACTTCTGCATCTTAGAGATCATGAACTCCGATGTGGACTGGCGTAAGGATGTAACCAATGAGTCTCTCAAGTACGAGGACGGCTGCATCTACATCCCCGACGGCCCCGGCCTGGGCATCGAGATCAATGAGGAGGCCTGCCTGGAGCATCCCTATCAGGTACATACCCTCCGTCATTACACCGGTGCATTGACCGATATTCGTCCTGCAAAGACTGAGTTCTACTTCTAAGGAGGAAAAGCTATGAACGAATACAAGGTAAACGGCCACGAGGCCTCCTGGCTGCCCGAGGGCAACTGGGAAATGGTCTGGAGTGACGAGTTTGACGGCAGCGAGTTAGACCGCAGCAAGTGAGACTACCGCATGAGCATGATGCAGCAGCCCTGGCAAGCCTGGACCAACAAGGGTGTCCACTTGGACGGCAACAGCAACTGTGTGTTCACCTTAATGATGGACGAAACCGGCTATACCTTCTATATTGACGGCGTGGAGGACGGCAAGATCACCAAGCACTTGACTGCCTGTCCCGAGTTTATTCTGATCTCCACCGAGGTCAAGGGCTACCGCTATGAGGATCACAAGCCTGTGCAGGATGCCTACGACAACCAGGGGGATACCTTCCTGGTGGACTATGTAAGAGTATTCGAAAGGAAATAATAATGAAAAAATGCGTGTTTATTACCGGCGGTACGGTTGGTACCGGCTATGCCACCGCCGAAAAATTTGCTGAAGCAGGCTACGGCGTATTTATCGCCAGCCGCAGTGCAGAACGTGCCCAGGAGGCCGCTGACAAGCTTGCCGCCAAGTACGGCGTACATACCAAGGGCTACGGCCTGGGCATCCGGGACGAGGAGGCTGTAAAGGCCGCCTTTGCCGATATTGATGCACAGGACTGCTTTGTGGAGACTGTTGTGCTCAATGCCGCCAACATGGGCTTTGGCAATAATCCTGCCAAGGGCCTGGACTTCTTTGAGCAGTCCGTGGAGGAGTTCCGGGAGGTCTTTGAGACCAACTTAGTTTGGAACTTCATGATCGTCCGTCAGGCTGCCATCCGCATGAAGGAGCATGGCAAGGGTGCTATCGTCTTTATTGGCTCCAATACCTCTTACCGTGCCATTCCCAACCGGGCTGCCTACTGTGCCTCCAAGGGCGGCATCAACTCCATGAGCAAGGCGTTCGCCGTTGATCTGGGTAAGTACGGCATCCGCAGCAACGTGGTTCTGCCCGGCACCATCAAGACCGAGCGTTGGGTACAGATGGGCAATTCCCGCATCGTGGACGGCGGCTTTACACCCATCGGTGATATTTCTGACTTTGAGGACATCGCGAACGCCGCTTATTTCTTAGGCAGTGACCTGTCCAAGAACATCACCGGCACAGAGCTGACCGTGGACGGCGGCATGACCTGCCAGCTCTATCCCCAGCTGCTTAACGAGCTGAAAAAGGAAAAACTGGCAAATTCCTGAACAATATAGCTTTTCGGCGGGAGACAAGCCCCCGCCCTACGATACCAACAAAGGTACTTGTAGGGCGGGGGCTTGCTCCCGCCGAATTTATATCTATTATTCTGTTCTCAGTGCCACAACGGGGTCTTTCTTTGCTGCGCTTCTGGAGGGGATCAGACCGGAGATCAGAGTCAGCACAACACTGATGGCCACCAGGATCACCGCCGCGTTAACGGGCAGGATAGCCCTCAGGTTGGCAATGCCGGTAACTGCATTGAGGATCAGGTTGATGGGGATGATCAGCAGGTAGGTCACGCCAACGCCCAGGAGGCCTGCGGCCAGGCCCACAATGACGGTCTCCGCATTAAACATACTGGACACATTCCGTTTGGATGCGCCGATGGCGCGGAGGATGCCGATCTCCTTTGTACGCTCCTGCACAGAAATCAGGGTGATGACACCAATCATAATGGAGGAAACAATCAGGGAGATGGATACGAATGCGATCAGCACATAGGAAATTGCATTGATAATGGTGGTAATGGAGCTCATCATAATGCCCAGGAAGTCGGTATAACGGATCTTCTGCATTTCCTCTACACCTGCATTGTAATCATCAATAGCTCCCACGATCACATCCTTATTTTCAAAGGAGGAGGCATAGATATTGATGGATGCGGGGCTGTCCAGGTGGACATAACCCATCTTCTGCAGGTTATACTCATAGGTGGAATCGGAGAATTCCACGATCTCATCGTAATACCGGGCGCATTGCTCGGTGGTATAGGTGGGCAGTGCAGCCTGCAGGCCGTAAACCAGTTCCTCGGCAGACACGCCCGTAAACTGTGCTGCAACATTTTGCGCATACTCCATGGTGATGCTTTGGACCACCATCTGCTCATAGATCTCGAACAGATCCTCGTCGGTCATGGAGGACAGATAACCCTGCAACTCCTCCTGGGAGATTTCCACCTGTGTGCCGATATTTTCCAGCATCACAGCCTCGATCTGCTCCCGGGTGGCCGTGCTCATGGCAACCTCTAACTGCTGATCGATCAGCTCCTGGGGTGGGATACAGTTAATTGCAATAAATGCCTGTGCCTGCTGCTCCGGGGTCAGTGCTTCAACGTAGGCACGGAAGGCGGTCTCCTTCTCCTCCGGGGTCAGGGTGCCGGTGGTGGCATCAAAGGGCAGGCCTGTCAGCACATCCCGGTCGGGATTTGCAAGCTGCTTTTCCACCACCTCTGCGCCGTGGGACTTTTCGATCACATGCTCAGTCAAGTAGTGGGTATAACAGATATTACCGGAGAGCATATGGGAATCTGCATTTTCATTGGGACGGATGATACCGGTGACCCGCAGGGGAATTGCATTCTCGTAGAGGATCTTCATGCCGGTTTCGCTGTTACGCAGATCATAGTAGGTATCGGTGGCGGGGTCATAGGAATAGCAATCCGCATTCAGTACGGCACGGAACTGTGTGCTGCAGATCTCTTCATAGGACCATTTGGACTCGCTCTTATCGCCCAGATCTGTATGATTGATCGCTGCATTGGAGATGCGGTCGATCTCCTCCTCGGGCAGCAGACCCATGGCGTACAGGGTCAGGTCGTCGATCTCGTTATTCCTATCGACTACCAGCACCACTTCATCGTAGCTGTTGGGCCAGGAGCCGTAGATCACATCGTACTGTTCCTTCAGCAGGTCATTGACCGGTGCGCCCTTGTCACCGGGCAGCAACTCTTGCCACAGGGTCACCGAGGAGCCCATCATCATGGAGGACATGCCGGTCATTTCTGTCATGGTGGTAACGGTGGACATATCGATGCCCACATATTGCAGCATCAGGTCCATGAGCACCTTCTCCAAATCGGTGCGCATGATCACGCCGTCCACAGACTTGGTATAGATCTCCAGGTCGATATCATAGCCATACTGCACGCCATTGACGGCGGCACGCAGCTCGGAATCTTCCTTCTCCAGCTCTGCTTCCAGGAACTTTTTAAAGGATTTCAGGTCGTTTTCCTGCTGCTCGATGCTGTTCATGGCATCGACCATATTATAAATAGATGATTTTTTATAAACTGCATCGTCGGTATGCTGGGTCTCCTCAGACACGATGCCCATAAAGGCTTCCATCAGGGAGGTCATATCCATGGTGGAGGCCTCCAATGTCAGCGGATAGTTGGACAATGTGCTTTCCTGCACAGAGTCAATATAGGCCGTTGTGCCCTGGGACACTGCCAAAATCAGGGCAATACCGATAATGCCGATAGAGCCTGCAAAGGCGGTCAGGGTGGTTCTGCCCTTTTTGGTAAACAGATTTTTCAAGGAAAGCATAAAGGCGGTAGCAAAGGACATGGAGGGCTTACGCTCCCGCTTATTCTTTGCCTCCAGCTGGGCCGCACGGTCCTCAAGGCCGTACTGCTCCATCTCTTTTTTGCTCAGGGGCGCGGAATCATCGGTGATCTTACCGTCCAGCATCCGAATGATGCGGGTGGAGTACTTTTCCGCCAGCTCGGGGTTGTGGGTGACCATAATAACCAGACGTTCCTTGGAAATCTCCTTCAGGATATCCATAACCTGCACACTGGTCTGTGTATCCAGTGCGCCTGTGGGCTCGTCGGCCAAAATGATCTCCGGGTTATTGACCAGTGCACGGGCAATGGCCACACGCTGCATCTGTCCGCCGGACATCTCGCCGGGCTTTTTCTTCAGCTGGTCACCCAGGCCCACCTGCTCCAGGGCCTCAATGGCTCTGCGGCGGCGTTCCTTTTTGGACACACCACCCAGGCTCAGGGCGATCTCCACATTCTGAAGCACCGTCTGATGGGGAATCAGGTTATAGCTTTGGAATACAAAGCCGATGGAATGGTTTCTGTAGCCATCCCAGTCCCGGTCCTTAAAATCCTTGGTAGAACGGCCATCAATGATCAGATCACCGGCAGAATACTGATCCAGTCCGCCGATAATATTCAGCATGGTGGTCTTACCACAGCCGGAAGGGCCTAAAATGGACACAAAGTCACTTTTCCGGAAGCTCAGGTTAATGCCCTGCAGCGCCCGGACCTCATTTGCGCCCTGGGAATAGCTTTTGTGTATATTGACGAGTTGCAGCATAAGCGTTCTCCTTACTTTTTGAAGAGGTTGGTTTTACGCTCCTGACCCTTCAGGAGTCGTTGGATATTGCTACGGTGCATGAAAACAGCCAGCAGGCCGCAGGCCACACCACAGATCATGACAACAACTTCGCCCCAGTGCAGCCAAACAAAGCCTGCACTAAAGGTCAGCGCAGCCAGCACAGAGCCTAAGGATACATACTGAGTCAGCAGATAAGCTACTGCAAACACCACTAAAATCATCAGCGCAATACGCCAATCCACGCAGATGGCAATAAACAGGCCGCTCAAAATGCCCTTGCCGCCCTTAAAACCCAGCAGTGCCGGGAAATCATGACCCAGCATGACCGCTAAGCCCCCGATGGCTGCGCCCATGGTGTAGTAATCACCGTGGGCACGAAGCATCAGGCCGCCTGCAATACAGGCAAGTGCGGCCTTTCCGGCATCAATGAGGATCACATACATTGCTTTGCCTACACCGTAGTTGCGGATAAAGTTTGTAAGACCTGCATTGCCGCTGCCGTGGCTGCGGACATCGTCCTGCATAATGTGGGACATACAGACCGCACCGTTAAGGTTACCCAGCAAATAGCCTACAAGCACCGTGATCAGAATGGAATACCACATGACTTACTCCTCCTTATCGCCTTTTTGACGAATGGTGATACGAACAGGTGTGCCCTTCAGGCCAAAGACCTCCCGGATCTGGTTTTCCAGATACCGCTGGTAGGAGAAGTGGAACAGCC
>CAYMPY010000043.1:0-14346 GCA_964392535.1 uncultured Oscillospiraceae bacterium
CGATAGGCTCCAGCTCGTAGGTCTCGGGGTTCATGAAGTAGTACAGCTCGCCATCGTTGTAGGAATACTCCATCTTCTTTCTCTCAACAAAAGCGGTGGGGAACTTTGCGGTGGGGTTGAAGCTGGTCTCGGTCACGCCACCGGTGATGACGTTCTTCATCTTCACACGGACGAAAGCAGCACCCTTACCGGGCTTGACGTGCTGGAATTCCACGACCTGCATAACCTTGCCGTCCATGTCGAAAGTAATACCGTTTCTGAATTCACCTGCAGAAATCATAATTTCATTCTCCTTTTTCTTCGCAACAGCCCTCCCGGGCCGTGTGCACATTTTTGACAATACTATTTTACAGTACTCTTTGCAATATTGCAAGTATTATTTTATATAATGATCAAATTTTTAGGGCTTTTCGTAATATTCTCGCAGCCGTCGGCCTTAAATACCACCACATCCTCAATGCGGACGCCGAATTTACCCGGCAAATAGATGCCCGGCTCGGCAGAGGAAGCCATATTTTCCTCCATGGGGGTCTTGCCGGAGGGGCTGCAGGAGGGCATTTCGTGGCACTCCATGCCTAAACTGTGACCGTAGCCATGACCAAAGTAAGCACCGTAGCCTGCATCGGTAATGACCGCTCTTGCAACGCCGTCAATATCCGCACCGGTGACCCCGGCTTTAGTGGCAGCAATAGCTGCTTCCTGCGCCGCAAGCACGGTGTTGTAAACCTTTTCCATCTCCGCGGTTGCAAAGCCCACCGCCACAGTCCGGGTCATGTCGGAGCAGTAGCCCTTGTAGTAAACACCGAAGTCCATGGTAATGAAGTCACCCGGCTGAATGACCCGATCGGTGGCAACGCCGTGGGGCAGGCTGGTGTTGGGGCCGGACACCACAATGGGATCAAAGGAAAGGCCCTCTCCCCCATTTTTATACATTAAATAAATAAGCTCTGCCTGCAGCTCCTTTTCGGTCATACCCACTTTAATTTTGGTGAGAATTTCCGTGAAGGTCCGGTCTGTGATGCGCTGCGCCTCCTTCATCAGCTCCAGCTCCCAGTCTTCCTTCACACTGCGGAAGCTGTTGATCTTTTCGCTCATGGGCAGAAGCTCCGCCTCTAACTTCTCTTTCAGACCGTTAAACTCACTGAGGGTCATATACTGATCCTCCACGCCCAGGGCCACAATGCCCAGCTCCTTGCAGGCGGCGTTGATCAAGGCGTGATAGGGATTCTGCCGATTCATTTCCAGCACATCCATGGTCTTGATACCGTTCTGCGCCGCCTCAATGTACCGGCTGTCCGTAAAGTACCGGCAGCCGTTTTTCCCCACGAACGCCATACCCTCGGCAATATCACAACCACAGGCATAATACCGGCTGTAACGACTGGTCAGTAACAGACCTTCTCCATCCTTTAATAAAGAAATATACTTATCTATATTGGTCATAATACTTCCTCCGTTTGAATTGATAATTGATAATGGATAATTATCAATTATCAATTTTCAATTTCCTCTTGTGTGCCATCCAAATAAACGGCATTTCCGCCACGTGCCGTAGCTTTAACCAAATATTGTGCTGATCGATTGCCTCCACCAAAACGGACTGGACACCGCAGCCATTTGCGCCCAAGGTGTCAGTGTAGATCTGATCGCCCACCAGCGCACAGTTTTCCGCCGGAATCCCATATTTTTGCAGGCACTGGCGAATACCCTTCGAAAAAGGCTTCTTTGCATGGGTGATGCAATCCATGCCGTACTTTTTGCAAAACACCTTCACCCGATCCCGCTTGGAGTTGGAGACTACACACAGGGGAATATCCCCCCGAAGCATGGTTTTAAGCCAGGCATCCATTTCCGCCGTAGGCGCATCGGTGGTGTAGGGAACGATGGTGTTGTCAAAATCCAGCATCAGCAGCCGGATGTTTTTCTCTTTTAAAAGCTCTGGGGTCAGGTCGGTCAGTGCCCGCACCCGCATCGTCGGCAATAGCATAAACACCCTCCTTCACAATTTTTACCATGATAACATATTAAAACCAATTTGTCCACAAAAAGTAAGGGGTGTCGCCCTCGACACCCCGCAAAACACAGAACGCAGAGTGCAGAACTATGTGTAAATAATTGAAAATTGATAATTAATAATTGATAATTACAAAGACATCCCGCGAAATATAATGTATATTGTAGGGGCGAACACCGTTCGCCCGCACGTCGCCCTACGGGCGACATATCGCGTGCCCCCGGCACATATCGCTTCCCGCAGGGAAATATCGCAAATTCCGTCAGGAATTTATATCGCTTGTTTTGGCGATATGTTGCTCCGCAACACGATATATTTACTTTGTAAATGCGATATATTGCTACGCAATGCGATATATTGGCCGCGGCCAATGTGTATTGTAGGGGCGGCAATCTGCCGCCCGAAATCACAAAAACCGGGAGGACGATCTGATGAATCCTATTTCTGTAGTAATCTTAGGTGCAGGCAACCGTGGCAGCCGCTATGCGGAGATCATGGCCGCCTTTCCCGAAAACTATAGGGTGGTGGCAGTAGCCGACCCGGCCAAGGCCCACCGGGAGCATGTGCAGAAGCTCCATAATATCCCCGACAGCGGCCTCTATGAGGATTGGCGGCAAATACTGACCCAACCGAAAATGGCCGATGTCTGTGTGATTGCCACCGTGGATAATATGCACTATGAGCCTGCCCTCATGGCAATTGAGCTGGGCTATGACCTGCTGCTGGAAAAGCCGGTTGCCCAAACCGCAAAGGAGTGCGCGGATATTGCCGCTGCCGCCAATAAAAAAGGCGTCAATGTGCTGGTGTGCCACGTTCTGCGCTATACCCCCTTCTACGGCAAGCTCAAGGAGCTGCTGATGGAGGGCACCATCGGCGATGTAGTGTCCATCGACCAGGTAGAGGCCGTTGGCCATACCCATTTTGCCCATAGCTTCGTCCGTGGCAACTGGCATGTGGAGGCTAACTCCACCCCCATGTTGCTGGCAAAATGTTGCCATGACTTAGATATCATCCAGTGGCTGATTGACAAGCCCTGTAAAAAGGTGAGTTCCTTTGGCAGCCTCACCCACTTCAAAGAAGAAAACGCCCCGGAGGGCGCACCGAAAAGCTGTGTCGATGGCGACTGCCCCGCGAGAGCCCAGTGCCCCTACGATTGCATCCGGCATTACTATGACTGGAAGACCAACCGCCGCCGTACCATTATTACCACCGGCATTTCCAAAGGCTACGAGCCCACCGACGAGGAGGTCCTGGAGGCACTGCGGAAAACCAATTACGGCACCTGTGCCTACCGTTCCGATAACGACATGGTGGACCACCAGGTGGTGACCATGGAATTTCAGGGCGGCGCAACCGCGACCTTAACCATGAACGCCTTCAACAAGGGTGGCCGCTATACCCGTATTTACGGCACCAAGGGCGAGATCTACGCCTTCATGGCCGACCAGGAGATCCAGATCTTTACCTTCGATGACCGCAAAAAATGGACCGTGTCCGTACCCAAGGTGGACGAGAGCATCAACGGTGGCCACGGTGGCGGTGACCAGGGCATCATCCGGGAGCTTCACCAGTACTTAAGCGGCAGCTATACCGGCTTCCGCGCCGCAGATATCCATATTTCCGTGAAAAACCACCTGATCGGCTTCGCCGCCGAACAGGCCCGCCATAAGGGCACCGTGGTGGACCTGGAGGAGTTCTCAAAAAACCTGTAACACATCAACGGGCGGATGATATCCGCCCCTACGAAATCTCTTGTAGGGGCGGATACCATCCGCCCGCTTTTTCACTTTTACAGGTTATCACAGGCAAGCACATACTTTACCAGCAGCTTAATGCCGGCAAGGAAGCCCTCAACGGAGGCGGCTTCGTCCTTGCCGTGGGCAGAGCCGTGACCGGCGGGCAGCTCCATCCCGGGATAGCCGGGCAGGATGGTGCCGGTGGTGAAGCTGTTTTTCAGGTACCGGGAATAAGTGCCACCGGCCATGCGGTAATTCTCTTTTTCCGTACCGGTTGCCTCCTCGTACAGCTTCTTGAAGATGCCGGGAACAGGACTTGCAGATACAGAAAAACCGGGGCGGTTGTTCATATAGGTAATATCAAAGCCCAAAGCATCCCAACCAGCAGCCAGCTTCTCCTCCAAAACCTTGGGGTCAAGGGATGCGCCGTAGCGGATATCCAGGCTGATGCACAGATGGCCGTCCTCAATTTTCACCATGCCGTTGGCAAAGGTGGTGCGGCCAAACTCCTCATCGGTGTGGACAATGCCGAGGCCCTCACCGTAGGGGGATTCCAGCACCTTGCAGGCGTTGGCCATCAATGCGCCGTCTGCGGTATGGAGCAGCTTCTGTGCTGCCAAATGGGCGGCGTTGACAGAGCCCTCGGGAGAACCGGCGTGCTTGGCAACGCCCCGGGTCTCGAAGCTTTCGCCACATTTCAGCGTGACCTTTACCTGATCCAAAACGGAGTTAAAAGCACTGCCACCCTGAAACTCTGTAACCTCCTGCAGCACGTCACGGCTCTTAGCCCACATTCTGAGAATACCCTTTTCACCTACAGAGCAAGGAAAGGTGCTGTCGGGCACAATAGACAGGTCGGGCATCTGCTCATTTTTCACATAGGCCTCAATATCGCCCATGCCGGACTCCTCGTTGGAGCCGATAAAGGCACGGATGCGGTGCTTTGTGGGAACATTCAGGTCCTTTAAGATATTCAGCACACACCAGGAAGCCAGCACGCCGTTTTTATTATCGGTGCTGCCTCTGCCGATGAGCGTACCTTCTTTAATAACCGGGTTAAAAGGCTCTGTAAACAGCCAGCCCTCACCTACCGGCACCACATCACTGTGACCGAAAATGCCAATGAGCTTTTCGCCGGTGCCGTAGTCGGCGTAGGCGTAGCCGTCCTTGTGATTAACAACCGCATTATCATACCAGGAAGCAGCCAAAGTCAGAGCCTTGTCGCACTCTACACCAAAGGGTGCGTTTTCCCGGGCCTCTCCACGGACAGAGGGCACACGGATCAATGCCATCCATTTATCGATAATTTCCCGCCGGTGGTCCTCGATCCACCGGGTAATTTTTTCATCATACATGGTCATTTTTTACAAACCTCATGTTCCGGGCCTGGGTGGTAGAATAGCGCAGCTCGTTGATACTGCCGTCAGCCTCACGGATAAACTCGATCTTGGTCATGCCGGTAAAGAACTCATCGTCCTTGAGCCAATACAGCACCTTGTCGGGATGGCGCAGGTTCTCCATCACCAGCTTGCCGTCCTTAATGACGACCTCCCAAATACCCTCGCACTCGGCGCAGTAGTACCGGCCCACGCACTTTTCCATGTAAGCCGCAGACACATAGCCCTCAAGCTTCCGAACCTCCATGATGTTTCCCTTGTCGCAAATGGCGATCTTATCCTTGCCGAAGGATACGGTCATATCAAGTCTGCCCTGCTTGTAGATGCTGCCGTCATGGGGCTGCAGAGGTACATTGTCCAGATAAGGCACGCCGTCAACTACTTTGAGCTGGAAGTTATCCCGGTTGCGGTCGCAGTAGTATAGACCCTCAACGCCATTGAAGCAAGGCTGATCCTCCCGGTAGTCCTTCAGGGTCTTGCGGACACGGGCAGGCAGCTCCAGCACAATACGGGCAATATCTCTGCCGGCGGTCTCGATGGGGATGTTGTAGGTGTTGCCGAACAGGGTGACGATCAGATCGTCATCCACATAGTTCTGACAGACCGTACGGAAGCCGGCGTTGACACCGCCGTGGTGGATGTACTTATGACCTACGAGCTCGTCAATACGAACGCCGCCTGCGTAGTTACCCTTCTTGCCGTCACTGCGGACAGGGATATCGAACATCAGCTCCTCCATGGTCTTGCGGGAGATCAGGGTGGGGTTACTGAACTGCTTGAAGAACTTCACCAGATCCCGGCAGGTGGACTGAACACCGGTAGAGCCGTACATGCACAGATTCAGGATCGCATTTTTGTACTCATAGCCGTTGTCGCTGTAGGAGTTGACACGGTGGGGGATCACCACGCTGGGATCGTCACGGATCAGGGTCTTATCCATGCCCAGGGGCTCAAAAACGTTCTTGCGCAGGAACTGATGCAGCGTCATGCCGGAGAGCCGTTCCACGATGGTGGACAGGAACACATAGTTGGCGTTGGAGTACATGAACTCATCATTGGGCTTAAAGTTCAGTGTCTGACTCTTCAGCAGCTTCAGCATTTCATGCTGCTGCACCAGGTCACTGTGACCACGGCCCTGGATGTGGAACAGCGAGTAGTGATCCTTCAGACCGGACACATGGTTGAGCATATTCTTGATGGTCAGAGGCTCATCAAAGGCAATGAGATCGGGGATGTACTTGCGGACATCGTCAAAAATGCTGAGCTTGCCGGCTTCATGGAGCATCATGATCGCCATAGCCGTAAAGGGCTTGGAAATGGAAGCCAGGTGGAATACACTTTCGGGGGTAATAGGGGTCTGGGTCTCGATGTTTGCGTAGCCGTAGCACTTTTCAAACAAGGTCTCGCCCTTGTAGGTGATCAGCAGCTGACCGCCTGCACCGGGGTTATCGATCCAAAGCTGAAACAGCTTATCAATTTCCTGCTCTAAAATCTGCTTGTCTAAAATCATGAGGCATACTCCTTTTCATAATATAGCCACATTATACCACCTCCGCCAGTGATTTTCAATATTATTATTGAACAAAAGTAAAAAAAGTGTTATAATAAACAAAAATGCGGGCGAACACTGTTCGCCCCTGCAAGCATGTAATTATATTATCGTAGGGGCGATCAATGATCGCCCGCAACAAGGAGCGTTCATGGAACATTTAGCAAGAACAAAACTGCTATTAGGCGACGGCGTGGACAAGCTGCGGAATAAAACCGTGGCGGTGTTCGGCCTGGGCGGTGTAGGCGGTCATGTGGTGGAGGCGCTGGCACGAAGCGGCGTAGGCCACCTGATCCTGACCGACCACGATACCGTCAGCATCACCAATATAAACCGGCAACTACTGGCCCTCCACTCCACCATCGGTCAGTCCAAGGTAAAAGCCGCAGCTGCCCGTGTCCGGGACATCGATCCCACCATAAAAATCACGGAAATGGAGACCTTTTACGGCCCGGATACCGCCCACCTGTTCGATTTTTCCAAAATTGATTATGTGGTAGATGCCATCGATACAGTCACCGGCAAGCTGCAGCTGATCACCGCCGCAAAGCAGGCCAACACCCCCATCATCTGCTGCATGGGCACCGGCAACAAATTAGACCCCACCCGGTTTCAGATTGCGGATATCGCAAAAACCACAGTCTGCCCCCTGGCACGGATCATGCGCAAGGAATGTGCCAAGCGGGGACTGAAAAACATCAAGGTGCTGTTTTCAACGGAAGACCCCCTGCCCGGCGGTCAGCCGGACAGTGAAGCACCGGAGGGACGGCGCAGTGTGCCCGGCTCGGTGGCCTTTGTGCCCGGCGTGGCGGGGCTGCTGATGGCCGGAGAAGTAGTAAAGGATCTGATCAAATGATAAATGTAACCGATATTCACGTCATGAAGCCTCTGCTGACCGAGCATGGCTTCCACTTTTCCAAAGCAAAGGGGCAAAATTTCCTCATTGCCTCCTGGGTCCCCGAGGAGATCGCCCAAACTGTGGATGAACACTGCGGCGTGCTGGAGATCGGCCCCGGCATCGGCCCCCTGACTCAGCAGCTGTGTTTGCGGGCAAAAAAGGTCTGCGCCGTGGAGCTGGATCAGCGCCTGCAGCCTATCCTCCAAAAGACCGTTGGGGAATTTGAGAACTTAGAGATCATTTGGGACGATATTTTAAAGCAGGATGTGCCTGCCCTGGTTCAAGAGAAATTCGGGGACTTAAAGCCTGTTGCCTGCGCAAACCTGCCCTATTACATCACCTCCCCCATTCTCTCTGCCCTTTTGGAGGCACGGTGCTTTGAGACCGTCACCGTCATGGTGCAAAAAGAAGTAGCTGTCCGCATTGCCGCCAAGCCCGGCAGCGCAGATTACAGTGCATTTACCGTATTCTGCCAGTACTACGCAGAGCCGGAAATCTTGTTTGATGTACCCGCAGGCTGCTTCCTGCCCCAGCCGAAGGTGACCTCCGCCGTCATCTCCCTCCATGTCCGTAAAGAGCTGCCCTGGAACATCGATGACGAAAAGACCTTCTTTAAGGTGGTCAAATCCAGCTTCGCCATGCGCCGCAAGACTTTGGTAAACGGCCTTGCCGCCGGCTTCCCCCACTTAGGCAAGGCCCGCATCGCTGAAATTCTGGAAGAGTGCGGCCTCCCCGCCACCGTCCGCGGCGAAACATTAAGCATTGAACAGTTCGCCGAAATCGCAAACCGAATCTATGCGAATTGAAAATTGACAATTGACAATTATTGAGAAATGTTAAATTTTCCACTGTCATCCTGAGGAGCCTGCGACGAAGGATCCGTTCCTTTAATTATCGATTATCCATTATCAATTAAACAAGAACATCCCGTTCCGGATTGGAACGGAATGTTCTTGTTTTAGCCTCCAAGGTAGGCTTTTTGTACCATTTCGCTGCCCAGCAGCTCCTGGCCGGTGCCGCTGAGGGCGATCTTGCCGTTTTCCAGAACGTAAGCTCTGTCGGAGATTGCCAGGGACTTACCGGCATTCTGCTCCACCAGCAGAATGGTGGTGCCGTCCTTATTGATGTCCTTGATGATCTCAAAGACCTGATCAACCAGCAGCGGAGACAGGCCCATAGAAGGCTCGTCCAGCATCAGAAGCTTAGGGTGGCTCATGATGGCTCTGCCCATGGCAAGCATCTGCTGCTCACCGCCGGAGAGCGTACCGGCGATCTGTCCACGCCGCTCTGCCAGCCGGGGGAAGCGCTCGTAAACGCTGTCGATGTCCGCCTTGAAGGTGGAATTGTCCTTCATGGAATAGGCGCCCATCATCAGGTTTTCGTAGACCGTCAGCTCCTGGAACACACGGCGGCCCTCAGGAACCTGGGTCATACCCTGATGAACGATCTTGTGGCAGGGCATGGTTGTGATATTCTTGCCGTCAAAGGTTACTGTGCCGCCCTTTTTGGGGATCAGGCCAATGACAGATTGCATGGTGGTGGTCTTGCCTGCGCCGTTTGCGCCGATGAGGGTGACGATCTCGCCTTCGTATACCTCAAAGTCGATGCCCTTCAGGGCGCAGATCACGCCGTAGTAGACCTCCAGGCCTTTTACTTCCAGTAGTGCCATATTAACCTCCTATGTAGGCCTTGATGACCTCGGGGTCAGAAAGTGCCACCGCAGGTGTACCCTGTGCCAGCACTGTACCGAAGTTCAGCACCGTGATCTCGTCGCAAAGGCCGGAAACAAATTTCATATCATGCTCAATGAGGAGAATGGTCACATTAAACTGCTCCCGAATGAGGCGGATAATGTCCATCAGCTCCTCGGTTTCGTGGGGGTTCATACCGGCGGCAGGCTCATCCAGGCACAGCAGCCGGGGGTTGGTGGCAAGGGCACGGGCAATTTCTAACTTTCTCTGCTTGCCGTAGGGCAGGTTACAGGCTAAGTTATTCCGCTCGTCCAGCAGACCAACCACTTCCAAAATCTCCTTGGCACGCTCCCGCATGGCCTTCTCCACCTTAAAGTGGCGGGGCAGACGGAAAATGCTGGTAAACATGCCGCACTTGAATTCCGGCTGATTGTGGAGGCCCACCATGACGTTACGGATAACAGACATGTTATTAAACAGACGGATATTCTGGAAGGTACGGGCGATACCCTTGTGGTTAATGGTCTCCTGGCTCTTGCCGGTCAGGTCCTCACCGCAAAGGAAGAACTTGCCGGTGGTGGGCTTATAGACACCGGTGATCATGTTAAAGACCGTGGTCTTACCGGCACCGTTGGGGCCAACAAGACCGTACAGCTGCTGTTCCTTGATCTCCATGTTCAGGCCGTCAACAGCCTTCAGGCCACCGAAGGAGATGCCCAGATTCTCAATTTTGAGTACTGTTTCAGACATTACTTCTCCTCCTTTTCGGCCTTATCGGGGGTATAGGGAGAGCTGACCTGCACATCCACAGACAGCACCTCGTCCACCATGATCTTGGTGGGCACACGGTCCCACTTGGCCTCATCGTCAGCCACCTTGCCCGGGTCAGATTTTTTCAGCTTGCTCAGCAGATTCTTGAGGCTCCACTTCTCACGGAAGTTCTTCAGAGCGGGCGCATTGTTGTAAATGACCAGGAGGATCAGAATCAGGGCGTACAGCAGGTTTTTCAGAACCGCCAGGTCACCGGTGAGGTTCTTCTGCAGCTCGGAATCCAAAACGGTAATAGCCGCAGCGGCAACCAGGCTGCCGCCTATGTTACCCATGCCGCCCAAAACCACCATGACCAGGATCTGAATGGAATAGTTATAGTCGAAGGTGGCAGAGTTTATAGTGTAGTTGGAGTAGCTGAACAGCACACCGGCCACGCCTGCAAAGAAGGCGGAAACAGTAAATACCAGCAGCTTATACTTGGTCACATTGATGCCACAGGCACGGGCGGCGATCTCGCTGTCACGGATAGAGGTGACGGCGCGGCCATGCTTGGAGCGGATCAGGTTTTGCAGAACCACCACCGTCAGGATCACCACCACAAAGCTGATGATGAACATGTAATCCCGGTCATAGCGGGGGGTGGACAAAGACAACGTACCGCCGAACATTTCAGCAGGAGCGTTACGGATAATGGAGCGGACGATCTCGCCAAAGGCCAGGGTCACGATGGCTAAGTAGTCACCACGAAGCCGCAGTGCAGGCAGGCCGATGATCACACCGCAGATCGCAGCAGCCAGACCACCCACGATCAGGCAGATAAACATGATGCCCAGCTCACTGCCACCCAGGAACCTGGCCTCGGTCATAATGACAGACAGCTTGCCGCCGACAAATGCGCCCACGCACATAAAGCCTGCATGACCTAAAGACAGCTCGCCCAGGAAGCCAACCACCAGACACAGAGAAGATGCCAGCACCATGGCGATGGTGGCATTTTCCAGCTGGGTGTAGGTGCTTCGGGCCATTTCACCGGAGCCGGACCACAGAGTAAAAGCAACCAGCAAAGCGATCAGTACAATATAAATGGTGTGCTGCTTCAACTTAATTTTCTTCATCATACCTTCTCCCTCCTCTTTTTACCCAAAATGCCGGAGGGCCGGACCAACAGGATCACGATCAGGATGGAAAACTCCAGTGCATCGGTATAGGGTGCCAGGGCAGGACTCTGCTGTGCAAAGGCCTCCACAACGCCCATGAGCACACCGCCCACCATGGCACCGGGAATAGAGCCGATGCCGCCGATAACCGCAGCGGTAAAGGCCTTGATACCGGGCATTGCGCCCATGTAGGGCTGAACGGTGTAGGTCTTCAGTGCCATGAAGAAGCCTGCAAATGCAGCCAGTGCAGAGCCGATGGCAAAGGTGACGGTGATGATAAAATTCACGTTGATGCCCATGAGCTGTGCTGCGCCCTTATCCTCACTTACAGCGATCATGGCACGACCAAGACGGGTGTACTTTACAAATAAAGTCAGCGCCACCATGATCACAGCAGAGCAGCTGAGGGTCACCACGGTGTAGCCGGAAATGCTCAGGCTGCCCAGGGTAAGATCCAGCTTGCTCAGATCGAACAGCTTCACAGGCTGGTTGGAGGAACCGAAGGCCACCTGTGCAACCGATTGCAGCAGAGTGCTCATACCGATGGCAGTGATCAGCACTGCCAGAGGAGATGCGCCACGCAGCGGCTTATAGGCCAGCTTTTCGATGGTCATACCAAAAACGGCGCAGACCACAACAGCGATCAGCAAAGACAGAATTGGATTGATGCCCATGGATGTGGACATGACAAACAGGGTGTAACCGCCCACCATGATCACGTCGCCGTGGGCGAAGTTCAGCATTTTCGCAATGCCGTAGACCATGGTATAGCCCAGTGCGATCATGGCATAGGTACCACCTGCGCTAAGGCCGTTCAGGAAGGTGTTCAAAAAATTCATAAAATCAAAACCTTATTTCTGTAGGGAACGGATTTATCCGTTCCGGGATTATTGCCTTGGAACACGGAACGCATAAATGCGTTCCCTACGTTTTAACGGACAATTTGCCGACGTATAACGGACAATTTGCCGACGGGATTGCCGCCGGCAAATTGCGTAAATTCAATTAGTTGGCTTCCTTCAGAACGTACTTGGTAGCGATCTTCGAAACCTTACCGGATGCCTGCCAGGTGATATTCTTGCCGGTTGCGCCTTCAGCAAAGGTGTAGCCGCCGGTGAACTTGCCCTGCAGCAGGGTGCTCAGCTCAGAAGCATCGATCTCGGGGGTGATCTCCTTACCCTCGTCAGCCAGCTCCTTCATTGCGCCGTAGATGGCGTAGACGGAGTCGTAGGCGGAAGCACCGAACTGGTTCAGGGTATCAGTGCCGTACTTCTCGGTGTACTTCTTAACAAACTCAGCGGGCTTCGCCTCGGTAGAGTTGGCATCGAAGTGGCTCAGCATGGAGATTTCCTGAGGAATGGTAGCCATATCTTCGCCCAGCTCGCCTGCCAGACCGTCAAAGCCGTCGCAGCCGTAGTAAATGGCGTTGTCAGCCACCTTACCCTTAGCCTGCTTCATGAAGATAGCAGCGGGCTGATAGTAGATGGGCATGAAGATGAAGGTGCACTCCTTCAGCTGATCGATCTGCGTTGCAAAGTCGGTATCGTTGGCATCAGTAAACTGGGTCTCAACGATCTCAATGCCATCGTTCAGAGCGGCCTTGAAGTTATTGTAGATGCCGTCGGAGTAGGGATCGTCGGACTTGAAGAATACGCCGATCTTAGTAAGACCCAGCTCGTTAACGTACTCAGCAGCAACCTTACCCTGGTCACCGTCAGCGAAGCACATCTGGAAGCCGTTGCCGCCACCAACGATGTCGTCACCGGAAGCAGAGGGAGTCAGGTAGAACAGGTTATCTTCCTTGGACAGGCTCTTGAACTCCATACCGGGGTTGGTGGTAACGGTGCCCAGGGTTACATGGACACCCTTATCCAGCATGGTATCATAGTTGGTGGGAACCTTGGTGGGATCGTGCTGGTCGTCGGTAGCGATCAGCTCGAACTTGTAGCCGTTCAGGCCGCCGGCGGCATTGATCTCGTCAATAGCCATCTGTGCGGAATTCTTAACAGCAATACCGTAAACAGAAGCACCGCCGGTCAGAGGGCCGGACATGCCGATTTTAAAAGTTGCAGTCTCTTCCTTCTTGTTGCAGCCGGTAAACATGCTGCACATGCCGACTACCATGGCGATAGCCAGGATCAGGGATACGATTTTCATGGTTTTCATAAGTAAATTTCCTCCGTGTGTCTTTTCTACGAACAACATTTGTTCGCCGATGAAACACAGTATACTACCCTAAAGCATAAAAGTCAACCCCTAATTTTAAAAAGTTTTAAAAATCTTTGAACAAGGGGAATTAAATGCAAAATGCAAAGGTGCAAAATGCAAAATTATTGCAGAAGCATACATGGTCTATCGTAGGGGCGACCGCAGGTCGCCCCTACAATTATCAATTATCAATTATCAATTCTTAATTCCATTTTATGCCAACGGCATAAAATGGAAATGACCCTCAGCACCGTACCTACTCACTGTACGATCTGAGGGTCATTTCCCAAAATTCTTGGGTTCAAGCATTTTCGTAACCTCTGCTTTCTTCAGTTTTTCGTTGAGCATTCCATTTGACAAAATTTGAATCACTTCTGTAGGATTCTTATATTACTTACTCACTTACATTTTATGTTATCAGAAGTTGGGGGAAGCTCAACATCAAAGGGTTTACTTAGTACATCGGTATCACCTCTTTGTGTCTATATAATAGCACGTCATTATGCAAGTTGCAAGATGTAATATTGCATAAACATCACCCTTCTCATTTGTGCAACAGGTAGAAATGCAAAAACATGGTTGACCGATTGCAGTTTGTATGGTATTATGTAATAGTTGTGTGTTATATAACGCAGAACGCAGAGTGCAGAACGATCACAGGAGCCTTCGTATTCCGCCCGTTCTGCGTTCTACGTTCTGCACTATAAAAAGAACCTGCTCAAAATCGAGCAGGTTCTTTTTGTATTACACGATTCCCTGTGCCAGCATGGCATCGGCCACCTTCAGGAAGCCTGCGATGTTTGCACCGGCAACATAGTTGCCCTTCATGTTGTACTTGGCAGCGGCATCGTCCAGGTTGTGGAAGATGTTGACCATGATATCCTTGAGCTTGCTGTCAACCTCTTCAAAGGTCCAGCTGTAGCGG
>CAYMPY010000044.1:0-14192 GCA_964392535.1 uncultured Oscillospiraceae bacterium
GCACGATATCATCCACGAACTGCTGAGGAGTCACACCGGCCTCCTTGGCCTTATCCTCGATCTTCTGACCGTGCTCATCGGTGCCGGTCAGGAACTTTACATTGTAGCCCTGCAGCCGCTTGAAGCGGGCCATTGCATCCGTTGCCACGGTGCAGTAGGTATGGCCGATATGGAGCTTTGCTGAGGGATAGTAAATGGGGGTGGTAATATAATAATTACCCTTACACTTGTCGCACATATTCGTTTTCCTCCTACATTGACAGGAGCGGAAATAACCGCTCCATGCGCATATTCATAGATTATACAATTATAGTCATAATATGGTTTTTTGTCAATGTTTTCTTATGTATATATGTAGGGACCGCCGTCCCCGGCGGTCCGAAAATCCGTATTTGTTTACGGACCGTCCGGAGGCCGGTCCCTACAAGGGTTGTTTACGTGTGAGGAGCAGTGCAACTGCGGCGGCGGATACGCCGCCGGTGAGCTTGGCGGCAATGACGGCAGGCAGGTATTCCGGGGCAAAGCCTGCGGTGAAGCCCAAATGGTCACCGAATACAAAGGCCGCCGACACCGCAAAGGCGATATTCAGCACCTTGCCCCGGCGATCCATGTCATTTACAAGGCCAAAGGTGGCAATGGCATTGGCAAGGCTGGCAATGAGACCTGCAGCAGCCGCCTCGTTGATGCCCAGCAGCTTTCCCAAACGGCCCAAAGGCTTCCGCAGCACCTTGGTCAGCAGTGCAACCAAGGGAAATGCGCCTGCCAGCACAATGGCGATTGCGCCCACGGTCTGAAAGCCCTCAGAAATGGGGACCATACCAGGAATCACTGTAAAGCCGGTCAGCTCCTCCACGATGGCGGCGGCAAGGCCTACGGTAATAAGGGCAATAACACCCTTACCGAACCAGCCAAAGCCTTTGATCATAGCCTTTTCCGCCTTCCACAGGCCCAGTGCGATCAGCGCCGCAATGAGGGCAATGGGGATCAGATTCCGCAGCACCATGAGTAGGGGGAAGCCTGCCACCAGGCCACCCACCAGCACACCGACGGGGATGGTGACCACGCCGGCAAGTACACCCTTTGCCAGGGCCGGGCGGTCCTCCTCTTTTAAAATACCCATGGCAACCGGAATGATAAACACCACCGTTGCGCCCAGCATGGAGCCGGTGATCACGCCGCCCAATACCGCAGCCTGGGGGTCATCGGTCAGCTCATAGGCCAGTGCGCCGCCGCCCATATCGTTGGCTAAGATCGTACCGGCGAACATGGCCGGGTCTGCGCCCAAAAAGCGGTACACCGGGCCGATCACCGGCTGCAGCAGCTTTGCCAGCACCGGTGCCAGGGTGATAATACCGATCATGGCCAGTGCCAGCGCACCCATGGCCAGAATACCCTCTTCAAATTGCTTTCCAAGGCCCAGCCGATTTCCGAAAATGCGATCCAGTGCGCCCATGACCGCAAAGAAAGCCATGATCCAAATTAAAATCTCATAAAAAGACAAGGTCTATTCCTCTTTCCCGTCCATGATGGCCACCACTGCCGCATCCACCGGCGCTTCCATGCAGTAGCGGGAGGCGGCAGAGCCGGTGATCAGCAGCACCCGGTCCCCCGTTCCTGCGCCCACATAGTCTGCGGCCACCACTGTATCGTTGTCGGTGCGCACCACCAAAAAGGTCTGTCCGCTGAGACAGGGTGCTTTTCGGGTGGACCACACCGCGCCTGTAACCGTTCCAATCTTCATATTATCCCTCCATGATCTCCTTGGCCAGAGGCGTCAGCACAGCCCCCGGCTCCGGCTGTTTGCCGGCATTTCGAAGAATTCTTGCCTCCTGGGCCGTGATCAGCCGTTTCTGCGTACCGTCCACAAACAGCACGCCCCAGCTTTTCAGCTGTCGTTTAGCCGATGCCAGCGCCGCCGCCAAAGCACGGTTTTTCGGCGCATCGGGCAGCCCCGGGGTGTAGACCGCCACGGTCTTGCCCTCTGCCAGGGCACAAAGTGCCTCTTCCACATCAAAATGCAGCAGCTTGGAAAGACTCAGCGAGCCGATGACCACCCCATCGTACGGCATTTTTTCAACATATTCATAGCCCAGGTCCCGCCCCGGTGTTTCTCCGATCAGCAGTGCCCTCATAGGCGGATTCTCCCCAGGTCTCCCGGCTTCCAGCCGCAGGCGTTGGCTTCGTCATAGTCTAAATGAACGAAGGTCTCAAAGTCCGGGCTTACCCGCACCTGTACATCTGCAAAGGTCAGGGGGCGGGCGGTGTAAACCTGTAAGGACACGGTCTGTTTATCCGTGACTCCAAAGTGCTTTGCGGCCTCAGGGGTCATGTGGATGTGGCGTTTTGCGGCAATCACACCTTTTTCCAGTTCCACCCGACCTTTGGGGCCAACGAGGGTACAGCCGGGCGTACCGTCCACAGACCCGGAGGGACGAATGGGCGGCGTGATACCCAATTGCTTTCCATCGGTCATGGAGATCTCCACCTGGGCTTCCCGCCGTTCCGGGCCAAGGACCGCCACATTTTGAAATTCACCCTTGGGCCCCACCACCGTCAGCCGTTCATTTGAGAGGAACTGTCCCGGCTGGGACAAGGGCCGTTTGGGGGTTAAGGAGTGACCGAACAGGCGAATGGCCTGGTCCTTGGTCACATGGACATGGCGGCCGGAGGCCTCCAGCTCCACAAAGATCCGCCCCATGACGGCCTGTGTTAAGTGTTGCGTATCCATAAATCCCTCCGTTTTGCAATTGATAATGGATAATTGATAATTCATCGATAATTTTCAATTGTCAATTATCAATTTTCAATTTCAATTCTTATATTTGATCATTAAGATATAAACTGCCGAGGACATCCGGTTCAGGGCCTGAATGATGTCCGTCCGTGTGGGGTGGGCCTCCACGGCGGTCAGCTCGGTGCTGCGGATGCAGGTACGCAAGCGGTTTAAATACAAAATCGTTTCCCCGTCCTCAAAATCCGGCATAAAGTGGGCTACACCATAATACTTTTGGGGAAAGTGACTATGGGCCCGCAGCTCCTGCTCGGTAAGGCCCAGCAGGGTCATATTTTTCACCGGCTCACCCAAAACATCCGCAGAGATCAGCTGCCGGGACAGGTTTAAAAGCTCCTGCAGTTGGGGCCTCAGGCGGGGCATTTTCAGGCCGCACAGGAGAAGCTCTGCCTCCAGCGCATCGATGCACCCACGAAAGCGGATCACCGGGTCCGTTTTAGGGATCAGGGTATCACCGTTTAAGTGGGTCATGTGCTCCGGCTTGGGTGCACCCTTTTCAGGGGGCGGCAGAATTTCCACACGCATACTTTGAAGCAGATCCCGGGCCGAGGGGGTCAGCTGATCCCCGTGACCCAAATAGAACACCCGCTTACCATCCTTATTTCGGACATTGTCCCGGGCGGCACGGACATCGTAGAGCATTTACTTTGCACCCGGCTCTTTATTTAGTCTGCCGTGGGGCAGGATGTTGTCCACCTCGGTGTGGGGGCGTGCGATTACATGGACGGAGATGAGCTCGCCCACCTTTTCAGCAGCGGCTGCGCCCGCATCGGTGGCTGCCTTTACTGCGCCCACGTCACCACGGACCATAACGGTCACCAAACCGCCGCCTACCTGCTCCTTGCCCACCAACTGGACATTGGCGGATTTGACCATGGCATCAGCAGCTTCAATGGCGCCGATGAGGCCCTTTGTTTCGATCATACCTAAGGAATTTGTGTTCATTTCATGTTCTCCAATCGCTGTAAAATTTTAGAAGTGATGATTTCGATCAGGTCACCATCTGCCGGTTTGGGGGTCTGCTGATCCCAGGCCACACGGCGGATATTGATAAGATCCAGAGGGGAAATATTATTGGACGAGGAGCTGCCACCCACTGCGCCGCAGCCCAAGGTCAGAGCCGGGAACAGGCCGGTGGTAGCACCGATACCGCCCAGTGCCGCCGGGGTATTGACTAAGAACCGGGACACCGGGATCTGCAGCGCAAATTTACGGATAACGGCCTCATCGTTACAGTGGATGACAAAGGTATGGCCGCTGCCCTCGTGGGAGAGCACCTCCACACATTTTTGCAGCACTGCATCCTCGCTGTCCATGACAAAAAAGGCCAGCACCGGGCAGAGCTTTTCCATGGAGTAGGGCCGTGTGGGGCCTGCCTCCTGCTCATAAGCCACCAGCACCTTTGTGGAGTGGGGCACGGTAAATCCGGCCTTTTGCGCCAATTCCGTTGCCGGTCTGCCCACGATCTCCGGGTTCAGTGCCCCGGTAGGGCGGAACAGCAGCTTTGCAAGGCTGCCTGCCTCCTGTGCGTTCATAAAATAGAAGCCCAGCCTTGTACCCTCGGTAACCACCTGCTGCTCCAAATTCTTTTCCACAATGATGCTCTGCTCCGAGGCGCAAACCGTACCGTTATCAAAGGTCTTGGAGCGGCAGATCTTTTTCAGGGCATCCACTACATCGGCACTTTTGTGGATATAGGCCGGGCCGTTACCTGCGCCCACGCCGATGGCGGGCTTGCCGGAGGAGTAGGCCGCACGGACCATTGCCGGGCCACCGGTTGCCAAAATCATAGAAATATGCTTATTGCCCATAAGCTCCCGACAGCCCTCCAGGGACGGAACGGTCAGGCAAGCTACCGACCCGGCCGGTGCACCGGCGGCCTCTGCGGCCTGGGCCACGATCTTTGCGGCACGGAGGGTGCAGCACAGGGCCTTGGGATGGGGCGAAAAGACGATGGCGTTACCGGCCTTTAAGGCCACCATGGTTTTATAGCACACTGTGGAGGTGGGGTTTGTAGAGGGGACGATGGCGGCAATGACACCCACCGGCACACCCACCTGCCATAGCTTTTCCCCGGGACTTTCCGATAATACGCCCACGGTCTTCATATTTTTTACAGCCTCATATACGGTTTGGGAGGCAAACTGGTTTTTTGTAATTTTGTCGGAGACGTTGCCAAAGCCGGTCTCCTGCACTGCCAGCTCTGCCAGCTCCGCAGCGGTATTATAAAAGGCCCGGCTCACGGCCTCTACGATGGCATCCAACTGGCTTTGGCTCATCCGGGTCAGCTGCTTTTGGGCATCAAAAGCCTTTGCAGCCATTTCCCGGGCCTCCTGCCGGGCCTGCAGGTCTTTGTCCATATGATCACATCCTTGTTAAATAAATTGAAAATTGATAGTTGATAATTGATAATTTTACCTTTCCACCGTCATTTTGCTATCATGATATCATGGCGCCATGGTGGCATGACGGCAAAATATCTCGGTGGTGTAATAAAGGAGAACGGATTCTTCGCTCTGCTCAGAATGACAGTGGGAAGGTTTGGATTTTTGCTTCGTTCTGTTTAATTTTCAATTTTCAATTGTCAATTATCAATTTTGGGGGTTTGTTGCAACTTCCGCAACGGCCTCCGCAAAAGCGGCGCAGGCGGCTTCGCAGGCAGACCTTGTGCCGCTTAAGATGCCGCCGCCGAAGTTGGTTTCACTGGGTGGGGTAAAGAGCTTACAGAGCTTTACATCTGCCGCCTTCAGGGCCGCATCCATGGCGTACATACTCTCAAGGGGCGGTGCGATCAGGTAGGCAAGAGGCGTACCCTCGGCTACTCCGGCCACCTCCGCCAAGTAAGAGCCGCTGCGGCTGACCGTATAGGCAAGATAGGGTACTTCCCCGGCCTGCTCAAAGCCGATACGCTCTAAGGCCAACAGGGCCGCATCCATGCCGCTTTTGACGATGCCCGGAGTCTGTCCTGCCAAAATACCGATGACCTCCCCGGCATAGGGGGTGGAGGCGTTGCCTGCGCCTGCGTAGAAGCTTCTGCCGTAGCAGACCTTTACATCGGCGGCCTTGGTGGCCTCGTCCAGTGCGATATAGGTGGGGTCATCACTATCGGTAGTGAGAAGCCCCAAACAGGGGTAGCCCCTGGGTGCGCCCAGCTGTTTACAGAGGCTTTCCGGGGCACTGGCCAAATATTTTACCGCCAAAACATTTACAGGTATCACCCTTATCCCTCCAGATGCAGGCCCACGCCGGAGACCTTTTTCTTCAAGATCGTATCAATAAGCTCTGCAATATACGCACCGGCCTCCACCGCAGGGGTACCCTGGGCGTGGATATTGGAGACCACCGTACGGGCAGACTCGGACACGCCGGTATGGGGCTTATAGGTGATATAGGCGGACATGGACTTGTCGGTCACAAGGCCCTGCCGCTCCCCTACCAGCACGCAGACCACCTCACAGCCGGTCACATCACCCACCGCATCACCTGCACCTACCCGGCAGTAGCGGACGAAAATGCCTTTCCCCATATCGATGCCTCTTACCTTGAGGCCGTCCCGGATGGCGGCCATGCAATCGGCGGCATTGGCTAAGACCGCCGCCGAGGACAGGCCGTCACCTACCACAAGCTGCACCCGGGGCGCATTGGGAATAGCAGCTTTGAGTTTACTTTTATTCTCTTCGTCAAAGCAGCGGCCCAGGTCCGGCCTTGTTAAATATTCGTCTTTATCGGTGCATTGGGTCTGCAAGGCCAGCAGATCGTGCTGGTCGGCGTACTCCTCCGGCATTTGTTTAAACACCGCATCCTGGGCAGCCGCATGGTCTGCACGGAAGCGCAGCATGGTCAGGGTCTTATAGCGTGCGCCTGCTCTGCCACAGCCAAGCCGTGCCGGGGTGCGCTCTTTTAATCTGCGGAAAGCCTCTTCATTTCGGGGCTTCTCCACCAAATACAGCTTCCGAAGATCCAGTGCAGACACATCCTCCACAAAATCGCCGTCCTGATAACAGGTCTTCTGCGGTTCGGAATTTGGTTCGGTGGGCTTATAATCAGAGGCCTTTACCTGTGGCTCCATGGTTTTCAGAATATCCGCCACCATGGCCTGTAGTTCCGTTTTCGTCATTGTATTCTCCTTGTTTTACAAATTGATAATTGATAATTGAAAATTGAAAATGAATTATCAATTATCCATTGTCAATTATCAATTAAATAGCAGGCTTGAGCCGTCGCCGGCTTTGGCGGTAAGTTTGCCATCGTAGATAAAGCCCATCTTTTCCAGCCACTTTTGAAATTCGGGGATGGCGGTCTTGCCGGTGATCTGCCGCAGTGCGGCGGTCTCCCGGAAGCCGGTGGTCTGGTAGCCCAGCATAATGTCGTCACCGTGAGGGATGCCCATGAAATAGTTACAGCCTGCCATGGTCAAAAGAGCAGCCAAATTCTCAATATCGTTCTGATCGGCCTTCATATGGTTGGTATAGCAGCAATCGCAGCCCATGGAGATGCCGGTCAGTTTTCCCATAAAGTGATCCTCCAGGCCGGCTCTGGTCACCTGCCGTGCATCGTAAAGGTACTCCGGGCCAATAAAGCCCACAACGGTATTGACCAAAAAGGGCGAGAAGTGCTTTGCAAAGCCGTAGCACCGTGCCTCCATGGTGACCTGGTCGGTGCCGTAGTGGGCATCGGAGGACAGCTCCGAGCCCTGGCCGGTCTCAAAGTACAGCACATTAGGGCCCTCTGCCGTGCCCTCGCTGAGCAGCAGCTGACGAGCCTCTTCTACCGTAGCGGCGTTAAAGCCGAAGGCCTCGTTGCCCTTTTGAGAGCCTGCAATAGACTGGAAGATCAGGTCACAGGGTGCGCCGGACTTCACAGCCTTGATCTGTGCGGTAATATGGGCAAGCACACAGATTTGGGTGGGGATCTCCCAATGGTCTTTAATTTCCGCAAACCGCCGCAGGACCTTACCCACCTGCTCCGGGGAGTCGGTCACCGGATTCAGGCCGATGACCGCATCACCTGCGCCGAAGCTGAGGCCCTCCAGCACCGAGGCGGTGATACCGTCGATATCATCGGTGGTGTGGTTGGGCTGAAGGCGGCAGGACAGGGTGCCGGGCAGGCCGATGGTTGTATTACAGTGGGCGGTGACGGTGATTTTATTGGCCGCATAGATCAGGTCCAAGTTGCTCATAAGCTTACAGACCGCCGCCACCATTTCAGAGGTCAGACCCCGGCTGAGCTTACGGATGTCTGCGCCGCTTATTTTATCGTCCAAAATCCACTCCCGCAGATCGGAAACCGTCCAGTTTTGGATGCGCATATACTGCCGCTCGTTCACATCGTCCTGGATGATCCGGGTGACCTCGTCAGCTTCATAGGGCACGGCGGGGTTATTCCGCAGCTCGTGCAGGGGCATGGCTGCCAGCACTACTTTCGCCGCCACCCGCTGCCGGGCATCCTCTGCCGCCAGGCCTGCCAGCTTGTCGCCGGATTTTTCCTCGTTTGCCATGGCAAGGACCTGTTTGATATCCTTAAATACATATGTTTTTCCCATTAGTGTTGTTTTCAGTTTCATATTCATCCCTCACTGTTCAAAAATGATGGTCTTTACCACCACCGGCAGGCAAGCCCCCAGGGGTCTGCCCACATCCAGGAAGCTGTCTGCATGGAGGCTTACCCGGTCAATACACAAACAGGGCTTCCCCGGCGCAAGAAGGCCCATACAGTGACCCAAAGCCTTTGCAACATCCTGCTCCATGGCGGCATAAATGGGCCTGTTTTCCATGGCATGGACAATAGCCGATGCATATTCCCGGAGCTTCTGATACTCTTCCGGGATATTTTTAAGTGCCAGCACCACCGGGCCGCTGTCCCGGATGGCAAGGGCCTTTTCGATTTCTCCGGGGTCGTCCACCTGCACCACCGGCAGGTTCTGTACCGGCAAATTCACATTGCTATAATAGACCGTACTGCCGCTTAGCTGGGTGGCGTGGCTGCCTGCGCCGATGACCGTGGCACGGATAGCCTCCGGGCAGATGCGGTACTCCATTTTACACAGCTGACTTTCCCGGATGGTCTTTCCCAAAATGCCGCCCAGATCGCCGTAGTCCCCCGGCGTGTCCATACAGGCCGCCACACCGCCGGAGAAGCTCAGCACCGGGCGGTCTGTAGGCGGTGTCCAGGGTGTGGAGCCGGAAGTATACAGGTTTTGCAGCAGCTCCGTTACTGGTCTGATGCCGGCGGCCATCTCCAATGCGCAGCAAAGAATTTTTGCAAGACCCTCCATCTGACCGGGGCGTTCATATTCCCCCACGGTCAGATCTGTTAAACCCCGGATAGCCGGGGACACATAGGTGATTTTGCCCTTTGTGTGTTTAATGAGCCGTCCGCCCACATTGAGGCAGCCGGTGGCCTTGATCTTTCCGTTTTCGATGAGGGCCATGTTGCAGGTGCCGCCGCCGATATCCATGTGGAGCACGGTTTTTCCGGTTTTCTCCGACCGGGCTACTGCACCTGCGCCCTTTGCGGCCAAAATGCTCTCCAAATCCGGGCCTGCGGTGGCTACGGCAAAGTCCCCCGCAAAGCCGGAAAGCTCCCGCAGCACCGTTTCGGCGTTTTCCTTTCGGGAGGTCTCTCCGGTGATGATCACCGCACCGGTGTCCACTTCCTTTCGGGTAATCCCGGCGTTTTTATATTCCTGCTCCACCAGCTGCTTGATGGCTTCGCCGTCCACCAGCTCATCCCGAATAAGTGGTGTAAAGTGGACCGGGCTTTTATAAAGGATCTTCCGACGGGTGATCTCCATTTGCGGCACAGAAAAGCCTGACGCCCGATTTTCCACCGTCAGGCGGGATAAGATCAGCTGTGTTGTGGTTGTGCCCACATCCAGGCCCACTGACAGCAGCTCAGACACGGCCGGTCACCTCCTCCAAAAGCCTGCGGAGCATAAATTCCTCCGGCTGGAAGGGGTTTGTGGCAAAGCAGGGGTCGGTCTTTGCGGTTTTTATGATGTCCGTAGCCGCCCGCTGGACCTGCCGTGGCTCTACCCCGGCCCGGGCAAGGGTGGGTGGCAATTCCAGTTCTTTGCGCAGGCGCAGCAGGCCGTTTTTCAAATTCCGTACCGCCACCGTATCGGCCGAGCCACCCAAACCGGCGCAGCGTGCCATACGGGCGTATTTTTTAGGGCAATGGGCGGCGTTGAGCTCCACCACTGCAGGCAGCAATATGGCGTTTAGTCTGCCGTGGGGCACATGAAACATCCCGCCCAGTGCGTGCGCAAGGGCGTGGCACAGCCCCAGGCCTGCCTGAGAGAAGGCCATACCGGCCATAGTGGCTGCGGTATGAATCCTGCCACGGACCTCTAATTTTCCGTTATAGGAGGCAGGCAGGTCTGCAAAGGCGGTACAGAAGGCATCCCGTGCCAGGGCATCGGACACCGCACCGGCGTTTTTGGCGGTGTAGGCTTCCAATGCGTGACTAAGCACATCGAAGCCCGTATCGGCAACCAGCCGTTTGGGCAGCTGCTCTAAGAGGTCACTGTCCAAGATGGCAACCTCCGGCAGGAGGGTCTGATCAATCAGGGGGTGCTTGACACCGTCATGGGTCACCACCGCAAAGTCTGTCACCTCCGACCCGGAGCCGGAGGTGGTGGGAATGGCGATGAGCCGTGCCTTCACCCCGGAAAACCAAACCATGGCCTTGGCGCAATCCATGGCGCTGCCACCACCCAGTGCCACCACAGCATCGGGCTTAAAGGCTTTCACCGCCGCCGTACCCAGGGCGATCTGCTCCACCGTAGGGTCCGGCTGCACCCCGGAAAACAGCTGTGTTTCCGCCGCCCCGGCTAAAGCAGCAATTTGGGCCGCCGTTCCGCTTTTCTCAAAATAGGGGTCTGTCACCATCAGCAGCCGCCGGATATTCAAGCTTTTCAGTTCCTTCACCGCACCCGGCCCGGAGATAATCCTTGCAGGGCAGAAAAATTGCTCCATAAAACCACATCCTTTTTTAAGTGCAGAACGCAGAATAAAACGCAGAGTGCAGAGCGCAGAACGCAGAACGGTTAAAACAACCAAAAGCAAATTCTAATTTTCTGCGTTCGGTTTTTGTTCGTTTTCATAGTTTATTTTGCGTTTTTACAACTTTTTGACCGATTATTTTGATATCATGATATCATGATATCATGGTGTCATGGCGCCAAAATCAGAGGTGCAGAGGTCTGATCACGGATTTGTTCTGCGTTCTGCACTCTGCGTTCTGCGTTTTGCTTTTGCGTTTTACGGGGCGTCGAGGGCGCCGCCCCCTACAATGCGTTTTGCGGGACGGGGAACCCGTCCCCTACGATAGATTCTGCACTTTTTCACTATTATTTCCCCGGTTTAGAAAAATTATGTATGTTTTGGAAAAAAAGTTGTACAATCGAAACAAATGTGCTACAATGTATATTGGAGGTGTATGTAATGCGGATTTTAGGTATTGACCCGGGGTATGGGATCACCGGCTTTGGGGTCATTGAGGCCCAGCGTGGCCGTACTACACTTATAAACTGCGGTGCGATCACCACCCCGGCGGGCATGGATTTTTCCGCCCGCCTGGAGGTCATTTACGAAGATATGAAAAAGCTTTTGGAGGTGGCAAAGCCCGATGCGGTGGCCATCGAGGAGCTGTTTTTCGGTCAGAATGTGACCACCGGCATTGGTGTTGCCCAGGCCCGTGGCGTGGTGCTCCTTGCCATTCGGCAGGCGGGGCTGGAGGTAACCCAGTATAAGCCCGCCCAGATCAAGCAGGCGGTTGTGGGTTACGGCAACGCCACCAAGCATCAGGTGCAGGATATGACCCGCAGGCTTCTGGGTCTACAGCAGATGCCCAAGCCCGACGATGCGGCAGATGCCATTGCCATCGCCCTGTGCCACGCACGGTCCAGCACATCCCTGCTTGCGAGCAGAATTAAAAATTAATAATTAATTTGTGATTTTAAAAACCAAGGAGAAGTTTTCTGTATGTTATACTACGTTTCCGGGCCGGTGACGGTTTTAGAGCCGGGGCTGGCTGTTGTTGATTGCGGCGGTGTGGGCTATGGCTGCCGTGTGACCGCTTACACTGCAGGTCAGCTGAAGCTGGACAAGCCTGCAAGACTTTACATTACCGAGTCCATCCGGGAGGATGCTTTTGATCTGTTCGGCTTTATTTCCAAGGAAGAGCAGCGGTGCTATGAGCTGCTGACCTCCGTAAACGGCGTTGGCCCGAAAGCTGCCATGTCCATTCTCTCTGCAGGCCCCCAGAATTTCACCATGGCGGTAATGACCGGGGATGAAAAGCTGCTCACCGCCGCCCAGGGTGTGGGCAGGAAGCTGGCCCAGCGGATCATTTTGGAACTGAAAGACAAGATGGGCGGCAGCGGCATGGAGCTGGACTTTTCAGGTGGTCCTGCGGTGGTTGCATCTGCCCCCACCGGCGGTATGCAGCTGGCCCATGCGGCATTGCAGGAGCTGGGGTACTCCCCTGCTGAGATTTCCGTTGCCCTCAAGGGTGCAGATCCCAACACAAGCACCGAAGAACTGGTGCGGTACGCACTTCGTCAAATGATGACGAAATAAATTGAAAATTGACAATTATCAATTATCAATTAAATAACCGGAGGTTATTATGAGTTTAGAATTTTCTCAGGAATTGGACAGCCCTATTATTTCGCCTGCTTTTGCGCCGCAGGATGCGGGGGAGATCGGGCTGCGGCCCAAGCTGCTGAGCGACTATACCGGTCAGGAGAAGGCCAAGGGCAATTTATCTGTATATATTGAAGCGGCACGCCGCCGTGGCGAGCCGCTGGATCATACCCTGTTATATGGCCCTCCCGGTTTGGGCAAGACCACCCTGGCCGGTGTTATTGCCAACGAGATGGGTGCAGGCATCCGCATCACCTCCGGCCCGGCCATTGAAAAGCCCGGTGATTTAGCGGCGCTGCTGACCAACTTAAATCCCGGTGACATTCTGTTTATTGACGAAATTCACCGCTTAAACCGGGTGGTAGAAGAAATTCTCTACCCGGCTATGGAGGATTTTGCCATTGATATTATTGTGGGTAAAGGCCCTTCCGCTAACTCCATTCGGCTGGATCTGCCCAAGTTTACCCTGATCGGCGCAACCACCCGGGCCGGTCAGCTGTCTGCGCCGCTGCGTGACCGTTTTGGTGTGAGCCTGCGGCTGGAGCTGTACACCCCGGAGGAGCTTGCACGGATCGTCACCCGGTCTGCAACCATTTTGGGTATGGAGATCGACTCTGCCGGTGCCATGGAGATCGCCTCCCGCAGCCGTGGCACGCCCCGTATTGCCAACCGCTTTTTACGCCGTGTCCGGGACTTTGCACAGGTCATGGCAAACGGCGTGATCACCAAAGAAGCTGCCGATCTTGCCCTGTCCCGGCTGGAGGTGGATGCACTGGGCCTGGATGTGATCGACCGCCGGATGCTGACGGCCATTATCCGCAACTATGGCGGCGGTCCGGTGGGTTTGGAGACCTTAGCTGCCACCATCGGCGAGGAGGCGGTTACCTTAGAGGATGTGTATGAGCCGTACCTCATGCAGCTGGGCTTTTTGACCCGCACCCCCCGTGGCCGCTGTGTTACCGCACTTGCTTATGAGCATCTGCACATCCCCTATGACGGGCAAATGCAGTTAGAAATTTAACAGCAACGCTATGATCAAGTAACACTTGATAAAATCAGCAAGAGCTGACAGCGAGAGATTTTGGCTCAAAGCAAAGCTTGGAAGCCGCAGGAACACTTTGTGTATTTTGCGGTTTCCAAGCTGCAGCATTGGGTCAAAAGATCCGATTGTCAGCCGCAGATGATTTTTTCAAGGGTTACTTCAATAAAAATGTTGACTTTTTGTAAATAGCTGTGTATAATCCCACTAAGGTGTACAAGCACCGAATTATATTTGACCTCGCGTATAATCATCACGGGGCATAAAACCAAAGAGAGGTATATTCCAATGTACGAAGACAAGACTTTAGTTTGCAAAGAGTGCGGCAACGAATTCGTTTTCACTGCCGGTGAGCAGGAGTTCTACGCTGAGCGCGGCTTCCAGAACGAGCCCCAGCGCTGCAAGGCCTGCCGCGATGCTCGCAAGAACAACGCCCGTGGTCCCCGTGAGTTCTTCACTGCCACCTGCGCTCGTTGCGGTGGTGAGGCAAAGGTTCCCTTCGAGCCCAAGACCGACCGCCCCGTGTTCTGCAGCGAGTGCTTCGCTCAGATGCGTGCTGAAGGTTAATTAAAAGCATAAAAAGCCAGCTTCGAAAGAAGCTGGCTTTTGCTATATGCGGGACGGGAAACCCGTCCCCTACGATTGTATGCGGGCGATTCATGAATCGCCCCTACTATCCTGTTAATACTAAAACTTTATTTCTGGATATAAGTGC
>CAYMPY010000045.1:0-13921 GCA_964392535.1 uncultured Oscillospiraceae bacterium
CGGCAAGCATGGCAATTAGATAATTCGCTGCGCTCTGCAGCACCCCCGGGGAAGCGATATTGCAAAGCAAGATTCGTACAGTGTCCGATGAATCAGGATTCGCTCACATCAAAAAATAAGTTTTAGCTTTAACAACGTAGTAGGGGCGACTATCATGTCAGTCGCCCGATTCGTTGGCGGGAGGAGGACCAATTGTTCCATGGTCCCAGATATATAAAAAGGTAACAGCGGTCAACTGTTGAACATGGAAGAAATATCTTCCCTGCAACTTACGCCCAAAGCGTCTTCTGACAGCACTGCTACCAGCATTATTGTAGCAACACAGACTAATTCTGTCAAGTTGTGCGTGCACGAAAAGGTTTTTGTTCTGTGCACAGAAAAATAGCTGAAATTACCGGCGGACGCACTTTCGACTAAGACCGTAGCGGCGGCTCCACAAATGGCAACTCAGCTATCACCTGTATTATATCCAACATTGTTGGCCTTGTCAATGAATACTGTCTGAATATAGCTGCTTTTGCGGGGCGTCGAGGCGCCGCCCCCTACAGATGGGTCTCTTTTGGTGTGCAAAAAATTGACGCACCGGAAGGGATTCGTTTGAATTTTCGCCAAAGGCGAAAATTAAGGTTCGCCTCGGTCGAGCCCTCGGCGGCAACAGTCCACCGGACAGTTGCATTTGATTCTTCGAGTCCCTTCTTTTCGATGTACCAATAACAAAAGGGAGGCAAACGCCTCCCTTTTGTTATTGTATTAGGACTAACATTTTGATAGAAACCGCCAATGGGGTGCAAATTGCCCTTTTAGGGGGGGTGCATCAAACCACAGGGGGTTCACTTTTACCGCCCTAGGGGGTGCATTTTGAGGTTGGGGGGTGCAAACCCTTATTCCAAAGCACCCAGCACCCTCTTGAAGGTCAAGTAATTCTGCTCGTCCCTGGGAGAACAGTACACGGCAAATTCGATGATCCGGAAGTAGTGCCTGTACTCTTCCACAACTTGCTTCATTGCTGATGCGACCACCTCTGGCGGATTCTTAAAGGCACCACAGCCATAAGCACCGAGGATTACCACTTCGTTAGCCCTTGCTGCAACTACACTCAAAATCCTTCGCATACGCTTGATGTGGAGTTCCTTCAGTTCCGCGTCGCTGATACGCACCCTTACCGTGCCGTCACGGTCCGGTCGCAAATTCGGAGCAGCACAAGTAATGACATTGCACTGCAGCCAATCCTCCCGGTCGAGTAGCTGGGGCTCACGAGTGTCACTCTTAAATACCAACACATCCGGGGTAAAAATGCAATCGTCGTTGTACAGGGGGTTGTTCATTCTCCGGTGAGGATCGTAAAACTTCTCCCAGTTTTCTTTTACAATGAGGTTGGAGTAAAGTGTGGAGCACCGGCACAGGCACTCTTCTTGGGCGGTAGACCCCCAGGCGACTCCGCCACCGGGGTTAGTCGCCGAGGCAAAGTTCAGTACACAGGTTTCATACCCAGCGTAAAGGCTCATCCATATTTGCTTGGCGATTATAATGATATCATAGGGCTATAGTAACATACAATCACATTTCATAACCACTTTTTGCGGAAACCACAAGATCTAGTGTGTGCTTAAAATTATTTCACAAATTGCATTGACGATTCCAAAAATGGAACGTATAATGTAGGGCATGGAGGTAATTGCAATGAAATGGTATGAAAAAGTATTAAAACTAATGGAGCAAAAAGGAATTACCCAAAAAGAACTGTCAAAAAGGAGTGGTATCGCCGAAAGTTCAATCTCCCGCTATCTGCATAGCGAGAAGATGCCCAGAATGGATGTAGTCATCAACTTTGCTAAGGCTTTGGAAGTGGAGACAGAGTACCTTCTGGATGAAAAAGAAAAATCTGAATCAGCCTATACTACAATCGCAACTGCGGTGGCGCGAAAAGGCAGTGAGCTTACAGCAGAGGAGCGAAATAGACTTATCGCACTTATCTTAGGGACGGGAATTTAATGTACAGAAACGGCAACGTATATCAAGAACTGGATGCGCTCGCCATTGATATCTATGTGGATTACGGTATTAACTCCTTCCCCCTCGACGAAAAAGAACTATGCAGAAAGATGGGGATTCTGTTAATACCGTATTCTTCATACGATGGTGAGGATTTACAGTTATTAAAGAAAAAGTCCATATACGACTTCTGTTCATTGGGAAGTAATGGGTGTACGCCCACAATTTTCTACAATGACAGCATTGCTGACTTGGGATCTCCTGCAACCATAAAACAGACCATTCGCCACGAGATCAAACATTTCGCCTGCGGTGACACCGATGGTGATGATGAGTTTGACGATCTTGCCGAGCATTTTGGGCGATATTTGGCCTGTCCTACTGCCTATCTGGTTGCCAAGAGAATAACCGATGTAAATGCCATCATCAGCACCTTTGAAGTAAGTGCTACTATGGCCAGAAATATTCTGTCTGGGCTTAACAACAGAATCAACCGATATGGCTATCGTATTTTTGATTATGAGAAGCCATTATTGGATTTATTCAACATTAGAACCAAGGAGAGTGATTAAATTGCTTGTTTTATCTTTGCGTTGAATTTGCTACCAACACTTTCAACGTTCCGGCAACTTCATACGCGGTCACTACCAATGACCACCATCGTTTTGGAGATACGAGTGTCCTTCGGACAAGTGCAAGAACTCGTGCCTCCATACAAACCTCGCGCGGAGGAGGCGCGAATCACTTATGACATCTTTACAAATGAGAGAGAATGCTCTCTTCACACGGAACAGTTATGCCACTGCGGGCAAGTGGGAGTATCCTATTGTGCATAAGCAGGCACTTGCTGTTGATGAAATCCGCTTGATTGCTTGCTCTGACACCAGAGCGAATGATCGAGAAGAAAACAAGACCTGCGGTGTTCACTTTTTTGTGGATGATTGGCGTTTTGAAGGAATCTACAAAGATCCTTCCAAGTCGCTTGCCCGCTATTCTCAGTATGCCTTCCTTTTGACCCCTGACTTTTCTCTGTATGCTGACATGCCTTTATGGAAGCAGATTGAGAATGTTGGCAAGAGCCGTTGGGTTGGTGCGCATTGGCAAGAAAATGGTTTGACTGTTGTGCCGACAATCGCTTGGAGTACCCCACGGAGCTTTAACTTCTGCTTTGATGCTGTAGAAAAGCAAGGCACGGTGGCTATTGGGATGATCGGCTGCAAAGGAAACAAGCTAGGTTTTATGCGTGGCTACAATGAAATGCTTTCTAGGCTGGAACCGGAAACAATTATTGTATTCGGGACTCCCTTCGCAGAAATGGATGGCAATATCATCGCTGTAGACTATATGTCTTCCAGAAGGGTGGTGCGGTGATATGGGCGGTCGTGGAACATTTGCAGTGGGAAACCCTGTACCTTATTCTTATCAAACAGTCGATACCATCGAGGGTGTGAAAGTTCTACAAGGAATCAATGGCAAGCACGGCCTGCCCGAATCTGCACACTCCAGTAATGCTTACATCAAGCTCAAGCCGGACGGCACGTTTCACGAAATGCGCATATACGGCAAAGACCATGTGTTGCAACTGGAAATAGCCTATCATCCGGAGCCTTCACTTACCGGCGATCGCAAAACACCTGTTCTGCACTATCACACCTATGATGATCGCTTCAGTAAAACCAAGGATGGAGCTTTTAGCCGGTCTAGTGCTACGCTCTTGCCTGCGGAAATGAAGAAAAAGTATCGAAAATTCTTTAAAGGAGTTAAAGGAATATGATTAATGGTAACGCTGGAGAGTTCATTGATCGGATATATTCTTGTCAGGATACAGTGTTTGTGTACGATGGCATCAAATACTGGTTCCAAGGGTATATGACTGAGAACAACCTGGTTCACATGGAGGTTTTTCAGACTGAACCTGCTGTGGACGGATATGTTTGGGTGTATGATGGACATTCCATTAGTGAGGGCCAGGCAGCTTTTCAGGAAGCACCTATTTTCAATGGCAAGACCTTTTGGAACGCTGAAGCCAACATTGAGTGGGTGGATTGCTAATCTCGCCGGTCGTGCTGCTGCCCGGTTTTTTCAAAAAAACAAAAAAACCGCCAGATGCTACCAACATCTGACGGTGCGTTCTCAAGATACGAGTATCCTTCGAACAAGTGCATTTTTATGATACAACAATTTGTAAAAAAATCAACACTTTTTTGAAAAAACAGCAAAAATGTTTCGGTTTTTTTAAATAAACTCGTATCGCTCTATGAGGTTGCGCCTACATCTGTAAGCGCAACCTCTCTTTTATTTCTGCGGGACAACGACCAATTTCAGCGCCTTTTCATGCAATCGATGGATATGCATCAGGCTGTATTGCATATCTACTGCAATCTGCTCCCAAGTCTTAAAACACAAGTAACCTAGCAAAAGAACTTAAACGGATTTCGGGGCAGGGAGCTGCCGAGCTGCGTTTTGATACAAGCAGTATAGATCTGTATTTGAATAGCGAAATTAATCCGTTCCCCGAATTGCCGGAATGTGTTAGCGATTTGGTCTACAAACTGGATTTATCTTGCTTTGAGCCCCTTGACGAAAATAGCACAATTCAGTTGATAGGAAGCTACTGATAATCTATCCCTGACCGATAGTCCGTCGAACCGGGGATAGTCCGTCGAACTAGGACAGTCCGTCGAACCCAAAGGGGATTGTCCGTCGAACTCCCGCTAAAAAGAAACACCGCCAACAACGAAAAAAGCCACCAGGGAACAAACGTCCTTGGTGGCATTTTTACCGCAAATCTCAAAAACCTTACGGCTGTATAGGAAATTATAAAAGGATAAGGGCGGCTATTCTATCAAAATAACCGCCCTTATTTGGTACACCGGAAGGGACTCGAACCCCCAACCCTCGGAACCGGAATCCGATGCTCTATCCATTGAGCCACCGGTGCATGCCTAAAGCTCAATTATTATAGCAGGCTTTTTCCGGTTTGTAAAGGGGTTATTTGAAAAATCTTGTCGGTGGATTAGATCAGTCTCTTCCATCGTTTTTGACGCGGTGGAGCATGAGGTTGGCAAGCAGCAGGGGGACAACGATGAACAGGAGCATGATAAACAGCACCAGGGCGAAGTGGCCGGCGGTGGCATCAAAGCCGGGTTTAAACTCCATATGCTCCAGCTTTTCAATAAGGTTACAGGGACACATACTCGGCTTGAAGCCTTCATCGGTCATTTCTGTAAAAATGGTAGTGGGCATATTATTGAGGTCGCAAATGCTGCCCAGGGCTTCCATGCCCCATCGGCTGATCATGATGATGGACAAAATGCTGGCTCCGTCCTCCAATTCAAACAGTACGCCGGAAAACAGCAGCTGTAAAATAAGGATATAGGGGGCAAGCTTTCCTGCAAGCTCGTCTTTTTTGACGATGCTGGAGATCAGCAGACCCAGGGCATCGGAGGCCATCATGGTCAGGAATATGCTGATATAAAATTCCATAAAGACCCAATCGGTAAAGAGGCCCGAGGAGGGCATGGAGTTTCCGTGAAACCAGGTGATCATAGGGATGCTCATGCTCAGCACGAAGCTTTGTAATGCACATAAAACCAGCTGGATAATGGCCCGGGAACCTATGTAGCACTCGATACGCAGTGCGCCACTGACATAGTCCCGCTTGATATTATCCCGTTCTTTGACGATGGACTGTATGGAGTTAAACAAACCACACCAAATTGCAGAACAGACTAAGATGAAGCATGCAGACTTGGTTGCCTCATAAGTTTCAAACATGTTCTTGCCTGCGACCCACACAGTGAAAAAGCTGGCCAAAAATGGAAATAGCAGGGGAATGATCAGGTTCCGCTTGTCACCGGTCAGGATCAGAAAACCCTGACGAAGCAGCAGCTTCAGCTCCCTGGAGGGGCTGATCCGCTTCCGTTCAGACTGGACGGGTTTGGGTGTAACGAACAGTTCCTGAGGCGGCAGGTCCGGGGTATAAGGGGGTGGCGGAGGTGCAACAGGGGGAGCCACAGGGGGTGTTGCAGGTGCAGCGCCGTCCAAGTCCAAAGAGCCTGCGGAGAAGAAGCCGGTTGCCTGAGGCTGGGTGGTTGCGATTTTGGTGCCGCATTTTTGACAAAAGGCCTGATTATCAGCGGCAGGTGTGCCGCATTTACTACAAAAAGCCATATTTTTACCTCACATATCTTTCGGGTTCCCGCTCCAGCAGGGCGTAGGCATCCCGGATATCCGCACCGAAATATGCTCTTGCATCTGCCGGAGAGCCGGAGAAGGCTAAGCGGCCTACACCGCCTACCTTGGCCAGCATAATGACCTGGTCGAACATATCGATTTCGGAAACATCGTGAATAATACTGATGACGGTCTTGCAGTGGTCGTGGGCCAAATTCTGCAGGATCACAAACAGCTCGTGCTTATAATTGGGACTCAGCCCCTGGTCCGGTTCGTCCAGACACAGCAGATCCCGGTCTGCTACCAGCTCGATACCCACATTCACGCGGGTCTGTTCACCGCCGGAGAGCTTACTGTTGCGGTTTTTCCGCACGCCGGTGATGCTGAGCATTTCCAGTGTATGGTCAACCCGCTCCCGGATCTCCTGATCGGTGGTATCATCGGGCAGCCGCAGCATAGCGGCCTGCATAAATTCCTCTTCGGGGGTGAAGCTGGGGTGGAACACCTTTTTCTGGGGCACGCTGCCGATCAGGTGCTTCATCTGCTCAAAATTGTGCACCAAGTCCACATTACGGAACTGCACCGAGCCCTGAACGCCCTGAAGCTCCATGCCGTTCATGCAGTTCATGACTGTGGATTTACCTGCACCGGCTGTACCCAGCATAGCGACCAGGGAGCCTTCCCTCACATCTACATGGATGTCCCGGATCAGCTCCTTTAGCCCCACGCCGGTGTTGCTTTTAACCTTTTTACTTTGGATATCTGCCCGGAGGACCACCGGCCGATTGCCGGGTTCTATAGACCGCAGTGCCTGTGTGCGGTGGGCCGGGTCATCAGTCTTGGCGTATACCAGCCGGTCACCGGTATAGACAAAGTTATTGGAGCCAATGGAAATGCGGTCCCTTTCGTTTAAGTATACTGCGCCGGAAAGCCGGAGGCCGTTTACATAGGTGCCTGCCTGAGAATTACAATCGGACAGCACATAGCGGCCGTTATACCGGGTGATCCGGGCGTGCTCAGAGGAGGTGCCCATCTGGGCGGTCACCAGGTCACAGCTACTGTTTCTGCCAATGACAGTGACCGTATCGTTGAGCCTGAAATCATCCCAGGAAGCACCCTTTGTTTCCGCATGATGCCCCTCTGCCGCACTGAGCAGGTCGCCGGCTGCCATAAAGAAGCCACCGGTGCTCTTGGGGACAGGTGGCGGTGTTACAGGAGCGGCTACAGGCGTTTTCGCCACAGGCTCAGGGGCAGGCCGCACCGTTTTTTTTGTGGTCATGCTATAGCGGCTTTTGGGCTTTTCAGGTGTATCCAACAGGTCACCGGCTGCCTGAAAGCCCCAGCTTTGTTTCCCGTCACTCATAATCTGCGCTCCTTCGACAAATGTTAAGCCTATTTTAACACACATCCCCACGGTTTTCAATATCTTATTGACATAAGCCAATTTTGTGCTACTATAAATTACATCAAACTGACAGGAGGCTCATTATGAAACTTATTCCCGAACAGCAGCTGCGAGAGATCCTGAAGGATGTAGACGGTACATTCGGTCTGTATGTTTCTCTGCCGGATTACGGGGAGAAGCTGGAGATCAATTCCCATCTGGTATTCAATTCCGCCAGTACCATTAAGATTCCCATTTTGGCCTTGCTTTTAAAGGATTTTGAAGAGGGTCGGCTGGACCCTGAGCATAAAGAACCCCTTTCGGAAGGTAACCGTGTCCGTGGCTCCGGCATTCTGAAGGTCATGAGCCATAATATTGAGCTGAGTCTGTACGACCACGCCATTTTAATGATGATCGTCAGTGACAACAGCTCCACCAACCATATTATTGATGCAGTGGGCATGGACCGTGCTAACGCATTTTTTGCAGAGCATGGCTGGAAGGATACCCATTTGGCCTGTAAGCTCTACTGGCCCAATCCCATACTGCCCGACGGTACCAAGGATTTTGACAAAACCTCTGCTGCCGACTTAGGCGACATGATGGAGAAAATCATGGCAGGTAAGCTGGTGAGCAAGTCCGCCAGTGATACTATGATGCAGATCATGGCGGCCCAGCAGGTAGGTAAATTTGATAAGTCTCTGCCGGTGAAAAAGCATGCTGATCCCACGCTGCCCCTGCCGCCTGTGCCGGAGGGACAGGCGATCGTATGCAACAAGGGCGGCACCCTGATCGGCAAGGTGCTTCACGATGCGGCTATTATGCTGCTGCCCAACGGCAGACGGGCAGTCATTACCCTGATGACCGGTACGCCCGATGAGAAAAAGACTTTGGAGATCTTTAAGCGGGTGTCCAGGGCACTGTACGACAGCCTGATGCAGTGATGCTGACAGTATTGATAAAAAGGATTTCTACCGCAGAAACGGCTTTGCGGTGAACACATATCCCTATCTCAAGCCTGCGCTGGAAGAGGGGAAAAGTCCTGTTCCCCTTCACATCCTCGCCACCGGCGGCCCGGTGGATGGAGAGGAATTCCAAAAGCTGGTAAATCAAATCTATAAAACCGTATATAAAGGCAAAAAATGTGGGCGTGTGTAACGCCCACATTATTTTTGACTTTTGAGCGCCTTCCAGAACCCGGCATAGGAGCGGTAGCCTACGGCCTGCGCGATTTGTCCCATAGACATATTTGATCGCTCCAACAGATGCTTTGCCATCTCCACTCTCAGGGCGGTAAGCTCCTGTCGAAAGCTATGACCGGTGTACTTGATGACCAATCGCTCTGTTTGCCGCTGGGACAGATGCAGCTCCTCGGCAAGGTCTGACAGACACAAATTCTCGGTATAGTGCTGTGAAAAGTACTCACAGATCAAAAAGCCGTAATCTGTAACAGGCTGAACCGACGGTTTTTCTTCTATTGCCAAAAAACTGCATAGAAGACGGATATAGGCAGTAATTACGGAGTAATCATCGGTTGTTCCGGAATTTATAATTTCGTTAATAAAATCCCGGGCGAGCTGGGGACAGATATGGCAGGAAGAAAAAGCTTTTACATCGTAATCGATTTGAAAAGCCACATGACAAGGTCCATCGCTACCTTTTATAATGCAGTGAGGTGTATTTTTGGGGATCAGCAGCAGATTGCCGTCTTTCGAATAATGATGTTTGCCGTCGATATAAAATTCTGCGTCATCTGTTACAAGATGGATCTCCGCATAATTGTGCTTGTGAATGGGCGTGGGTAGTAAAAAGGGTGTATAAAAGCCTACTTGAAAAAACACCTTGTGTTCCCTTGTTCCGTTCTTGATAACGATCTCATTACCCATAGTTTTATTTCCTGTTCTGACATTCTGAAAGCCGTTTTGTCAACAGCATTTATTTACATATGTGCTGTAAAATAGTATCATATGAATCATACAGAAGAATAAATCCAATGTCAAGGAGGTTTATATGAACATCGTGCAATTGGGAGCACCTCGGGTCATTATGAGTAACCCGCAGGGGCTGCACAATTATTTTGCGTGGCCCACCGTGGCAAAGCTGCAAAACGGAAAAATAGCGGTGGCTGCATCGGGCTTCCGCGTGCGCCATGTCTGTCCCTTTGGAAAAACCGTGGTGGCCTTTAGTGATGACGGCGAAAGCTATACTGCCCCTGTGCCTGTGATCGATACGGCGTTGGATGACCGTGACGGCGGTATTGTGCCCTTTGGTAACAGCAGCATGATCGTAACATCCTTTAATAATACAACCGCCTTTCAATGCAGCAATAAAGCAGTAACGGCCTATGATCTTAATTATCTGAATACTGTAACACCTGCTCAAGAGGCGAAGGATTTGGGCGCAAGCTACCGCATCAGCCATGATTGCGGCAAGACCTTTGGGAAAATAATGAAAAGTCCTGTTACCTCCCCACATGGGCCTGCGGAGCTTTTAGACGGAACACTTCTGTGGGTTGGGCGCACCTTTTCTCCAGAAAACAAAAAGCTGCAAAATGATTGCATCCGGGCCTATCATATGGATGCAGACGGTACCATGACCTATGCAGGAGAGATCGAAAATATTAAAGTCGGCGATGAGGAACTGTTTTCCTGCGAGCCGCATGCCGTCGTATTGGATGATGGAACGGTGATTGTCCATATTCGCGTGCAGGCAAGTGGAGCAAACAAGTATTTCACCATCTACCAATCAGAATCCTGCGACAGTGGAAAAACCTGGACGAAGCCCCATCCAATCTTGCCTCGTTTGGGCGGTTCGCCACCGCACTTGTTAAAACATTCCTCCGGCACGCTGATCTGCACATACGGCCATCGTGAAAAACCCTACGGCATCAAGGCTATGTTTAGTAAAGACGGTGGTAAAACATGGGATGTGGACCATGATTTATATATAAACGGCGTCAGCGCTGATTTGGGATACCCATCTACCGCCCAACTGCCGGACGGAAGCTTGCTGACTGTATTTTATGCCCATGTGACCAAGGACGAGCCTGCTGTTATTATGCAACAGAAATGGAGATTTGAAGATGAAATTTGAAGGAATTATACCGGCGCTGATCACACCGCTGCATGAGGATGGCAAGACAGTGAATGAGGCATCTGCAAGGGCCCTTGTTGAGTTCTTGCTGGGGCAGGGTGCCGACGGCTTCTATGTGTTGGGCTCTACCGGTGAGGGGCTTGTGCTGGACGAAAAGCAGCGGATGGTGATGCTGGAAATTACGGTGGATCAGGTCCGCGGCAGAAAGCCTGTTATCTGCCATACGGCAGCTATGAATTTCCGTGAAGCGATCCGCTTGTCAAAGCATGCGCAGCAGGCAGGCGCAGCTGCGATCTCTGCCATACCGCCTCTGTTTTTCCATTACACCGCAGCGGATATTCACAGCTATTATAAATCTCTGGCCGAAAGCACCGACCTGCCTTTTATTATGTATAATCACCCCTCCGCCAACGGTGGTATGGATGCCGAAACGGTGGCAAAGCTGTTTGAGATCGATAACATTACGGGCGTAAAATGGACCGTTAATGACTATTATGAGCTAATGCGGCTAAAGGACCTGACGGGCGGTGAGATGAATATTATCAACGGCCCGGATGAGATGCTGATCGCAGGCCTGGCCGCCGGTGCTGACGCAGGAATCGGCACCACCTACAATGTGATGCTGCCGCAGTTTTTGGAGATTTACAACTCCTTTAAAAACGGAAATATAGAAAAAGCAAGAGCCATTCAGCTTCAGGTGAATCGGGTCATTGAATGTATGTGTAAGCACGAGCTGATCCCGGCAACCAAGCATATGTGTACCATGATGGAATTTCCTGCCGGTGACGGTACCTATCCGCTGCGCAGCCTGCAAAATGATGGCTGTGCAGAACTGGAACGGGACCTGAAATCTTGCGGTTGGCCTTTTGCCTTATAAAAATTGTGGGTGTGCACAAGCACACCCACAATTTTTATGCCAATTTGGATTTTACATATTCGATCTGCTGTTTTACAGATTCTACACAGGTGCCGCCCAGGGAGGTGCGCTTGTTGACGCAGGTTTCCAGTGCGATCTCTTCATAAAGGTCACTGTCAAACAGGTCGCTGAACTGCTTGTAGGTTTCCAGCGGCAGGTCATCCAGTACGGTGTCCTGCTCGATACACAGGGCAACCAGCTGGCCGGAGATCTTATAGGCACTGCGGAAGGGGAGTCCCTTCTTTACCAGGTAATCCGCAAGATCGGTGGCGTTGATAAAGCCCTTTTGGGCGGCCTTTTTCATGGCATCCCGGTTGGCTGTCATGGTGGAGACCATGCCACAGCCCACCTGCAGGCACATCTTGACCGTATCCACCGCATCGAAGATGCTCTCCTTGTCCTCCTGCATATCCTTGTTGTAGGCAAGGGGCAGACCCTTGAGGACCGTCAGCAGACCCATGAGATCGCCGTAAACTCTGCCGGTCTTGCCACGGATCAGCTCGGCCATGTCGGCGTTTTTCTTTTGGGGCATAATGGAAGAGCCGGTGGTATAGGCATCAGACAGGCTCACAAACCGGAACTCCCAGCTGCACCACAGGATCACTTCCTCAGAAAGCCGGGACAGGTGCATCATGGTAATGGCCAGGGCACTGAGCATTTCGGCACAGAAATCCCTGTCAGAAACGCCGTCCAGGCTGTTGAGGCACACGCCGTCAAAGCCTAAGTTCTCAGCCTCGAAAATGCGGTCGGTGTTGTAGGTCGTGCCGGCCAAAGCGCAGCAGCCGATGGGGGAGTTGTTCATCCGCTTGCGGCAATCCTGCAGCCGCTCCAGGTCCCGAAGCAGCATCATGCAGTAGGCCATCAGGTGGTGGCCGAAGGTGATGGGCTGTGCCCGCTGTAAATGGGTATAGCCGGGCATGATGGCATCGCAGTAGACGGTGGCCTTTTCTGTAAGGGTGCGGATCATATCCTTTATGTAGCCGCTGATGGTGTCGATCTCATCACGCAGATACATCCGGATATCCAGTGCAACCTGGTCGTTACGGCTTCTGGCGGTGTGGAGCTTTTTGCCCACATCTCCCAGCCGCTGGGTCAGCACCTGCTCCACGAACATATGGATATCTTCACATTCCAGGTCGATTTCCAGCTTGCCGCTGTCCAGGTCCGCTAAAATATCCGCAAGACCTTCGGTCAGGGCTTCGGCATCAGCCTTTTCGATAATGCCCTGCTTTGCCAGCATCTGCGCATGGACCATAGAGCCGGTAATGTCCTGTTTATACATCCGGCAATCAAAATGGATGGAGGAATTAAAATCATCCGCTAATTTTTCCGTTACGCCGTCGGTACGGCCTGCCCACATTTTTGCCATTTATTAAAATCTCCTTTGGAAAGGGTCAATAGAGCCGTCAAGACAAGCAAACCGAAGGCGTCGGCGTACATAGGTACGGTAGTCCTTCGGTTTGCGCAGTAAGTCAAAATGTATTGCGAAGCAAGAGGCTTTTAAAAGCTTGCCGCTCACATATCGGCTTGCAATAACCCAGTATTTTTATGAATACCAACCATCAAAAATATTACATTTTGACGGTTGGCGGCTATAGTGACCCTTTGATTACTTCTTGCCGTCAACCATGGCCTGTACCTTAATGGGCAGACCATAGAGGTTAATGAAGCCTGCGGAATCAGCCTGATTGTAGTCGCTCTCACCGAAGGTGGCGATCTCCTCGGAGTACAGGGAGTAGTCGCTCCATACACCGGCGTTGATCATGTTGCCTTTATACAGCTTCAGCCGTACCTTACCGGTAACCCGCTCCTGGGTCTTGTCCACGAAGGCTGCCAGAGCCTCACGCAGGGGGGTGAACCACTGGCCGTTGTAAACCAGCTCGGCGTAAGTAATGGCGATCTTCTGCTTCTCATGGAGGGTCATCTTATCCAGGCAGATGGACTCCAGTACGGAGTGGGCCTTATACAGGATGGAGCCGCCGGGAGTCTCATAAACGCCACGGCACTTCATGCCGACAAGTCTGTTCTCTACGATATCTAAGAGGCCAATGCCGTTGGCACCGCCGATCTCATTGAGCTTCAGGATGATGTTCTTGGCGCTCATCTTCTCGCCGTCCAGGGCAACAGGCACGCCCTGCTCAAAGTCGATGGTCACATAAGTGGGCACATCGGGTGCCTGAATGGGGGAGACACCCATTTCCAGGAAGCCGGGCTTCTCGTACATGGGCTCGTTGCCGGTGTCCTCCAGGTCCAGACCCTCGTGGGACAGATGCCACAGGTTCTTATCCTTGGAGTAGTTGGTCTCACGGGTGATCTTCAGAGGAATGTTGTGAGCCTCTGCGTAGTCGATCTCCTCGTCA
>CAYMPY010000046.1:0-13488 GCA_964392535.1 uncultured Oscillospiraceae bacterium
TGTGGACGATCACCTGATGCGCACCACCCATGTGGTCCGTGGTGACGAGTGGCTGGCAACGCTCCCCTTCCACATTCAACTGTTTAAGGCCCTTAATTTCCGCCTGCCCAAGTATGTCCACATTGGACCGCTGATGAAGATGGACGGCACCTCCAAGAGAAAGCTTTCTAAGCGGAAAGACCCGGAGCTGGCACTGACCTTCTATAAGGCAGAGGGCTTCCCTGTTGAGGCAGTTTATGAGTATATCATGACCCTCTTAAACTCCAACTACGAGGATTGGCGCAGAGCAAATCCCACCGCTCCTGCCCAGGACTTTAAGTTCAGCCCCAAGAAGCTCAATCCTGCAGGCAACCTCTTTGACTATGCAAAGCTGACTGATGTCTCCAAGAATGAGATCGCAAAGATGGATGCCGAAAAGGTTTACACGCTGCTGACCGAGTGGGCCCAGGAGTTTGACCCCGACTTTGGCGAAAAGCTTGCAAGCGATAAGGACTTTGCCGTTTCCATTCTTGCCATCGGCAGAGGCGGCAAAAAGCCCCGCAAGGACCTGGCAACCTGGAAGGAAGCAAAGGGATACATGGGCTTCTTCTACGACGATTATCTGGAGCTGCCTGTATTTGATGATAAGTTCGACAACGAAACCATCTACACCGTTCTTGATAAGTTCATCGCCTCTTACGATCCTGCAGACGATTCCGGACAGTGGTTCGATAAGGTCAAGGCCATTACCGAGGAGATCGGCTTTACCACTGACATGAAGGCCTACAAGGCTGACCCCACCGCCTTCCCCGGCACTGTTGCGGATGTATCCACCTTCATCCGTCAGGCTGTCACCGGCAAAGTAAGCTCCCCGGACCTGTACACCGTCATGCAGATCCTGGGCACAGAGCGTTCCATCGACCGCATCAAGGCGGTTATGGAAACGCTGAAATAACGCTATGGAGCTGTCTCAAAATGATTTTGTAGGGTCACCTCTCCCGAGGTGACCGCAATTAAAACAAAAACAACACCAAATCTGTGCAGATTGCGAAGATTTGGTGTTGTTTTTATCGCGGACACCCGAGGACGGGTGTCCCTACAGTTTATAATAAATACGGTTTGCCTTAGCGAGACAACCTCTTGTTTTATCTCTTAAACTTTTGGATTAGGTTGTTGATCTGGTCGGTGAAGCTGGCGATTTCCTTATTGGATGCGCCTTTCATGCTTTCGATTAGCCGTGTAAGCTGCTTACCTGCAAGAATAAGCTTTTGGTAGACCTCACTTGCCCGCTTGGTGCCCTTCTTGCCCACACGGGTGATCTTTCCCTTTTGGAAGGCCTCGCCTGTCAGCAGGTCATAGCCGTCGCCACTATAGGGCGCAATGGCCTTATAGCCCTTTTCCTCCAAAAGCCTTGCAAAGCTTTCGCAGACCGCCTCGTCGCCGTGGTTGACGAAAACCGTCTCCGGCTTATGGTCCATATTCCCAAGCCAGGCAACCAGCATATCCCGGTCTGCGTGACCGGAGATGCCGTCCAGCTCCCGGATATCTGCGTGGACCGCAATATCCTCACCGAACAGCTTCACATAGGATGCACCGTCGGCAAGCTTTCGGCCAACCGTTCCCTGAGACTGGTAGCCCACAAATAAAATGGTGCTTTCTGCGCGCCACAGGTTATGCTTTAAATGGTGACGGATACGGCCTGCCTCACACATACCGGAAGCGGACAGGATCACCTTGGGGGTTTTATCGGAATTGATCAGCTTGGATTCATCGGAGGTAACAGAGAGTCTCAGATCCTTAAACAGGATGGGGTCGATCCCCTGTTCCAACAGCTCCAATGTTTGCTGGTCGTAGTAGCCAAACAGGCCGTCGGAATAAATTTTCGTCGCTTCCACCGCAAGGGGACTATCCACATAGACCGGAAATCCATCGTGACCACGGACAAGCCCCTGTTCTTTAATGGTACGGATCAAGTACAACAGCTCCTGGGTTCTGCCGATGGCAAAGGACGGAATCACCACATTGCCGCCCCGATCAAAGGTCTCCTGCAGAATCTGGGACAGCTGCCCCACATAATCCAATCTTGGGCCATGGAGGCGGTCACCGTAGGTGGATTCAATCACAACATAATCTGCCTGTTCTGCGCCTTGAGGATCCCGGATCAGGGGGCGATTTACATTGCCCAAATCGCCGGAAAACAGCAGTGTTTTTTCTATGCCGTTTTCATTGATAGAAATATAAATACTGGATGAGCCCAGCAGGTGTCCTGCATCAAAGAACTTCACCGTAATTCCGGGGAATATCTCCAAGCTTTTACCGTAGGGATAACTTTTAAACTGGGTAAGGGTCTGCTCAGCATCGGCCATGGTATAAAGGGGCTCGTAAATGGGACCGCCGGCACGCTTTGCCTTTCTGTTCTGCCACTCGGCCTCAAATTCCTGAATGTGGGCAGAGTCCCGCATCATAATTGTACTGAGCTTATAGGTTGCCTCTGTGGCATACACAGGACCTGTAAATCCATTTTTCACCAGTGCCGGTATTTTACCGGAATGGTCCATATGGGCATGGGTCAGCAGCACTGCATCAATTTCACCCGGCAGCACCGGGATTTCGCAGTTTTCAAAGGTGTCTGCTCCTTGCTCCAGGCCGCAATCGATAAGCAAACGTTTACCGCAAGCCTCCAAAAGCGTACAAGAGCCGGTCACTTCATGGGTAGCACCTAAAAATATCAGCTTCATGGTCATCCCCCCTCACCATCAGTATAGCAAATTTTAACCATAATTTCTATATATTTTGTAAATTTTGAGCCTGTTCAACCGAACAGGCTCAAAACATTATGCTAATATTGCGCGGTCGTTGGAGAATTCACTGCCACTGGCCTTGGCAAAGAGGCCCAGCAGCTGCTCTACGGTCAGCTGCTTCTTCTCCTCACCGGAAACATCAACCACGATCTTACCGTCATACATCATGATCAGGCGGTTGCCATGCTCGATGGCATCCTTCATGTTATGGGTAACCATCAGGGTGGTCAGGTTGTTTTCCTGCACGATACGGTCTGTGATCTCCAGCACCTTGGCTGCGGTCTTGGGATCAAGAGCAGCAGTATGCTCGTCAAGCAGCAGCAGCTTGGGCCGTTTCAGGGTTGCCATCAGCAAGGTCACTGCCTGCCGCTGACCACCAGAGAGCAGACCCACCTTGGAGGTCAAACGGTCCTCAAGCCCCAGGTCCAAAGTTTTCAGAAGCTCTTTATACTGCTTGCGCTCGGCCGTACGGACACCCCAAATCAGCTTTCGCTTTGTACCACGCCGTGCGGCAATTGCCAGGTTTTCCGCGATCTCCATATCGGGGGCAGTGCCCTTCATGGGGTCCTGAAACACACGGCCCAGGAATGCAGCCCGCTTATGCTCGGGCATATGGCTGATCTCCACACCGTCCAGCTCGATAGAGCCGCAGTCCGGCTTCCAAACGCCTGCAATGGCGTTAAACAGTGTAGACTTACCGGCGCCGTTGCCGCCAATGACCGTGACGAAATCACCGTCTTCAATGGTCAGGTCCAGGCCTGCCAGTGCGATCTTCTCATTGACCGTACCGGGGTTAAAGGTCTTACGCAGTCCGGTAATTTTAAGCATTGCCGTCACCTCCTGCAGAGGCAGGAACTGCCTTTTGTTTTTTCAGGTAAGTATTGCACAGATACGGAATTGCCAGGAACAGTATAACGATGATTGCAGAGAACATCTTCAGGTAATCCGTAGGCAGACCAAACACGGTCATAATAAGGATCACGAAGTTATAGATGATGTAATAAAGCACACCGCCGCCAACAACACCGACCAGGCTCACCACAAAATTGGGTTTGATCTTCATGGAAATGGACAGACCAATGAAGATGGCAGCCAAACCGATGACGATGGCACCACGGCCCATATTCAGATCCGCAAAGCCATTATACTGGCCATACAGGCAGCCGGCTAATGCCACGATGCCGTTGGAAATAGCCAGGCCCAGCACCTTATTGAAATTAACATTGACACCCTGTGCGCGGCTCATATCCGGGTTATCACCGGTGGACTTCAGGGTCAGACCCACTTCCGTATAGAAAAACAGCCACAGACCCACAACCAGCACAGCAACAATACCAACCGTAGTCATAATCGCACCTGTATTATTGCTGACATGCAGCAGCAGATCATTTGTCCGGGGGTCAATAGTCATCAGAGACTTACCGCCCAGGATGCCCAGGTTCACGGAATACAGGATCAGCTGTGTCAAAATGCCGGAAAGAATAGCAGGGATACCCAATGCGGTATGGAGAAGGCCGGTAACCGTACCGGCAGCTGCACCTGCCAGGAAAGCAAGCACCACACCCAGCCACACCGGACCGCCGCCCGCCACAGTAGCCGCAAATACACAGGCGCCTGTGCAGATAGAGCCATCTACCGTCAGATCAGCAATATCCAGGATCTTATAGGAGATGTATACACCGATGGCCATAATGCCCCAGATCAGGCCCTGTGCAACAGCACCGGGCAGACCGTTGGCAAACACTTCAAAAAACGCTTTAATAATTAACCAAAAAGACATTTATATTTATTTCTCCAGATTAGTTTTCGGGAACAGTGATGCCCAGCTTCTCACACAGCTCCTCGTTATAGGTAACGGTGGGAGTCAAAGTCATGACCTCGATCTCCTTAACGGTCTTCTCGCCCAGCAGGATCTGTGCGGCCATCACGCCGGTCTCGTAACCCAGCTGATAGTAGTCAATCGCAAGGCTTGCGTAGCAGACAGAGCCGCCGTAGCTGGTGTAGATGGGAACGTTCTTTTCGGTGCAGATGGTGCCCACAATGGCATCATTCTGTGCAACAGTGTTGTCAGAGGGAACGTACACAGCCTTGACCTGAGAAGCCATGGTCTCTACGAGGCCGTTCAGCTCGGTGGTCTCAGAGAACTTATATTCATTGACCACAATGCCCTTTTCCTCGAACAGTGCCTTAACAGCCTCATACTGGATCACGGAGTTGGACTCGTTGGAGCAGTACAGAACACCAACCACATCACCTTCCTGGAGGCCCAGGGTGTCGATCATCATCTGTGCCTGCTCAGCAAAAGGTACGGCATCAGAAGTACCGGAAACATTTGCAGGAATGTTGCCGTTAAAGGTATCAGCATAGTCGGTAACGGAGGTACCCAGCACAGGGATCTCTTTGGTTGCATTGGCGGCAGCCAGCAGAGCGGGAGTAGCATTACCCATGATCAGGTCCACATCAGAAGCAACAAAGGTGTTAACAATGGTGCCGCACTTGTCGGTCTCGCCTGCCACCTGGACATTGACGGTAACGGTCTTGCCGGCCTTCTCCATCTCAGCCTTCAGGGCATCCTCAAAGCCCTTGGTAGCAGCATCCAGAGAATCATGCTTCATCAGCTGGCAAACACCAACAGAATAATCATTGGTAGCGCCCAGGTTCTCCAGGGCCTTTTCGCCGCAACCGGTAAAGCTCAGGCACAGTGCGCCCAGCATCACAACAGCCATTAACATAGATACGATCTTTTTCATTTTGTTTTCCTCCTAAGGTTTTATTATTTAACTGTTAAAAACAGCAAAATACAAAATAAAAAACGCCCCCGTATAAAACAGGGGCGATAAAAATACCGCGGTACCACTCTGCATTTACAACAGCCTCACGACTGCTGCCTCTTAGACTCCAACAAGTCCGCTACGATATAACGGTCGTAACCCGTTGCACCTACTTGCCTTTCAATGCACAGCTAACAAAGTGAACTTCACCGGGATATTACTACTGTCTTGCACCACCCGACAGCTCTCTGCAGCTTTTCTCCCAGCTACTCTCTCTGCTCAAACGCCTTTGTTATTAAATTATGAACATATGTTACCAACATTTTTTACGAATGTCAAGATATTTTTAATCAGACTCTTGTATTTTCCTGATTCCTGTACATGACAAACTTGCTGAACAGGAATTCCAGCACGAAATTGGACAGCATCGTCACTGCCAGCACGATGTAATCGTTGATGCCGGTGCTCTCTGCCAGATGGCCCAGCCAGGTGGAAAGAGGCGTAAAGACCAGGTAAAACCCAGCAAGCTTTGCCATAGCCACCGGTACATTGGCAGCAGATTTAAAGGTATAGCGGCGGTTGAGGGTAAAATTCCACACCACCGACAAGGTCAGTGACAGTAAATAGGAAGGCCAGTAGGACCAGTGCAGCAGCTCTTCAAACAGCGCAAAGCTACCTGCCTGGATCACACCGGCGGAAATGGAAAAGAGGGTAAATTTTACCATCTGCCACCAGGAATTCTTATTCATATAATGTAAATTCTCCTTTATCTTTTTGGAAGCGGTACAGCCCGGGTGGCCTGCCAGCCACTGCGCACTTCCATGTTTAGAATCTGCCTCCTCCGCCGCTGTGGGAACGGCCCGACGAGGAAGTGTGACTGCCGGAGGAGGACTGCTGCCGCTTGACCTTAGACACCGTACTGTAAAGATACAGGTCCTGACAAAGCTGGACGGAAAGGCTTCCGGGCTTTACGTAATCAGCTGCAGCCGATTTAAACCGAACAGATTTCAGCTGACCCCGCCAAATACCGGTGACGATCAGCGCCGCAAGAAGACCGATGATCAGTGCAACAAGGAGGCTGCCGCCCACATTGAAGGAGCCATCCTTTTCCACGTATTCCACACACAGCTTCGCATAGGTCTCAAAGGCATCCAGATATTCTCCGTCCGCAAGATCGTCTTCGATCTTGTTTCCAATCTTATTGATCACAGAGCTTGTGAAGATATCCGCCCCCTCGCCGGTGCCGGTGATCCACCACTGGCGGCTGTCCATGTCTACGACCAGCATGACACCGTCATCGGCGTAACCGTTATAGTCGTAATAGTCGTCGGCATAGTCCTGAATATCTTCATTACCAATACCGTCAACGATTACCACCGCCACGTCCATATCGCAGGCATCGCTTGCATACTCCAATTTTTGGGTAAGCTGCCGCTCCTCCTGGGAAATCAAAACATCTGCATCGTCCACCAAAAGCTCGCCAGCCGCCATAACCGGCGCTGCAAAAGCAAGGACCAAGGCCAAAATAACAACGAATTTTTTCATATTCTGACCCTCCTTACAGCAGATTGATGAGCCAGGACAGCACAAACACTGCTACGCCCACTGCGCCGGTGAGGCCGGCGAACCACTTCCAGAACAGGCCCTTGTCCATAGGCAGGTCACCCACCATTTTACCGGTCTGACCGTTCATGGCGAAGGTGTATTTCTTGCCGTTCCAGGTGGTATTAAGCAGCCAAACCGGGTACAGCGCATACTTGGAAGAGCCGTTTTTCAGCTGAATATTGGAGCTGACCGGCAAGACTGTATTATAGCCCACGACCGTAGCGGCAAAGGCCTGCTCCGTACTGGTACGGATCCGCTGATTGGCTCTTTCGATGCTCTGCTGGGCAGTGACATCGTATTTATCTGCAAAGAAGCCGGATAAGTAAGCGGTCTGGAAGTCCACTGCATCCCTAAAATCAAAGGGCTCAATGGATTCCATCAGCGCATCATCCATTTTGGTAGAGCCGTCCACCGGCACTCTGCAAAAGCCCAAGCTGCCGCCACGAAGCACCGCATAGTGGGAGGTCTTGGTATAGTTATAATTGCTGTCGCTCCACATACGGACACGGGTAGCCTTATAACGGATATTGGCATTTGCATCAGTATCAAAAAGCCAAAAAGGCACATAAATACCCTTGACTTCGTTAATATGGTTTTGATCCTTAAATACCTTGGGCAGCAGCTTTTTACCCTTATAGTGATTCAGCAGTGCAGCCTTGGCCGCATTTTTATCAACTTTAAAGGGAATCACATAATCCGGCTTGAGGTCCCCGGAAAACTGCCCCATCATCACAACAGGGTTTCCGCAGAAGGGACACTCGGTAGCGGCCGTGGTTTCATCGCCCACGATCTGACCGCCGCAGGAATTACAGGAATATACGCGCATTCCTTCGGTCTCTCCCGGCTGCCACTGATTGTCGGCCTGGGCCTCCCAGGACATGTCCTCAGGCTGCTGATCCTGCAGTACCTTGTCGTAATCCACAAGGGTCTGCATTTCAAATTCTGTGCCACAGTAAGGGCACTTCATTTTTTGTGCCTGTGTGTCGAACTCTATAGCGCCGTCACAGCAGGGACATTTGTACTGCTGTAAAACAGACATACGGTTCACTCCTTTTTACATAGGATCGCCGCACTCGGGACAGAACTTGGGGGTAGTACCGGGTACAGGCTCAAAGCCGCACTTATCGCACTTGGTTACAGGCTTCTTTGCACCGCACTCAGAGCAGAATTTGCCGGTATTCACTGCACCGCAGGCACACTTCCAGCCTTCCTGAGGCTTTGCGCTGCCGCACTCTGCACAGAATTTGCCGGTGTTTTCCACACCGCAGCTGCACTTCCAGCCGCCCTGCGCAGGCTGCTGAACCTGCATCTGCTGTTGCTGCTGCACGCCCATACCGTAGAACTGCTGGGCCGCATTGAAGCCGCCGCCCATAGCACCGCCTGCCATATTCATGCCGATAAAGCCATTCATGGCACCGCCCTCGTTGGCAGCAGCGGTCTCCATGGCGTTGGCGGTTGCGGTGGTCATACGGCCTGCCATCATGAAGGGATTGCTGCCCATGGTGGCTGCATCCTCCATCTCGTTGATCTTCTTCATATCCTCAGGTGTGAGGGTAATGGGATTGAGGGCGATCTTCTCAATGGAGATGCCACGGGTATCGGCCCATTCGCTCTTGAGGGCATCGTTCATAGCCTTTTTAAGCTCGTTAGCCTTATTGGGGATCTGGGCAGGACGGAGCTCCAGCTCAGCCAGCGCACCAAAGGCAGGCTGCAGGGCATCGATAAACTCGGTCTTTAACTGATCATCGATTTGATCACGGGTAAAATCACCGGATACATTGCCGCACAGGCGGGTATAGAACAGCAAGGGATCAGAAATGATGTAGGAATAAATACCGTTACAACGGACCTGCACCGTTCTGGACATACCGATACGCTTGTTCATTACCTCGAACATGATGGGGCTGGGCGTACCGAACTTGTTGTTCAGAATTTCCTTTGTATTGATGTAATATACTCTCTGATCCTTGCCGGTATCACCGCCATAGGTAAAACGCTTACCAATGGTCTTGAATGTTTCAAGAAGGCTTTGGCCAAACTTGCCTGCAAAGATGGATGGCTCTGTGGAGGAATCGTAGGTAAACTGGCCGGGCTCGGCACAAACCTCTACCACCTTACCCTGCTCCACAATGAGCATACACTGGCCGTCAGCCACCGCAATGCCGGAGCCGTTACTGATAATATTATCGTTACCCTTGGTATTGGAAGACCGACCGGTGATCTGCTTCTGTCCCTTCTTTACCAGGGTGTCATTATCCAGCGCATCGCAGTAGAAAAATTCCTTCCACTGATCAGCCAGTGTTCCGCCCAATGCGCCTAAACCTGCTTTAATAAGTCCCATAATAAATGCTCCTTTCAGAATTTCAAAAGTTTATATACATTGCAACTGCATATTTATATATCACAACTAATTGTTTTATTTTTCAATAGGAAATTGTGCATTAAGACCACAAAGCCCCGCTTTCAGAATCTTATCATGGTAAACTACGCTAAAAGGAAGCGGTAGTATGTCCGTTTATGAAAAAGCCCTGTGGATCATGGCACGGGATGCCGAAAAGCCTGTTGACAGCTATTATGACTATCGGCAAGGTATTCACTGTTAAGTCCGCCGAAATTCCTTCAGCATTTCTCTTCTGGCCATAGACAGTTGCTTAAGCTGTGGCTTTACTTCCAGTCGAATCTTCACCTGTTTACACAGGTCAGCAATATAGCATTCGATCTCTTTGTCGCAAATCTCTATCACAGCAGGTTTGCCGCGTTTGTCGATTAATTCCATCAGCTCGTCCACTAGGTCCTCATGTGGCACATCAGAAGGCGGAAGCATTGTAGCGCATAATATACAGCCGGACTGATTTTCCACCGCCATAAGCAGCCTTGGGACGATGTCGATACCATCATCCTTCACAACCGTTGGGAGATACGACCAATCCAAAGAAATCGTGCCCTTTGACGGAAGCTTTCGGAGGTTGTTTAACCATTCATTATCCTGCATAGTTATGACTGTGTGTTTTGCTACGAGTGGTTTTTGCAACTTAGATGGATAAGAATAGAACGTATCATCACTTGGGCTATAGGTGCGTGTCATCACCTCACGGTTAGCAAAATCAACCACTATTTTCCCTTCCGAAATCAAATGTACCATCACCCAAAGATTTCCCAGATCATCCAAAAGCATATCCAGTTCATCCTCAGGAATCTCCTGCGGTGCAAAACCCACTTGGTATTTTTCAAAATAAGGCCAGCCGCCCCGACCTCTGCACTTAAGCCCCAATTCTTTGATGACTGCATAATTCTTCTTGCTGACATCCTCACGGTCACCAAGCAAGAATATTACTGCATCCTGCAACAAGAATACAGGCTCTTTTTTAGAATTCTTTCCACGCAATCGTTCCTGTGCATGGCAATATGCTTGACCGTTTCTGTAAATCGCTATACCGCACCGACCAGAAGATTCTTTCAGGAACGAAAAAAAATGTTCCTCTTTCTTATTCTTGGGGAGCAGTGCAAATATGTCCTTTTCTTCAAATCTGCTCCACGGGTCTAATGCTACAATCAGTCCTGCATAATAATAAATTTCTTCCCACTTCTTCAGTATTTCCTGTTTCATTTTTATCTCCTGTCCAGCTTACAGCAGTTCTTTCATTTTTCTTGCAAGATACAACGGCATATTCGTAATATATCCATCCTTACGGTATCCTCGTTTGGAAAATCGTACCGCATATTCCGGCTGATGCTCAGATACATATTTTTTGAATGTCGGTGCAGACTTATCTTCGCCACCCTTTGCTTCCACAGGAATAATGAATGTACCGTACTGAATAACGAAATCAATCTCGCCGCTGCGCTCGGAGTAGTAATGGGGCGCAACTTCATACTGCCCGCAAAGCTGCTGCAACACAAAATTCTCTGTCAATGGGCCCTTAAACTGATAGTCCGTCTTTAGGAGAATTGCACTATTGTCGATACCTGCCATATATTTCAGCAATCCCGTATCAAACACAAACAATTTAAACTGATCCATTTTTTCAAAAGCAGATAACGGATGCTCCAGTTTAGCAACATTATACACACGGCTCAGCATGCCGGCAGAGACGAGCCATTCGATTGCTTCCTCAAAATCTCTTGCTCTTCCGCCCTCACGAACAGCACCGTACATAAACTTCTCATTTGATTTGGCAAGCTGGGTGACAATGCTACGGAACACCATCAAAATTCTACCGCTGTTTACCTTGCCATTATGCATAGAGAAGTCATTTTCATATATCTGAACAAGTTCTTTCTGGATTTGCGCTATCCGCATAGGATCCTTATGTTTGATCCATGATGCAACGCATTCAGGCATACCGCCAATAATCAAGTAGTTGTTATACGCCTCCATCAAGCGGTTGTGGAACAGCTCTTCAATCTGTTGTTCCTTAGTAATGGTTTGATAGTAGGAATATAGCGGCTCATCAGTTGCGTTTAAAAACTCGTCAAAGGTAAGTGGGGTAATATCCAGAAGATTGACCATGCCCACCGGATATGACTTTGGCTGTGCAAGTAATGTACCCATCAAGCTACCGGCTGCAATCACATGGTAGTCGTTTGCCTTTTCCTTAAAATACTTTAATGCATTCAGTGCTGCAGGACACTCCTGAATCTCATCAAGGATAATAAGTGTTGTTTCCGGTTGAATTTTTACACCCGCAATCATAGAAAGAAGTTCAACAATACGCTGCGGATTCTTATTTGCTTCGAAAATTGATTTTAACGCATCCTCTTCGTCAAAGTTGAAATATACATAGCACTCGTAGTAGTTCTTTCCAAACTCCTGCATAAGCCACGTCTTACCCACCTGACGCGCCCCTCTCAAAACCATGGGCTTGCGTTCTTCATCATTCTTCCATCTGACAAGCACATCTATCGCATCTCTTCTCATTGAATATCACCTCACAAATTCATTACATAGACAGTATAACACATTTTTTCAAGTTATACAAGGTTCATTTCGCACATTTTTTCATCTTCCGCATTGATCTCCTGCACATTTTTCAATTCTATCTAAGAAATAGTCTTGGTTAAATGCGTTATTTTGAAATATAATAATTACCTCTCAGAAATTTAGATCGAGGTAATCATCATGTTCGTAAAGCACACGAAGGAAACCAAAGCCAAAGCAATCGCTATGCGAAGAGAAGGAAAACCTATCTCAACAATCAGCAAGGAATTGCATGTCGCGGAAAGCGCATTGTATCATTGGTTCAAAGCCTACGAATGGGTCAGCGACATCACCTGCTTTAAGGTAAAGGGCAAATGGATTTACGTCTGTGTGATTATAGACCTATACTCCCGAAAGGTAGTCGGATATCATATTTCTAGTAAATCAAGCACCAGATTGCTCACAACAACATTCAAGAATACCTACGCAGATCGGGGTAAGCCACAAGAATTGACCTTCCATAGTGATCAAGGCAGCCAGTACACATCCAAGGCATTCACTTCCCTGCTTAAAGAGTGTAACGCAAAACAATCTCTATCCGCAAAACGCCTACAGAAACGGAAAACCAGTCATCAGAGAGCTTGCAAGGAGAAGTTGAATAACCCCTTCCTTTTTTCACTTTTCGCCCACGATTTTTGAACATCCCTTTTGAGAGCAAATCTAGATCATTCCAACAAAAACCTTGCCACGCAAGGCATTATATGAAACAACAACTCCGTTTCTTCGAACAGCTAGTTCAAAGAAACGGAGTTGCATCAGATGGGACCGACACTCAAAATGGAACCGGTCCAAAAAACTGATTTTCTTTATTTTCTAATCCTAAAAAGAATATTTTTTAAATTCTAATGGTTTTGCATTGAATTTCTTAACAAAAAACTCATTTACAAGCAAAGCCGGTTTGCTTACCAATGGTATTTGTTCTACTCTTAGAATCATTGATTCATTTAAATCCTCTATTATTATTTTATATGGATATTTCATATTATACATTGTGAATGTAATAACAGAATAATCGTCATTTAAAGAATATTCTAACGCATCATTAACATTATATGCTTTAAGTTGAGTATAAAAATCTTCCTTTGTAAGCTTAATACAAAAAACATATTTTCTCATAAATGTATCATAGTTAACGACACCATTCAATAATTTATTATGTCGAAACATAGGTCTTAATATAAGATAAAGTGCAATAGGAATAACCAACACAAAAAATATTACAACAAAAACACAAATATATTTTTCCATATCATCACCGCCTTGGGTTTAGTATAGCATAAAAGCGATGAACCCGCAATACTTTGCGGTGTACCCAAAGTCAAGGACAATTTTTAAAAGTTTAAAGTGAAACACT
>CAYMPY010000047.1:0-13179 GCA_964392535.1 uncultured Oscillospiraceae bacterium
CCGTCTGGACAAGACCAACATCATCCACTGCCCCATCGGCAAGGTTTCCTTCGGTACCGAGAAGCTGACCGAGAACATGGATACTCTGATGACCGCTGTTGTGAAGGCTAAGCCCGCTGCAGCTAAGGGTCAGTATATCCGCTCCTGCACCGTGGTCTCCACCATGGGCCCCGGCGTCAAGGTCAACACCACCAAGTACGCCTAATTAAAGTTGATTATACCCCGGAAGGATTTCTTCCGGGGTTTATTCATTCTATACCGCCTTGACTATGTGTTTCTGATGAAATATAATTGTTCCATCAAAGCATCACGGAGGCTGAAATATGTTTTATATAATTCGATCATCCTCTCTTAGCAAGCATTGCTATGCATGGAATAATCTTTCCTTTATTGATTGGAAAAGTTCTGTATGTGAAAACTGCGGCCGTGTCGTTCATGAAGCCTGCATAGCTGAGGGCAATATGGCACTTGAACTTGATGGTGGAAAAGAATATCCTGATTATCTGCAGTTTACCGGTGCAGGCCCCCGTCTGTTTTTGTTATCCAAACACGCATTTGAAATCTTTTCTGAAAATCACATTACCGGAATTACAGGTGTGCAGCCGGTAACACTGTCATGGATCAAGAGCAAATCAAAAAGAGCCTTCTCCTCCCCCGTCCCGGAATATTATTCCATAGACATTGAGGGAAGGATTGATTATTGCCTGAAGGCAATGTTTTTAAAGAAAAAGAAGCACTGTCAAACATGCGGACAATTTGAATGGAACAGGGAGCGACGGCCTGCCGTTGTAGTCTCAGAAGGCACCTGGAACGGAAGTGATCTTTGCCGGATCTCCAGCGTTCCCGGCTTTTCGATCTGTACACAAAAGGTTTTTGATGTAATTAAAGCAAATAAGCTTACCGGCTTTGAGCCGGAACCCGTCTCAGTGCAGGATTAACTTTTTAGGAAGTGGAACACCTATGCTTACAAAAGAACGTGTATTTGAGATCATGGGAAAATACTACGGTAATGCCCATTATAGAGATGCTATCCGATGCAATATTTCTGAGCACGATCTGAGAATGGATAAAGAAATATTAGATAAGATCAATAGTCTTGGGTATTATTTCAGTAATCTGCACAGACTTGACGATACAGAAGATATTCGCTTTGTCCCGATTCTTCTTGACTATTACGATAAGTATGATGCACCATTCGGCGGAATTATTTTAAGATATATCCGTTTTCCTTCCTACAGTGAATACATTCCCCGCCTGATTTCCATATACGAGGAAACTAACGAACAATACCTCAAAGATACAATAAGTCAATGCTTTCTGCAGATGCGATGCAAAAAATACATCCCGGAGTACTTAAGGATCGTCAACGATCCCAATTACGGAAAAACCTTTGACTGGATGATGGATGTTCTATGCAAGTTGCGTGTTAGGGAAGCATTTCCCAAGCTTCTGGAGCTGGTAAAAAACGATCCCCATGCGTGGACATGGACCTTTGTTTGGGGCGTTCCTTTTTTCAGAGATCCTTCACTGATCCCTTATTTGGAACCTTATCTTGAACATCATGACGGTGAAGTCAGATCTATGGCCCGAAAGGGAATCAAGAAACTTTCTGCATTGGATGAAACCAAATAATTGTTCGACGAATATCCGTTACAAGAATTACCCCGAAAGTGTTCAACACTTCCGGGGATTTTTTGCCTCCCCTTTAGGGGTGCCTTTTATAAATTGCAACCACCGGAAGTTATACCGGTGGTTGTAATTTTGCTAATTTCTACAACTCACCTAAATACGGTTCATACCAGGCATCAATCACTTCAAATTTCTGAGTTTGTATATTGAATTTCAGTACGCTGTGCGCAGTCCCCGTGTTGTCTAAATGGCCGATATGAGAGGTATATTGTCTACAAACAACCTCGCTGATTCCATCATGATCCACATCCTCAGGTTCAAAGAAGCAAAACGGATCAAGATTCAATATGTAACTGGTAGGCGGCTCCTTGGCGCTTTTGTAAGCATTCTTATGCGAATCCTTAACATCGAATACCAGATTATACCCGGTAATATAGTTTGTAATCTCCAGCCTGTAATCCTCTAAAAATCGACTCTTAAAGCCAGTGTCAAACTCGTCAAAGTTTTCAAAGAGAATATGTATCTCACCATCTTCGATCTTCAAAACCCAGGTTTGCCACAAACCATAACCGCCGTTACCACCGGTATTGGAATGAATCAAAATCTCCTCGACCTTATCTCCATCCACATCACCAAGGAATATTCCAACTGAAGGCAGCTGAAAAACATTGGATTCTAATTGCTTGCTCAGCATTTCTGTTCCTGTGTCTATATCAACATATAAATCATAACTATAAGGATTATCGGGGTTGCGGTACTTTCTTGCATAAACACGACAAGTTTTACTTTCCAGGAGACTATCCAATGTCACATATCCTTCGACTTCCCCACATTCAAAAACCTTCGGATAATATTTTTCAAAACGAATCGTTTCCGCATTTTCTGTCAGCGTTTTATCTGCTGAATCAACAGGCCAATCCTCATATTGGATACGGGTATACCATTCAAGGAGATATTCATTTTTAATTGATGTAATCTTAGTATCAGTCACGATGGCAGATCTCGTATCATCTTGTTTCTCATAACTAATAACCAGCACCCTGCCATCCCTCAGTGCACTGTGTGACTCTATTTCACCGGATACGGGGTCAACAACTGTTATCGTATTTGGATCTATATCAATTACATCTTGGTTTGAACTTTTACCATACTTTATACCATCAAAGTCACTTACATTGCAAACCCGGGATATATATAGCGTATTGGTTACACTAATATCAGAAAAATCAACCTGCTCACCCACTTTATAGGGTTCAGTAATATCCGGGAAAACATAGAAATATCCACCTTCTTCAACGGAATAAACAATATATTCTTCCTTGAAGCACTCAATCGGGAATTTATCATGAACATCCGCCAAGCGCACCGGAAGTTCCGGATTCTTTGTCATGGGAGAAGATTCAAAAAAAATTTCAACATTCAAAAATGCACACAGTTCTTCTAACTTATAGGACTTGGTCAACACCTCCGCAGCGGGTTTGTCTGTGATCACTACCTTTTCCACCGTAAGTGTGGTGTTTTCCTCCGGGTTTGCACCTGTAAAGGTACAAACCACAGCAATTGCGGCTACAAGTATCAGGCAAATTGCGGCATACAAAGCGGTTTTGGGGTGTTTGGCGATGAGCTTGATGCGCTGGGTAATGGTGCGCTTGCTGCCGGTCATGGTGGTGGCGGTGGTAAAGATGGTGTCAACCGTTTGCTTTTCGCAAGTCATGCGGATCAGGGTTCTTCCATAAGCTGCGCGGTTTTTCTCGCCCAGCTGTTTGATCACCGATTCATCACAGGCAAGCTCACTGTCCTTACGGCTGAGCACAGCAGCGATCCACACCAGCGGATTATACCAGTGCAGTGCAAGACACAGACATCTGAGCACGCCCCAAATGTGGTCTAAATGCTTATAATGGGTCAGCTCATGGGTCAGAATGTGCTGCCGTCCTTTGTCCTCCCCAGCTTCCTCCGTTAAGTAGATCGCAGGACGGAAAATGCCAAAGAGACAGGGCGTATCAATAACCGCAGTACGGTAGACCCGCAACGGGCAAGCTGCATTTTCAACCTGCCGTGTCAGCTTTAAACGCAGTGCAAACCGGATATTCGCAAAGAGGAACACAAAAGCAGTAATTACAAGGCCTGCAACCCATATGATCTGCAATAGCAGGACATAAGAGAATTCCTTTTCCTCAGTATGTACTTCTGTCTGCTGCTCAGGAATTTGAACCGGCTCTTGTACTTCGGGAGTCTCCGGTGTAATGGGCGTTGGATTGACCTGAAGTATGGGCACTTGAGAAGCCGGTGTATCGGTAACAGGCTGGGAAGGTTCAACCTCCGGGGTATAGGTGCTCTGCGGCTGCTGCGCTTCTGCCACAGGCGCAGCTTCCGGTACTACATTCATCACACTGATGGGGCTTGAAAAGAAATTGACCGGCACCAGCAGCCGCACAAGGACGATCAGCCAAAGCGCATAACGTAGCCGCAAACTGATACGATTTTTTAATACCAGCCGCAAAAGCAGAACAATACCGATCAGCACACTGTATTAATCAGCGTTTACTCAAGGAGAAGCCTTTTTAACCCGCTTCCTTATACAGACTTATACGCAGATGGGGCAACGCCATAAAACTGTTTGAAGCACTTTGAGAAATACAACTGATCCTCAAAGCCCACGGAGGCAGCCACTTCGGCAATGCTGCTGTATTCTCCGCTCTTGAGCAGCTCTGAAGCACTCTGAATACGCTGATGCAATACATATTTTTTTGGTGTGCAGCCAAAGGCATCGGCAAACAATCTTCTGAAGGTCGGTGCAGAAATGCCGCAATGCTCATGGAGGTTGGATATCCGAAGGGACGAATCAAATAAATGCTCCTGCAGATACTGTACCGCAGGCATGATCCGCTGGGTATCATGGGATTTATTTTCTGAATATTCCATATTCTGCTCCAGTACAGACAGCAATCTGTAGAAATAAGAATAGGCCTCCAATTTTCCTGCAGGACCACCAAACCGAAATGCACGGAACAGCTTTACAAAAAGCTTCCGGATCTCACCGGAGTTTTTTAAAACAAAATTCTGAATATCCATGGATTTTTCCGGATCGCAATCAAAGGTCACAAAAAATATTTTACCCTCCAATTCGCCAATATTCTCATAATAATAGTCCGACCCTTTCGGCAAAAATAAAACACAATCCGTATTTAAAATTAATTCTTTACCGTCAAATTTATACAGCGTTCTTCCCTGATCCTTATAAAAAATTGCGTGATATTTTCTATTTTTTACAGATTCCTTATGGACCGATATTCTGTGACCGGCGTTTACGATCCGAACATTTATCAAGCTTTCCAGCACCATACCGCCCCCCCTTTTCTTAAGGGTAACATAAACGATTTTCACTGTCAAACTATTTTCGGAAATTCCATATATATTTTTTCTCCATTTACAATCATTTCACGCTTTACTATAATAGATTTGTAAAATTTTAGACAGGAGGTTCTGTTATGAGAAAAATAGGTTTACTACTTGCGATTTTAACCTTACTGCTGGTTATAACCGCTCCGATGGTTTTTGGTGCAGATGACAGCACCATTAATCTACAGTACGATGATCGGAAGGCTCTTTCCGAATTATTAGGCGTTACACCAACATCGGTACAGATCACAGACGAGCAGGTTTCATCCTTTGTAGCAGGCACTACAAATAAGGATGCCCATGTACTTACATATGAAAATGGTACACTGTATGCGGTGGGCTGCGGCACAGCCACCCTCACGGTAGACGATACAAGCTATTCCGTTTCCGTATCCCCCGCTCCCCTGTCCATTTTTATGATCACCGGCCATTCCATCGGAGCAGGTGAAGCAGGCAATGCCGAACAATCTGTTGTTTGCGAAGCCGGTAAAGTTTACAGCACCACAAAAGGTCAGCTGACCTCGGCCGAGGGTGGTTTGGGCTACGGTGCAACCACCAGAGCCACCTCCAAGCTGGATGCCTTTGCACCCGATGGCGGTGGTACAAAGGGCATTGACAGCGGTCTTGCCTGGCAGTGGAATAAGCTTACCGGTGAAAAGGTTTGGGTATTAAATCTGGCCATTGGTGGCTCTTGCCTCAACGAGTGGCAGCCCGGTGCAGAAGGTCACAGCACCACCTGGAAGTACCCCTATGACACCGCTATGCAAACCTACAGCTATGCACAGCAGATCGTGAAAAACGAGATCGCAGCTGGCCACTATACTTTGGGCAACATGGCGATCATTTACCACAACGGCGCAAACTTTGTGAATTATCCCGGCTGGACCATGGAATCCGTTGAAAAAGACTACGAAACCATGTGGTCCTCCTACAGAACCGACCTGTCACTGGACATGGACGGTGACGGCACTGCTGAAACTGTGGAGGCACTGGGTATGATCCCCTCCTGGAAGCCCACGCTCAACAGCTACGCCTACGACAAGCCTGCAGGCTACTTTATGTCTGCAAGTGCTGAATACCCTGAAATGCTGATTGCCTCCAACGCCACCCGTGATTGGCTGACCGAGGAGGGTCTTAAGCTGTTCCCGGCTATTGAATACTCTACCCAGAGCAAAGCTGTTGCCATCCCCGAAAGCATTCTGCACACAAATCAGGGGGGCACCAGTGAAAACAGTCTGTTCTGCTCTGTAGACAAGGCCCATTTAAGTCAGGTCACTTACAATGCAGTAGGCATCGATGCAGCCACCAACCTGCACACCTTCCTGCGCAGCAAAGAAACTGAAACAACGGCCGTTGAATTTAAAAACATCGGTCTGGAAACGGTCACCAGTCTGGAATTGACTTTGAACGAAACCTATCAACTCATTCCCCTGACCACACCCCTTTACGGTCAAAATGTGACCTTTGAAGTAAGCGGCGGAATCTCAATGGAGTATCCTTTACTGCTGAGGGCAACCACTGCCGGTAGCGGTACGGTCACTGCGAAGGTAGACGGAAAGACCGTTGCAACTGTAAATATCGAGGTTACAGGCGATGCCCACAACCACTGTGTATGTGGCGGCAAGACCTCCGGTGTAGGCGGTCACAGCTGTGAGGAAGTGCAGAACTGGATCCCCTGGGGCCGTTCCGATCCCGATTCCCTGCCTACCACCTCCGGTTACTACTATTTGGTGGAGGATATTAAGCTTTCCAGTGTAAGCACCATTGCTGCCGGTCAGAATGTACATCTTTGCCTGAATGGTCACACTGTTACAGCTACCTCCCGTGTTTACGGCATTAACGGTAACTTGAGTATAACTGATTGCTCCGTTGAGGAAGCCGGAACGATTTCCTCTTCCTCTACAACCAATTACGGTGCAGTTTTCTACAGCTATGTGGATTCCGTATTTGATCTGTACGGCGGCACGCTGACCACCACCGGCACTAACCTGGCCGGTGCAATCGGCACCGTTGGTAACAGCGCCAATGAGCCCGCTACCATGAATATGTACGGCGGTAAACTTACCGGCGGCAAGGTCACCCATCGTGGCGGCAACCTCTACATTATTTCCGGCTCTGTGTTGAATATCTACGGCGGTACTGTTGAAAACGGTACAACCGAGAGTACTTATGGCACCACCAGTCACGGCGGAAATATTTATATTGCTAACAGTACCGTCAACATCATGGGTGGTACTGTGACCGGCGGCAGCTCTCAGCTTTTAGGCGGCAACATCTACCTTGCCAGCGGCAGCCTGAATATCAGCGGCGGCACAGTCACTGCCGGCACTGCTCCTAACGGCGGCAATATTGCTATCGCTGACGGAAAGACAGCTACCATTTCCGGTGGCACTGTGTCAAACGGTGTTGCCGACACCTATGGTGCCAACATCTACACCGACGGCGGCACACTGAAGCTCACCGGCGGTACTGTCAGCGGCGGTACTGCAGGCGCAAGAGCCGGCGGTATTTACATCACCGGCGGCACGCTTACAATGACCGGCGGCACTGTTACCGGCGGCTATGCAGGCACTTCAGGTGGTAATATCGCAGGAGCCAACGGAGCTACCCTGAGCATCAGCGGCGGTACTGTTCAAAACGGTAACGCTGTGACCTACGGTGGCAATATAAGCCTCATTGGAAAGACTACACTAAATATCAGCAGCGATGCCATTATCAAAGACGGTTACACCGGTACCTCCGGTACAACAGGCAGCGGCGGTAATATCTACGGTGGCTACTCCTCAACCACAGCCTATTCCACCATCAACATTACCGGTGGTGCTGTGGAAGGCGGCAAGGCCAAGGAAGGCGGCAACATCAAGGCAGACGGCAACTGTACCGTCAGTGGCGGTACTGTGCAAAACGGCGTTGCAACATCCGGCGGCAACCTCTACCGCACCGGCCGGACTGCCTGTGAACTGATCATTTTCGGCGGTACCGTATCCGGCGGCAGCGCCACCAACGGCGGTAATATCTACGTAACCTACAACGGCAGGCTGACTGTCCGTGGCGGTACTGTCACAAAGGGTAATGCAACCACCTCCGGCGGTAATATCTACGGTTATTTTGCAACCTCCAACGGTGTCACCACCCAGAGCATCATCACCATTGCAGGCGGCACGATTTCTGACGGCACTGCAGGCACTACCGGCGGCAACCTTGAAATTGAGGGCACCGGCATCATTACCGGCGGCACAATCTCCGGTGGTTATGCACCTACCGGCGGTAACATCTATGTTGATGTCAAGTATTCCAGCAAAGTGGTATATTCCAGCCTGACCATGTCCGGCGGTATCATCAAGGACGGAAATGCCCAGTACGGTGGCAATATCCAGACCATGGGCAACTTCACCATGACCGGCGGCACCATCGAAAACGGCACTGCCACCTCCACCGGCGGCAATGTCCGTGTATACCGTCCTGCAACCTTTACCATGACGGACGGTCTGATCACCGGTGGTACTGCAGGCTCAGGCGGTAATATCGCTCTCAGCGGTAACGTTGCTACCACCACCTATAAACAAACCGCAACATTCACCATAGAGGGCGGTACCATCGAAAAAGGCAAGGCTACCAATCACGGCGGTAACCTGTATATGCTGCAGTATACCGATGTAAACATCAGCGGAGGACTTATCAGTGGCGGCACTGCCGGTACTACCGGCGGTAATGTGGCTATGTATCCCTCAGTTAGCAGCGGTACAGACCGTCCCGCCATCCTGACCACCACCGGTGGTGTAATCACCGGTGGCAGCGCCAGCCGTGGCGGTAATATCGGTGTCTACTACGACGCAAGTGCCTCCTCTGTTCTAAACCTGGCAGGCGAAATCACAAACGGTTCTGCTGAAAAGGGCGGTAATATCTATCTTGCAAACCACGTGACAACCGTAATTGATGGTGCAACCATCTTAGATGGCACCGCAACCGATGGCGGCAGCAACATCCTGATCACACGCTCCATCACCACCGATGGTATTACAGCACTGACCGTCCGTGGCGACACAGTGATGAATACCAGTGGCTCTGACCTGTATATTGACAATACCAACGACACAGAAACCTCCTGTGTCAAGGTGGTATTTGAGGAGCTTACCGGCAAGGATAAGATTTTCCGCATCAACGCAGCTGTTAGACCCAGCACATTTGCCACTTCTGAAAAGGACTACTCCGCATGGATGGTCTGCACAAGAGATGACTATGCCGTATCCTGGTCAGATGGAGAACTGTCCCTTGTGGCAGAAGCCTCCGAAAAAGTAGCAGCTGTCTATAACGGCACTGTTGTACAGGCAAAATACGCAACCTTTGGACAGGCTGCTGAGGTAGTCAGTGAAAACGAATATGTAAAGCTTCTGAGTGATACGGATGCTACAGGCTACACCCTGACCGGCACTGTATACCTGGATATGAACGGCTTTGATCTGACCGGTCTGACCGTTGCAGGCACTCTGTACGGCATGGACAACACCACCGATGATTACAGTGACACCAATGTAGGTATTCTGACTGCTCAGGTAGCTGAAGGCGGCCTGATCGCCTCCGATTGCAAGACCACCGTTACCGGTTCTATCAAGCGGTATCTTGCTGTTGCAGGTGAAAACAGCACCTACAGCTTCCATCGGTTCTATTTAGGTATCACCAAGGTAAACATCCGTCCTGTAACAGCCGGTGTTGGCTATAAGGCTGTATTTGCAGGCAGTGACACTGTGAAGAATGCCATGGATCAGTACGGTTACAGCATCTGGATCAATGAGAACAACAAGCTGACCGGCACAAAGACTGCTGCCAACTTCACCTCTCTGGCAGAGATCACCCTTCGGATCGATCACTTCCTGGACGAAAGCAAGTCTGATGAAGTCAATACCGAACGGGCCAATCTGCCGGTAAATGCACAGGTATTCATTCAGCTTGCAGACGGCACGGTCATTGAATCTTCTCCCGTTGCTTATACCTTCATGGACATGGCCGAAATGACCACCGCCGTCTTCGACAGTTTCACAGACACCCAAAAGGCCGCATTGGTAGGCCTGGGTCAGCGGTTTAACGGTCTGATGTTCAACTGGTCCGTGCCGAATATCCACCACGAGGATGAAAGCTGGACCGAATGGACCGGCACTACTACCCTGCCCACCTCCGGCAAATACTATCTCGATAGTGATGTTACACTCACCAAAACCACCACAATTTCCGCAAACAGCAATCTTACCCTGTGTCTCAACGGCCACACCGTTCAGGGCAGTGTCAGACTCTTTACGGTATATGGCACTTTAGATATCTGCGATTGCTGCCAAAAGCTGGATGCCGACAAACAGGGCTATATCATCGGTAACAGCACCAGTCTTGCGCCAGTCATGTATACCTACTACGGCTCTGAGGTCAATATTTACGGTGGCAATATCACTGTAACCAACGCTGTGGCGCAGGGCGGTGTTATTGCGTTGGGTAACGACAAGGTCGCAGCAGCAACCGGCACAGCAGATACGGTACTGAATATCTACGGCGGTCATATCTATGGCGGTAATGTAACGAAAAATGGCGGTAATATTATCGCATGGCACGGTGGCACCATGAATATGTACGGCGGCAAGATCTCCGGCGGCACTGCCGGTGTCTATGGCGGAAATATCTATGCTACCTCCGGTACAAACGATACTAATCCCTTTGTGATTAACCTCTACGGCGGCACCATTGAAGGCGGCACATCTGCCAGCTCCGGCGGCAATATTTACGCAACCGCAAAAACGGAAGTCCACATTTATGACGGTGCTGTAATCAAAGGCGGTAACGCTACCACCGGTGGCAATATTCACTCACTTGCCCAGTCACTGACCATGGACGGTGGTCTGATCGTAGGCGGCAAAGCCAAAAACGGCGGAAACATGGCCTTTAGCACCAATGTCTCCGTCACGCTGGAAAACGGCACCCTGAAGGACGGCACTGCTACAGCCTGCGGCGGCAATATCTACATCTTCAATGACGGCACCTACACACTCAATAATATGGTTCTTTCCGGCGGCAATGCCGAAAATGACGGCGGAAATATCTACGTTTACCGTGAAATGTACGGTGACCTCTACAAAAAGACTACCACGCCCACCATTACCCTGAATAACACCCAAGTCACTGCAGGTAAGGCCGGACATTTAGGCGGCGGTATTTACAATAATGAAGGCGCATTGACCCTTTCCGGTAGTACGAAGATCGCCGATAACATTGGCTCAAACCTGTATTTGGACGCCAACCAAACTGTTTCTATGCAGCAGCTGACCGAAGAAGCTTCTGTGGGTATCACGATGGGCGTTGCCGGTAAGATTTCTGCCGACACCGCCTATGCAGAAAACATCTTCAGTGACAACGAGGAATGCACCGTTACAACACTCGGTGACACCATTGTTCTGAAGCCTGCGCAAGCTGTTCAGATTCCCGAGCTGACCGCCTACTCCGTTGGCTGGCACCGTGGAATCGTCACCTCTCCCTTCCCTGTTCCCCTGGACGGCATGGGCAACAATGTGGGCAGAATGGACAGCTACAAGGTTGTCTCTGAGCTGATGGCAAGCATAGTGGTCATTGCAGACGAGGACGGACTTGACAACGCAGTTATCATGTGTACCATGGATACCATCGTCATTCCTGAGGAATTTTATGATGCAGCAGCCGCAGTGATGTCCGATGCAACAGGCATCCCCGCTGATCGGATCTTTATTGCAGGTACACACACCCATGCAGCTGTATCCCTGGACGAAAACCATGAGTCGACTCTTGAATATCTGCAATGGGTCTATCCGCTGCTGGCAGAGTATGCTGTTTTGGCTGTAGAAGATCTTGCACCTGTCGATTCCACGCAGATGATCCGCACTTATGCCGATGGCATGACCCAGGTGCGCCGCTATGTGGATGCAGACGGCAACGCCTACAGCACTGTTGACGGCAACGTTCCCACCGATGCCGTACCGGAATCCGATCCCGACACCGAGCTGCAGGCCATCCGCTTCAATCGCACCGATAAGGACGATGTGATTCTGGTCAACTTCCAGAGCCATCCCGGTCATGATGCCAGCGCCTCCAACGGTAATGTTTCTTCTGAAATGTGGGGCACATTCCGTGAAAGCGTGGAACAACAGATGCCCGGCACAGTATGTGGCTTCTTCATCGGTGCAGCCGGCAATCAGCAGCGAGGTCGTTCCACCGAATATGTTTCCGCAGACGGCAACACCTACAACCTGACCAAGAAGGCAGAGTACGGTGCAGCTTTAGCTGCACACCTGATCAAGGCCTTCGAGGCTCCCACCGTGATCAATACCGGAGACTTTGATATTCAGGTTGCCCATTACGCATTTGATGCCGAGGGCTGGTATGAGGATTCCTTCACCGGTAACAGAACCCGTCCTCTTACGCTCAACGCAGTAGCCATCGGCGACTTTGCATTTATTACAGCACCTTACGAAATGTTCCACGAAAACGGTGAGCAGGTCAAGGACTTTGTTTATGACAATGACCTGTTTAAGCTTGCGTTTGTCATTACCAATTCAAACGGTGCCAATAAGTACATTGCATCCTATCAGGCATTCGAATACGATGAGACAGACGGCAAGCTGACAAGCTTTGAAGTTGTGTCTACCCGTTTCAACAAAGGCATAGCAGAAGCCCTCGTTACCTGCCACGCTGAAATGTTGGCCGCGCTTTCCGGCAAATCTGTGGAAGCCCCTGATTTCCTGGAAGAAGCAAAAAACGCACAATAATACCCAGCCGGGTCACCATTTCAGGTGACCCGGCAAAAATTATAAAAAAGTATGAATTTTCTAAAAATAGCACTTGACTTTTTGCACCTACACCTATATAATACACCTGTTGCCAAAGACAGCAGGTGGCGAGAGCCGTAAGTCCTGCCGAGGTGCGTAGATAAGATTTTGCTGCGTGTCTTTCTGTCTTCTGGCAGGAAGACATTTATTTTTTCGGAGGTGAAAACACACATGCCTAACGCAAAGGTTCTTGAAAGCAAGAAGGCAGTGGTCGAAGCTCTGTCCGCTAAGATCAAGGAGGCTTCCTCCCTGGTTTTCGTTGACTACAAGGGTATCACCGTTGCTCAGGATACCGAGCTGCGTAAGCAGT
>CAYMPY010000048.1:0-13064 GCA_964392535.1 uncultured Oscillospiraceae bacterium
GAAGTACCAGCCTGCAGAGCCTTACGGTCATGCATCATGCACTCGATGGTATAGGTAGCTTCAGCGCCGTTAAACTTCTCCTTATCGGTCTTGCGGCCCTTGGTAACAGGCATAGCCAACACATTTTCACAGAAGTCGGCATAGACATTCAGCATACGCTCAGTCTCTTCCATAGCCTCCTCGGCAGTTGCGTGCATGGTATGGCCCTCCTGCCACAGGAACTCTCTATGACGCAGGAAGGGACGGCTGGTCTTCTCCCAACGCAGAACGCTGCACCACTGATTAAGCATCATGGGCAGATCCCGGTGGGACTGAATAGCGTTTTTAAAGTACTCACAGAACAGTGTCTCGGAAGTGGGGCGGATGCAGTAACGCTCCTCCAGCTTTTCGCTGCCGCCGTAGGTGACCCATGCACACTCAGGAGCAAAGCCCTCAACATGATCCTTTTCCTTCTGAAGCAAGCTCTCGGGAATCAGCACGGGCATATACACATTCTGTGCGCCGGTCTTTTTGAATTCAGCATCCATAATGCGCTGAATATTCTCCCAAATAGCATAGCCGTAGGGGCGGTAAATAAAGATGCCTTTAATGGAAGAATAGTCGATCAGCTGTGCCTTTTTGCACACATCGGTAAACCATTGGGCAAAATCAACCTCCATATCGGTGATTTGCTCAACCTTTTTTTCTTTTGCCATATTGTCCATCCTCTCAAAGGTAAAATAATCCTTAATATATTGTAACACGCCTGTCAAGAGTCTGCATAGGATGAAATACATTTTCTCATCCCGGGAGGTGCCTATGACACAGGTTACGATTCTGTTGGAGCCATCTGTGGCTCTTTTTTATAATAAGATTGCTTTAGCATCCGGTTTTCCATTGGAAAAAGTTCTTTCGGACACCCTCTATAAATTAGCCGGAGAGCTTTCACTGGAAGCCCTCTCAGCCGCCGATCAAAGTACATCCAGCGGATAGATTGGTCGTCTGCTGTGGGCAAGGGGCAGCATTTGCGGGCGCATTGGTCCCAAAGCAGGCGTTTCCACATCCAAAATCTTTGCCGCGATCGTTCCAAAGGATGCCCTGTAATGTACCGCAGATTTTACAACAAGAATCTTCATATCCTCCGGTACAATGCCACAATGGCGGTAGACCTCTAAATCATAAGGCTGTGTATGGCTGCTGCATACAATTACCTGAACACCGCCAATTTGCAATAAGGCACAATCTCCAAAATGCATCGTGACACCATTGTTCATAGGGCCTGTATTCACTGTTATACCATCAGTGATTTTCCGTACAAGGGCCGTGCATTGCATTGGCCCACCGGTGATTTCAGGCGCAAGCTTACCGCCAAGAGAAACATCGATCTGCGCACCAACACCAGCCGCAATTGCCTGCTTCACCGTTTCAGGATCATAAATAACAGCAAGTGCCGCATCCTCCACACCTGCTTCCAAAAGCTTTTGAAGAAGCACAACAGAATCTGTTGTTGCACCCGATCCGGGATTATCAGCGACATCCGCAATCACAACAGGATAGTTCTTTTCCTGAAGTGCAATTTGTATTGCCTCATCCGGTGTATAAAATGTTCTTCCCAAATAATTACGGGAATCCCACACATCGGCTGCAAGGTCATCTGCTAATTCCTGTGCAAGTTCACTGTTCCCGTCGGCAACTGTAATAATTGCAGCACCCTGTTCATAAATATCCGAAGCAAAGAAGCCGTGACAGATGGAAGCATTGATAAGCTGACCCATTTCACGTAAGCTTTGAGCCTTTCTCAAAAGCGGAATGAACGAAGCACTTTGGGTCATTACATAAGGAAAAATAAGGTCTAACTTTTTCCATTTCATGACCGGATGAAGCTTTCCGTTTATGGTATCCCAAATGCACCGTGCTGCCCGAACACCACATTCGTAAAAATCAGTATGGGGATAGTAGTCGCAAGAGAAAAACGCAGTAGCATTCTGCACCATTTTTTCTGTCATATTGGCATGCAGGTCCAACGTTACAACGATCGGCACATCCGGGCCGACACAGCCACGAAGCACCTCTAAAAGCTCGCCTTCGCCGTCTTCCATTTCCTCCGTAACCATTGCACCGTGCAGGGCCAGCAAAATTCCATCCACCTGAGGCTGTGCGTGAATGGCATCAACAAGTGCATCACATACCTGCTTCCAAATGGTCTGCTCCGTAACAGGTCCCGGAGATGCATTTAAAGCACATACCGGGACAAGTCTGCAATCACGTTCCTGATCTAATACATCAAAAAAGCCACCAAACTCGTTTTTTGTGCCCTGAAAAGCGTTTCGCAGTTCCTCCTCGCCAAATAAGTATTCTCTTTGCATATACTCGGTGAGTCCCGAAACGCCCTTGCCATACCGATTGGTCTCCTGTTTAAATTGCGCACAGATTATAGTTTTCACAATGTGTCACCGCCTTTATCATATTGTAATGAAGCCAAACAGAATAATCAAGAAAAAAGATTGTATTTTTCTGAAAACTTTGATATACTGACAGAAAATAACCCTACGGAGGTGTCTATATGAAATCCATCCGCGAGATCTATAAAATTGGAAAGGGCCCTTCTTCCTCCCACACCATGGGGCCAGAGCGTGCCGCAAAGCACTTTAAAAAAGAAAACCCTGAAGCAGACAGCTTCAAGGTCATTTTATACGGTTCTCTAAGCAAAACTGGCGTTGGACACGGTACAGACCGGGTCATTCGGGATGTACTTTCCCCCTTGCCTGCAGAGATCATTTTCTCCAAAGAGGAGCTTGCGGATTTCCACCCTAACACCATGGACTTGTTTGCATATAAGGACGGTCAGCAGATTGAGGAATTAAGAATCGAGTCCATTGGTGGCGGTGATATCCGTATTCCGGGACATTCTCTGCTGGATACGCCGGATGTATATCCGGAAAACTCCTTTGCTGAAATCGCCGACTTCTGCAAGTGGCGTTATATTGACAAGCTCAGCGACTATGTGGAGCTTAACGAGGGCGAAGGTATCTGGGACTTCCTCAGTGAGGTTTGGCAGACCATGAAAAACGCCATCAATGACGGCCTCAACACCACCGGCGTGCTGCCCGGCGGATTGAAGGTGCAGAGAAAAGCAAAGTCTCTGTATGAACAAAATACCGAAAGCCTGTCCCCTGCCTTGCAGGAATTCCAGGCTATCGCTGCTTACGCCTATGCAGTTGCGGAGCAAAATGCAGATAACGGCACGATCGTTACTGCACCCACCTGTGGTGCTTGCGGTGTGCTACCTGCAGTTCTGAAATATGCCCAGGACACCAAGGGCTATAGCGACGAGCAAATCATCCGTGGTCTTGCTACCGCCGGTATTATCGGTAGTTTGACCAAGCGCAACGCCTCCATCTCCGGCGCAGAATGCGGTTGTCAGGCAGAGATCGGCACAGCCTGCTCTATGGCCGCTGCAGCTCTTGCAGAGCTCTATGAGCAGAGTCTGGATCAGGTGGAATACGCTGCTGAGGTTGCAATGGAGCATCACTTAGGTCTGACCTGCGACCCCATCTGTGGTCTGGTGCAGATCCCCTGTATCGAACGCAATGCCGTGGCTGCCATGCGTGCCATGAACGCATGTAACTTAAGCTACTTCCTGACCGGTTCCCGTAATATCAGCTATGATATGGTCTGCCGTGCTATGCATGAAACCGGTATTAACCTGAATCACCGCTTCCGGGAAACCAGTGAAGGCGGACTTGCCAAGATCTACGCAAGAAAGAAATAAGTAAGTTGGTTGTCCGGTCCGGACAACCAACTTTTTATTCTGCCAAATATTCCTGTGCTGCATGAATTGCTATCGCACCGTCTGCCACAGCCGTAACCACCTGCCGCAGCTGCTTTGTTCTTAAATCACCTATAGCAAATACACCGGGGATATTGGTTTTCGTATCCTCGCCTGCTATTACATACCCGCCCTCGTCCAGCGTCACCTGAGTGCTGACGAGCTCTGTTGCAGGCTTTCTTCCAATACTGACAAAAACACCATCGGTTTCAATAAGCTCTTCTTCCCCGGTTTCTACATTTTTGATGCGAATACCGGTCAGCTTTTCACCGTGTAGAAGCTGTGTCACGACACTGTTCCATCTAAATTCCACATTCTCCGCTTCCATAAGCGGCTGATGATAAATCTTTGTTGCGCGAAGCGTATCACGCCGATGGATCAGTATCACCTTTTTAGCAATACGGCTCAGCATCAGTGCATCTTCTACCGCAGTATTGCCGCCACCGACTACCACTACCGTCTTACCTCTGTAAAACATCCCGTCGCAAGAAGCGCAGTACGCAACCCCATGGCCAGCAAGACTTTCCTCATTGTCAAGTCCAAGCGTTCTTGGATTCGCGCCTGTAGCAAGCACGACCGCCCGGGCCAACAGGATCTCTTTTGCGGTTTCGATCACTTTGGGTATTGCCTCTAGATCCACACGCATTACTTCAGCGATTTTGCTTTTCACGCCGAACCGTTCCGCCTGTTTCTTCATTTTCTCAGCCAGGGAATAACCATCGATTCCATCCTCAAAGCCCGGATAATTGTCGATCCAGTGGGTCAGTGCCAACTGGCCTCCCGCCAATAGCCGCTCAACAACAAGTGTATCAAGGCCAGCCCTTGCTGCATAGAGCGCCGCAGTGTAACCGCCGGGTCCGCCGCCAATAATGATGATATCATAAATCTGATCATTGTGTTTTTTCATTTATAAGCACCTCTTTTCTTTTGTAACCATAGTATAACCTGTTTTTATGATGAGTTCCGTGATAAAATCACATATTCATTATTGAATCATGTTTAAATCTGGTGTATTATAATGTAAGACTATACAAGGAGATTGCTATGGAATTTCAGGACTACTTTCCCATTTGGAACAAATTAACTGCCCAGCAGCAGACGCTGATGCTTCAGGCTGTATCCTTTCGCCGTGTAAAAAAAGGTGAAATCATTCACAGTGGCGACGACTGTGTCGGCTTATATCTGGTAAAATCCGGTCAGCTCCGCGCTTACATACTCTCAGATGAAGGCCGCGAAATTACGATTTATCGGTTATTTGATCGGGACATCTGTTTGTTCTCCGCTTCCTGTATGATCCAGTCCATTCAGTTCGATATCATCATCGAAGCAGAAAAGGATACAGACCTATGGCTGATCCCTGTTTACGTATATAAACGCATTATGGCAGAGTCTGCCCCGGTTGCCAATTTTACAAATGAGCTCATGGCCTCACGCTTTTCTGATGTAATGTGGCTTATTGAACAAGTTCTATGGAAGAGTCTTGACAAACGTATTTCTGCCTTTCTACTGGAAGAAGCATCCATCGAACAAACCAATACCCTTAAGATCACCCACGAGGATATTGCCAACCACATTGGAACGCACCGCGAGGTCGTAACAAGAATGCTGAAATACTTCCAAAACGAAGGCATGGTAAAGCTCTCTCGTGGCACTATAGAAATCACTGACCCATACAAACTCAGCGAATTAAGCGAAGCATAAAATTTGTCTGCCGTGCACATAACACGGCAGACATCTTATTTATAGCATTTCTAAAATTTCTTCCTTGGACCTTGCGCCAACCGCCTTATTTATGATCTCACCCTTTTCCATAACAAGCAAGGTAGGAATGGTCATAATACCAAACCGATTTGCAAGCTCGGTTTCGTTATCCACATTGATCTTACCTACAAGGATCTCCGGATGCTCCTCAGCAATTTCCTCCACGATTGGAACGACCATCCGGCACGGACCGCACCAGGGTGCCCAAAAGTCCAGCAATACTTTTTTATCCGCATTTAGAACTTCATGCTCAAAATCTTTAAGACTAATATCTTTCGCAAACATAATTCAATCCTCCATTTTTTAAATTATACTCTGGTCATGCCGTCAACGCTCAAAACTACGCCGCTGATATAAGCAGCTTCATCGGAAGCTAAAAACGCAAACGCATTGGCAATATCCTCAGGTTTGCCCAAGCGGCGCAGCGGGATCCTTGCGATCATGGGTTCAATGACCTCCTTGGGAACAGCTTTCATCATATCCGTTTCAATGATTCCCGGTGCAACCGCATTGACCCGGATCCCCTTGGGTCCAAGCTCCCTGGCCAGGGAGACAGTCATGCCGTTTACGGCAAATTTGGATGCAGGATATGCAAAACCACTGGGCTGCCCGGAAATGCTGACCATAGAAGAAGTCGACAGAATTACACCTGCTCCTCTTTCAGCCATGCCGTCCGCAACTGCATGTATGGGATTAAAGACACCCTTTACATTCAGATCCATCACCTTATCATAAAGCTCTTCCGTGTAATTCTCCAAGGGTGTGCTTTCGGAGATTCCTGCATTATTGACAAGAATATCAATGCGGCCATATTTCTCAAGTACTTTTTGAAAAGCCTCCCTTACAGATGCAAGTTCCGTTAAGTTGGGGCTGATTCCTTCGACAATGGCCTGCGGGAACTCTTCACGAAGTTTTTGAACGCCTCGTTCTGCGGATTCCTGCGTACTGGCTGTAATGATTACTGTTGCGCCCTCTTTTATAAACTTCTGCGCTGTTGCAAAACCGATTCCACGGCTACCGCCGGTAATAACAGCAACTTTATTTATAAGCTTCATATTGAATACCTCCTTGTTTTCTTTGTGTCTTTAGTATATACATATATTTCAGAAAGTTCTGTGATAAAATCACAGAACGGGCTTTTTATGATTTGACATCTGTGATATAATACAAAAAACAAAAGGAGGAAAACTATGGATATTCATATTCGCCGTGCACTGATCAAAGATGCATCCGGTATTCAGAAGCTAAATGCCGCAGAGCTGGGAGCTGTATATCCTGTTGGAAAGACCAGGCAGATTCTTACACAAATTCTGCAAAGTGAGCAGGATCGGGTATATGTGGCAGAAGTTGACGGCGTGATCGTTGGCTATGTGCACGCCTGCAGCTACACACTTCTTTACAGTCCCCCTATAAAAAACATTATGAGCATTGCCATATCGAAGGATTATCAAAAGCACGGCATCGGCAAAGTTCTGTTGGAGCGAATCGAGAATTGGGCCAAGGAAGCCGAAGCCTCCACAATTCGCATTGTTTCCGACGGCTCCGGAATTAACGCCCATGAATACTATAAAAACTTAGGCTACGAAGACGGCAGGCTACAACTGCATTTCACGAAAAAGTTATAATACGATTGTGCAGAGAAATATCCCTCTCTGCACAAATTTTTAGAAAAGCACCTAACATTTTAAAGCTTCATCGGACTATATAAGCGAAACGGTTGGCCAACCATGTTTCGGAGGTATTATGAAAAAGACAGAATTGCTGCAGATGATCGATCAGGAATTTCTGGATAAGCTCTATGGTTTTTGCTATAGCCGAACAAAAGACTCTGTTGATGCCCAGGAGCTATGCTCTGAGATTCTGCTTGCGCTGGTGAAAAGCGCAGAAACGCCCGGTGAAATCGCAAACATAAACGCCTACATATGGCGTATTGCCAAAAACATCTATGCGGATTTTTCCATCAAACGTGCAGAGAATGTGGCACGACTATATGGTGATGACCCGGAAAAGGTGTTCGCAACATATGTTCAGGTGGATGCTTCCAAAGGGGATGCCGAGCAGTTAGACCGTATTTACCGTGGCATCGGTCTGCTTTCCAAAGCATACCGTGATGTAATGATCGGATTCTATTTGGATGGGTTATCCGTCCGGCAAATTGCCACCAAGTATGGAATTTTAGAAACTACCGTTCGGCAACGATTATTTGCAGCAAGGAAGCATGTACAAAACGAGGTGCTGAATATGGAAAATACAAAACCTGTAAGCATGGAGCATTTAGAATTCACCCTTTGGGGCAGTGGCAATCCGGCATGGAGTGACCCCAGAAAGGTTTGTACCAGGCAGCTATCCAAGCATGTGGTATGGCTGTGCCGGGAGAGACCCCAAACAGCCAGGAGCATATCCGATGCGCTCCACATTCCAATGACCTATGCAGAGGAAGAACTGAATATCCTCAAAGAAGGTGAAAACGGCAAATACGGAATGCTCCGGGAAGAAAAAGGTGGCAAGTATACTATAAACTTCATTCTGCTGGACAAAGACCAGATTCGCAAGCTTTGGGAGATCGTGCTAAGCCATCGAGACCGTGTGGTAGATACCATAGTAACATACATCGAGGCCCACAACGCGGATCTTCTTGCGATCCCATTTATGAACAAAAAAGTAGATTTGAACCTGGTTCTGTGGCAGAGAGTAGTCGGTATGGCAAATCGTTTAGGTTTGATGGTAACCAGGATTTTAGATAAAGAATTCTTTTCGGATGTACCCACGGTAGAGCAGCCCTTTTTGATCGGTGGATATCAAAATGTTGAAGGCGCAGATCCAGGTGTATGTCAAAATGGCATTGAAGGCAGAAATCTATGCGGCTATTCCTATGTGTATATGAACAACATGGACTGCGCCTGGATCAAACGGCATTTTCACTGCGGACACGATTTGGCAAGGGGCTACACCGAACAGCTTGCCATTCGAGCTATTCACGGACTTGCCATTTCTGAACTGACGGAACGAGAAAAGGAATACGCAGCCAAGGCAATAGAAGAAGGATATTTATATAAGGAAGGATCAGTACTTTATACAAAAATCCTCGCCATTCACAGAGCCGATGGGCAACTGCTATACGATATTTTGGAACCTCTGGGGCAGGCACTTGAAAAGGATGCCCGGGAAGTGGCAAACCAGCTTGCTGCTTTTATAAGAAAAACCGTTCCCACGCACCTCTTAGGTCAGTGGAGCAAGGTCTGCGATATGGCCCACGCACCCATGCAGAATGTGGTGATTGAAGCATTGATTAAAAAGGGCTACTTGACCCCACCCAAGGACGGTATTGGCGCAGAAGGCTGTCTGATCATGGTAGAAGAATAAAACACCGCGGCACCGCACATTCTGCGGTGCCGTCTTAATTGATGACTTGTCCGGTTTCGGCATTAAAAACTATTCGTGTCATACTGCCGTTTTGATCCAGCCCAACAACAGATAACAACTGCATAACCCCATCATTTTCCATAACAAAATGATACCCCTGCGCCCAAGTCTTTCCAGGTAATAATCCGTAAAGAGCCTTTGCAGCAGCGACTGCCTCCGATGAAGAAATGCGCAATTTATCCATGTTGATCGAATATTCAGGTTTAACAACACTCTGTGCCTCAATTATATTTACAACATTCTTATCATGAAGTGTAATGATCAAGTGTTTATCTGTACCTTCAATAACAAAATCAAAGTTCCAGTAGCACCGTTTCCCATCCTCGCCTTTCACTTTTTCACTTTCTAAAGTATCATCAACAGAAGTAATAAAGTACGTTTTTGCAGACTCATTCCATTTCAAGGCTTCTGCATTCGCAATTCTATACGCCTCCATCAAATCAATAGCACTACCGTATGTCTGACAGTCTAATAGCAAGAAAAATAATAACGGACAGAACCTCTTTTTTTTGTATGCTGTCGGGGCAATTTTGGCTGTTTTGTCCGTCTGTGAGCCGTTTTTGTTTTATAGACTATGTGCTACCCTTATATCAAGTGTTGCGTATATACTGTAGCGTTCCAGGGCAAATGAGATCAACTTAATAGATGAACAGGTATTAGAAAAGAGGTCGTAACACTATGTGTGCTATGACCTCTTTCCAATACAAAACAGAAGCTACTCAATGCCCAAAGTACGATTGCGAACTTGGATATGTTCTTCAATTTTCGCCATAAGTTCAGCGATTTCCTCTGCTGTAAAACCGATTTCCTCAAATTTATAGCGGTAATATTGTCTTAACTGTTCAGATGATGGAATATTTGCTCTGGATGCCTTTTTGATTTCGTCCGCCAATTTTTTCACATCTTTTGGTACTTTCCCAGGTGGATACTCACGTAATCCTGCATTTACAGCGCGCTCTACAAAGGTATATTTTCGTTCACAGTATCGTAAATGTACGAAATGTCAGTATCGCAGTCTAACCGGCGCAATTTGTATTCATTGTTGAGGAATCCATACATATTGCTCGAATTGATCTCCGGCAATGCGATTGGAATTACAGGAACCTCTTCATACCACAGCACACCGGCTTCATTAAGACAGTAAGCACTTTGATAATAATCATGTGAAAGAATTGCTATATTGACAGCACTGTTTTTCAGAGCTGTCTTAACCTCATCAGATATTCTTTCGTTTATATCATTACCTGGCAAGGAAGAGCAAAATACGGATTCCCTCGGGATTCCTGTACCTGCAAAGAAATCGACCAGCATATCCGCAATATCCTTGTCAGTTGATCGGTGGCTAATGAAAATAATGTTTTTCACCTTCGTTTCTTGTTGTACTTGTGGTGCTTTTTGTGCTTCATATTCGGCGAGTTGCTCACCATATGTCCTTGCAGAATTATTAAGCGTGACTATCCACGGCATATTATCCGCCCATTTAACACTGATGTAACCGTATTCTTTTAGTTCTCTCACAATGCCGTCAAGCACACGTTTTTCCTGCATTGAACGACCTTCATAATGCGCATTCAAAGCCTGCGTTGGATTTTCTGCTTGTGCGAGATCTAATAGTATTTGTTCTGAATTGGATGGAAGTTTTATAAATCCCATACTCTATCTCCGTTTTAAATGGTTCTTTATATTTGAGATGAGGTAACCGCTTTTGTAACGGCTATCTTCTGATCGCTATAAAGAACAACATCCTTTATAGCCAATTTCTTGATAGCAGATATGAATGTTTCCATAAAGTCGAAATCAATCTCGCCATCCTTTTCTGGCAACCGAATATACTTTCCCTTTACGACGTTCCAACCGCCAAGTTTGTTCTTGTAGGAATAAATCGGTAGGTCGGTTACTTTGTTGATGCACATCACCATAAATAGGTAATGATTGGGGGAGATTGCGATATCCTTCAATTTCCAACGGATGGCGTATGCATCGGACAAAACGGTAAAATCTCTCGTTTGATAGTATGCTCTGTAAACATCGCTATTAGAAGGGATAGAGATAACATTACTCAGAACGGTTGCACCTGCTTTAGGCGCATAATAGTTCAAGCCTTGATTTTGGAAGCTCGAAGTCAGACAAGGAAGAACATAATCGTCCGTGGGCTGCTTAGGCAGCTCCTTCGCTTTGTAAGGCAATTTCTTGGTTTCAACCCGTTCAAACAGATTGCCAACTTTATATGCACCCCAGTTACCGTCACCGAGGCCACTAAAGCTCCGAAGAGCATCGAGCTCTTCAGCCGACAATTCATAATTGTCGTATCCGCTTACTTTCAAGTAAGCGGATAGCTCAGCTACCCGCTGAGCTTCCAGCTCAGCTATGAAAGATTCCATAAACTCGAAGTCAATTTCACCGTTAATAATAGGTAACTGTATTTTTGTTTTTGCCATAGCTGCCCTGTTGAATTTGTGACCATAGTCGTATTTTTTCAAGGTAGCAATTCTACAAGATGAAATTATGAACACAGCAATTCTACGGTTGAAAGGCGCAAACTTCGGCACTAAATGCTGAATATGGGAATAGCCTATAAAATCTTTTTCTTGATAAAACATAGTTTCAGTACCGATTGTTGTATCAGAACAAGTTATACAATTCCCCTTATTTAGTGCCTTCAATTCCGAAAACCCCATTACACCATTGTCTACCGATTGATTTGAAACCAAAGGAATATTGCCATTTCCTAATAAGATTTCTTCATTAGATAAGCGATAATACTTGGTAGGATTAATATCAAACAAGCTGCCTAACTTGTACTCGCCCCACTTAACCTTTTGCAGCTTTTTGTCAAGTGAGGCCATTATTTTCCCAGGCGGTCATCCTCTGTAGGCTGGTTCTTCAAAAGTGCCGATACTTCCCAGGCGAGATAATCACTAACTGTCTTCTTAAAATCTTCGACCGTTGGTTTTGTCTCAATAGGCGCAGATTGGTTCCAATCGTTACCGTTTTGCGGATCAATGTGCCCCTCGTAATACTCTTTTTCAGTAAAAATACTTAGCTTTGATTTGCCGAATCGCACCAAATCAACGACTTCCTGATAGCGTTCTTTGGCTCTATCCGAGTCAAACAAATTTTTACTTGCCTTTTTACGATCAGAACGCGTGTAGCCATCATTTGCAAAGTCAATAAACTTTACAACATCATCTTTTTGATGTGCTTCTCCAACACGGAAAACATACACATTGGTCTGAACACTGGATTTGCCGATAAACAAGTCTATCGGCATACGGATACTTGCTAAAAGTGTGCTATGTTCCAAAATTCGCTTGTTGTACTCTGTAGCTTTCCCCGATCCGGCAGAGTTCTGGATAATAATAGCTGCGTAGCCCTTTTCCATCATCGAAAGAGCCTTCTCAACAAAGATCATTCCGTTGCCTTCCGCAGAATACGGAGGATTCAAAATAAATGCATTTGCCGGGAATTTTTCATCGGTTTTGCCGAAGCCATAGTGACCGTCGAACTTCAAGGAGTCCTTGTTCAGAATGTTGGAGCTACCATCGCCCATCATAATCATATTGAGCACAGCAAGCATATAAACATTGGACAAAATTTCCAGACCAAGCAACTGATTCGCCTTGATTTCTGCCGACTTATGCACTAATTCTTCGGGAGACTTGATCTTCTTTTTGGCATCTACCAACATTTCATTCATGGCAGCTACCAACAGACCCGCCGAGCCGGTAGCGAAGTCCCACACAAAGGAATCCTTGTCAACTCTCGCAAGACGGCACAAAAGCGTTGCAACATACGGCGGCGTTAAGACAACGTCGTTCAGCTGATCCTGCGTAAAGCCAAGCCATGAATACATTTCATTGAACAGCTTGCCGGTAAAATCTGTTGTCAACCCAATCTTGTAGTAAATACCAAGGTCATCAACGATTTTAATAAACACACGCTTCAACTGGCTTTCGCCATCTTCCACTTTGTTGATATTGTCGGTAGTCAATGTATTTTGCAGTGTTCTTACAATCAAGTCCTTTTTATCTTTGGGGAGCTTTTTAGCATCAAGGAAGGATTCAATTTTTCT
>CAYMPY010000049.1:0-13050 GCA_964392535.1 uncultured Oscillospiraceae bacterium
CCCCCATTTAGGTTTCATTTTTGGTGGCAGCGCTAGCGGTATGATTGTTTACTTGACAAATGTGGTATTCTATATATAGAAACATCGAGGGAGGGCGCACATGAAACGCCTTGTTTTTTTAATATGCATCGCACTGGTTGTGGGTCTTTTCCCTGGCTGCACACCTGCAAAGCAAGCCCAAATCGCAGCCACTACCCTACCGGTCTATGAGTTTACAGAACGGTTATGTGAAGGCACCGGCATCACCGTGACCCGCCTGGTGAACGAAGAAGTATCATGTCTGCATGACTATACCCTGAAAACCGCACAGATGCGGGCCATTGAAGGCGCACAGCTGGTGGTCATCAGTGGCGGTGGCTTGGAGGACTTTATGTCTGATATTGTACCTGCGGATAAAACCGTAGATGCCTCTGCCGGTCTGGAACTGCACGACGGCCGCGAGCATGAGGGCCACGATCACGAACATGAGGAACATGGCCACGACCATGATCCCCACATTTGGCTCTCCCCCATTCATGCCAAGGAAATGGTCAGCAACATTGCCGCCGGTCTTATCTTAAAGTTCCCGGAGCATACAAACACATTCAGAACAAACGAGCAGATTCTTCATAAAGAGCTGGATGAGCTGTACCGGTACGGAACAGAACAGCTTACCGGTCTTTCCTGCCGACAGCTGATTACTTTCCACGATGGCTTCCACTATTTTGCTGAAGCCTTTGATTTAGAGATCATTCAGGCTGTAGAAGAAGAGTCCGGCAGTGAAGCCTCTGCGCAGGAGCTGATTGAGCTGATCAGCCTTGTTCAGGATCACGACCTTCCTGCTATCTTTACAGAACATAGCGGTAGCACCTCTGCCGCAAAGATCATCTCTGCAGAAACCGGTGCTAAAATATATACTTTAGATATGGCCATGGCCGGTGACAGCTATTTTACCGCCATGCATAATAACATTCATGCAATCAAGGAGGCATTGGGATGAATATCGGTAATCACGGCGGTTCCTGCGGACATTCCTGCTGTCTCCGTATTGCAGACCTGTCCGTAAATATTGGAAACGATACCATTTTAAAGAAAGTGGATCTCCATGTCCACTGCGGTGAGCTTGTTGCCATCATTGGCCCCAACGGTGCCGGTAAAAGTACACTGCTGAAAGCCATTTTAGGTCAACAAGATTATAACGGCGTGATTTCCTTCTCCGTCCCCGGAAAGCGAACCAAAATGAAGCTGGGCTATGTTCCTCAAAGTCCCACCTTTGATCCCGGTGATCCGGTGACCGTTGCAGACCTCTTTGCCTGCTGTATGAGCAAACGCCCTGCATTTTTAGGTCTTGGAAAACCCATGAAGAATCAGGTACTGGAGTGCCTTTCCCGTGTCCATGGTGAGGACCTCATAAACAAACGCGTAGGTGTACTCTCCGGTGGTGAGCTGCAGCGTGTGCTGTTGGCTTTGGCACTGGAGCCGCTGCCCAACATTCTCATTTTGGACGAGCCCTTGTCCGGTGTAGATGTGGAAGGTATGGAGTCCCTCATGGATATGCTGGATGAAATTCGGCAAGTATATGACCTCAGCATTTTAATGACCACCCATGATTTTGCCATGCTGCCCCGGTACGCCGACCAGGTGGTGCTTATAGACCACGGTGTGGTCTGTCAGGGTAAGCCCTTGGAGGTCCTGGGTTCCAATGACTTCCGCCGTGTATTCCACCGGAAAGGAGGTATCTGATATGGGAATTTGGTATAAATTCTGCGAAGTACTGCCCATCGAATTTCTGCAGTGGGACTTTATGAGAAATGCCCTCCTGGCCGTGCTGATCATGGCACCTTTGTTTGGCCTTCTCTCTACCATGATCGTCACTGGCCGCATGAGCTTCTTTTCTGATGCCTTAGGCCACTCTGCCTTTACCGGCATCGCCATCGGCTGCATTTGCGGCGTAGCTGCACCGCTTTGGGTTGCTGTTGCTTTTGCGGTAGTGTTTGCGCTTTTATTTTCCTTTGTACGGCTGCGCAGCAACCAAACAGCCGACACCCTGATCGGCGTATTCTCCTCCACCGCCGTGGCACTGGGCATCTTCATTGCTACCTTAGGCGGTGACAGCTTTACCAAATACAACAAATATCTGATCGGTGATATTCTCTCCGTCACATCGGCTGAAATCGGAATGCTGGCACTTGTTTTTGTTGCAACGGCTGTGTTCTGGGTGCTTTGCAGCAACCGCCTCACCTTAACTGCCATCCACCCCCAGCTTGCCTCCTCCAGAGGAATTCCCATTGGATGGACGCAGACCATTTTTACTGTTGTGATTGCAGTCATTGTGACCCTGGCGATCTCCTGGGTTGGACTGCTGATCCTCAACTCTTTACTGATCCTGCCCGGTGCAGCCGCCCGGAATGTATCCAAAAACTTAAAGCAATACCATGCTTTTTCTGTTTTATTCGCGCTGGTTGCCTCAGTGTGCGGCCTGTTGGTTTCCTATTACCTGGGTGCCTCTGCCGGTGCTGCGATTTCCCTGATACTGGCCCTTATTTTCGCAGTTTCTTTTCTGCTAAGAAAGGTAGGCCGCTAAATGGTAAATATCAAAGTTATCGCACGGATGAAAAGTGATTTTAACACCAAGTTTGGAATCCCCCGGCAGGCCGGATTGGTGGATACCCTGCGTTCCACTGTGGTATTTGAACCGGAATTTCGAAATCCCGATGCGCTCCGTGGTATTGAGGATTATTCCCACCTGTGGATCATTTGGCAGTTTTCTGAGGCAGTCCGTCAGGGCTGGTCCCCCACCGTCCGTCCGCCCCGCCTGGGCGGTAATACCCGGATGGGCGTCTTTGCAACCCGTTCCCCTTTCCGCCCCAACAATTTAGGACTTTCCTGTGTAAAACTATTGGGTGTGGAACATACCAAACAATATGGTACAGTGCTCCACGTGGGCGGTGCGGATTTAATGGACGGAACACCTATTTTTGACATCAAGCCCTACATTCCCTATGCAGACACCAAGACAGAGGCTACAGGCGGTTTTACAGACCAAGCCGACCAGTTTCTGCTTTCCGTAAATTTCCCCCAGGAGCTGCTCCAGCAGCTTCCTGAGGAGAAATGGCAAGCAGCCATCGATGTGCTGAGCCATGATCCCCGTCCCTCCTATCAGCGAGACCCGGAACGCATTTACGGCCTGATATTTGGCGGCTATAACATTCGGTTTAAAGTAGAAAATGAGATTTTAACAGTTCAGGAGGTAACAACATGATCGCACGGTTTTTACGATTCCCCGGCGGTAAAGCCAAAGCACTGACTTTCAGCTATGACGACGGTGTGGAGCAGGACATCCGCCTTATTGAAATTTTCCGCAAGCACGGCCTGAGGGGCACGTTTAATATTAACGGCGGACAGTTTGCTCCTGAGGACAAGATCTATTCCGAGGGTCATGTTCACCGCAGAATGACCGAAAAACAGGTAAGAGAAACCTACACCGAGGACGTGTGCGAGGTGGCCTGCCACGCCTACAAACACCCCTTCCTGTGCGAGTGTGACCCTGCAACCGTTTCCCTGCAGGTGCTGCAGGACCGGCTTGCTTTGGAGGCACTTTTTGACCGTCAGATTCACGGCATGGCCTATCCCTTCGGTCCTACCAATGACATGGTGGTAAATGTGCTGCAAAATACCGGTATTTGGTACTCCCGTACAACAGTTTCCACAGAAAAGTTTGATATGCCCGCCGATTGGCTGCGGCTTCCTGCCACCTGCCATCACAAAAACCCCCGGCTCATGGAGCTGGCAGACATATTCCTCGAAATGCAGCCCAACCGCCATCCCAAGGTCTTTTACGTTTGGGGTCACTCCTACGAGTTTGAGTCTGCAAACAACTGGAATGTGATCGAGGACTTTGCCGATAAAATGGAGGGCAAGGACGATATCTGGTACTGCACCAACATGGAGCTGTACTTAGCCTGGCGGGATTACATGAATTTGGAATCCTCTGCCGATGGCACCATGATTTATAACCCCTCTGCCCGGCCTGTTTGGATCTCCGACGGCAAGGGCAACACCTACGAAATCAAACCCGGCCAGACCCTCCGGGCATAAAATTACTGCGGCAGAGCAATCTGCCGCAGTTTATTATTTACAATACTTCATCAATATGCAGCTTTACGCCGTTTTGACGGAGGGTGGTTTGAAGGGTTTCCATGTCAACCTCACCAAAGTTTTGGCTTAGGGCAGCTGCTGTGCCCACGGCCTCGCCGGAGAGGGAGCAGACCGGGATCACTCTTGTTAAGTCCCACAGGGAATCGTCCACGGAAATACTTCTGCCGGCCGTAGCTAAATTTTTGATCTTCTTGCCGTAGAGTGTGCTGTAAGGCAGTTCGTAAATTTCACCGTCATTTTGCTTACGCCAGTTGCCGAACATACCCACGGAATCTGCAAAATGCGTATTTGCCTCACTGCGTTTCATGGTATAAGCACCGTCCACACGACGGGTCATACGGATTTGGGGAATAGATGCGATGGTTGTCGGCATATGGGTGGAAGAAATCGTTCTGCCTGCCAAATAATGATTAAAGAAGGATGCATGGGAGTCGATCATCATATCACTGATTTCTTTCGCCTCCAGGCCCGCATACCGTTTCTGCTGTGTGGCGTTTTTCTTTTGCTCCTCGGCCTTAAATTCATCGGGAATATCAGAAAAGCCCAGCATTTTCAGGTTATAGCCGGTTTCATCACAGAAACAGTACCAGGCAGCAAGGACGTTGCCCTGAGAAAATACGGCGGTATCTTCCCCGGAGAGCTTACAGATATCCGCATCACCGGTGCAATCGATGACGTTACCGCAGCCATAGGCACTTCTGCCGGATTTATTTTCCACGATCAGGTGAGTGATGATATCATCTTCTACCACGCAGTCACAGACCGTTGTACCATATAAAATTTCCACACCGGCCTTTAGCAGCTCCTGTTCCATAAGCACCGCGCAGGCTGCAGCGTTATACTGGACCTGATAGCGTTTTGCAGTTTTTTCTTCCAAAGTGCCGCCTTCCAGCCAGGGCTTGGGGTAGCGGCATTCATAGCCATTTTTAATGGAAAGCTTCAAAAGCTCCTCTGCAAGTCCAAAGCTGACCTGATGTCCCCGGCCATCACAAAGGGGCAGATAAATGGTCACAAGACCGGCAGTACCAAGACCGCCCAGCATGAACATCCGCTCCAAAAGTAGCACCTTGTTGCCGCCCCTTGCAGCAGCCAGGGCCGCTGCAATGCCGGCAAAGCCACCACCGGCAACAATTGTATCATAATAACCTAAAACAGATAATTCTTTAGGCTGCTCAATAATCTTCTCCATATTTGCCTCCACTTAAAAAATATTATTTAAAGTACTTTACAGCAGCCTCGAACATACGGATATCATAGTTACCGGGCACATTCTTATAAAGGCCTGCACCGATACGCTCGCTGTGACCCATCTTGCCCAGCACTCTGCCATCGGGAGAGGTAATGCCCTCGATGGCAAAGATGGAGCCGTTGGGATTGAAGCGCACATCGGCAGTGGCGTTACCGTTAAGGTCCACATACTGGGTGGCAACCTGACCGTTTGCGATCAACTGCCGTGCCAGCTCCTCGGAGGCATAGAACCGACCCTCGCCGTGGGAAATAGCTACATTGTAGATATCACCCACCTGAGTATTGCTCAGCCAGGGAGAATTATTGGATGCAACGCGGGTACGCACAATGCGGCTCTGGTGGCGTCCAATGGTATTGAACGTCAAGGTAGGACAAGTATCGTCTGTATCGATGATCTTGCCATAGGGCACAAGTCCCAGCTTCACAAGAGCCTGAAAGCCGTTACAAATACCGCACATCAGGCCATCCCGGTTTTCCAGCAGACGGGTTACTTCTTCCTTAATAGCTGCGTTTCTGAAGAAGGCGGTAATAAATTTACCGGAGCCGTCAGGCTCGTCACCACCGGAGAAGCCGCCGGGGATGAAGATGACCTGGCTTTGGCCGATCTTCTTTGCAAAGTCCTCAACGCTCCGTGCAATGGCATCGGCACTGCGGTTCTTTACAACAAAGATCTCAGCCTCTGCGCCTGCATCGGTAACCGCCCGGGCAGAATCGTACTCACAGTTGGTGCCGGGGAACACCGGTATCAGCACCTTAGGCTTCGTAACCTTCACCGTGGGGGCAGCAGGTGCTTTGTAAGCAGAAGAAACGGTTTCGATGGGTGTTTTTTTCACATCTGCAATATTGCAGGAATAGACAGGCTCCAGCTTGTCCTCATAGGCCTTCTGCAGATCAACCATATCAACAGCTTCGCCGTTCAGGCTGATCTGGGGCTTTTCAGTAGTTTTACCGATCAGCTGACCAATCACACCGTCACACTCTAAGAGGAATGCACCGTAGTTATAACCGAACAGCTCCTGTACAGAGATATTCTCAAGCTCTGCACCGATGCCGTTACCAAAGGCCATCTTCATGACTGCCTCGCCAACGCCGCCCATACCGGGTGTGTAGGCTGCGTAGACCGAACCTGCACGCATAGCCTCGGTAACAGTTCCAAATACCTTCAGCAGACTCTCTGCAACAGGCAGGCCGTTTTCATCGTACTCCGGCTTTACAAGACACAGGTTATGGCCCGCTTTCTTAAAGTCATTGGAGATAATATTGGGGATCTTTTCGGTAGTAACCGCAAAGGAGACCAGCGTGGGCGGTACATCGATATCTTCAAAAGTACCGCTCATGGAGTCCTTGCCGCCGATGGCTGCGATCCTCAGATCCATTTGTGCCTTAAATGCACCCAGCAGTGCGGCAGTGGGCTGACCCCAGCGCTTGGCATCCTTGCCAACACGCAGGAAGTACTCCTGGAAGGTCAGATATACATCCTCATAGCTTGCGCCTGCGGCAATCAGCTTGGAAGCAGATTCCACAACAGCCAAATATGCGCCGTGGTAGGGACTCTTTTCCGTAATAAAGGGGTTATAGCCCCAGCTCATTACGGAACAATCGTCGGTATAGCCCTTTTCAAGGCTGATCTTATGAACCATGGCCTGAATGGGGGTCTGCTGGTACTTACCGCCAAAGGGCATCAACACGGTACCTGCGCCGATGGTAGAGTCAAACCGCTCAGAAAGCCCCCGCTTGGAGCAAGTATTGAGGTCCGTAGCAAGACGGTACATATTGTCCGTAAAGCTGCCGGAAATGACGGGCTCAAAGCTTTCAGGCTTTGCAAGCTCCACATCCACATGCTTTTCCGCACCGTTGGAGTTTAAGAAATCCCGGCTGATATCGCAGATGGTCTGTCCGTTCCAGAACATCTTCAGGCGTGCCTGTTCGGTTACTTCAGCAACCACAGTTGCTTCCAGATTCTCCTGCTCGGCAAGCTCTAAAAACCGCTTTACATTCTCGGCAGCTACCACAATGGCCATACGCTCCTGAGATTCGGAGATGGCCAGCTCTGTGCCGTCCAGGCCCTCATACTTCTTGGGAACCTTATTCAAATCAATTTCCAGGCCGTCAGCTAACTCACCGATGGCAACGGAAACACCGCCTGCGCCGAAATCATTACAGCGCTTGATCATCACTGCGGCCTCGCCGTTGCGGAACAGCCGCTGCAGCTTCCGCTCCTCGGGCGCATTACCCTTTTGGACTTCTGCACCGCAAGAGCCAAGGGATTCCACAGTATGGGACTTGGAAGAGCCGGTTGCACCGCCGCAGCCGTCACGACCGGTCTTACCGCCCAACAGGATCACCTGGTCACCGGGCATGGGGAAATCGGGCTTGGAGTGATCCTCATGGACCGCACCGATGACCGCACCGATCTCCATACGCTTTGCGGCATAACCGGGGTGGTACAGCTCGTCTACCATACCGGTAGCAAGGCCGATTTGGTTACCGTAAGAAGAGTAACCGGCAGCAGCAGTGGTGACGATCTTTCTCTGAGGCAGCTTGCCCTTGATGGTCTCATTTACAGGCTTCAAGGGGTCTGCTGCGCCGGTCACGCGCATGGCGGCATACACATAAGCACGGCTTGCCAGGGGGTCACGGATGGCACCGCCAATACAGGTTGCTGCACCGCCAAAGGGCTCGATTTCTGTGGGGTGGTTATGGGTCTCGTTCTTAAACAGCAGCAGCCAGGGCTGCTCCTCGCCGTCCACCGTTACGGTCATACGAACCGTACAGGCGTTGATCTCCTCAGACTCATAGAGCTTGTCCAAATAGCCGTATTTACGAAGATACTTTCCGGCCAATGTACCGATATCCATCAGGTTGATGGGCATGGTCCGACCCAGTGTCTTGCGGGTTTCAATATACTGATCGTAGGCACTTTGCAGCAGCGAATCCTCAAATTGGACGCTGTCAATAGTTGTGTTAAAGGTTGTATGACGGCAGTGATCGGACCAGTAGGTATCGATCATGCGAATTTCCGTAATGGTAGGATTACGGTTTTCGGTCTTAAAATACTCCTGGCAGAAGGTAATATCATCCAGGTCCATAGCAAGGCCCAATTCCTTGACCATGGCAGCAAGGCCCTCACGGTCCAGCTCCAGGAAGCCTTCTACGGTAGCAACCTGCTCCGGAACGGTCACTTCCAGCTCCAAAGTAATAGGCATATCCAGGCTTGCTTCCCGGCACTCCACAGGGTTAATGACATGGCGGCGGATTGCTGCCACCTGCTCCTGAGTCAGCTTACCTTCCAGCACATAGACCTTAGCGGTACGCACTGTGGGCCGTTCGCCCTGGGACAGGATCTGGATACACTGGGCTGCGGAGTCGGCCCGCTGGTCAAACTGACCGGGCAGAGGCTCCACTGCAAACACAACCGTACCGGTGGGTGCATCAAAAGATACATTGTCCACCTGCGGCTCAGAAAAGACCGTATTTACTGCATAGTTAAACAAGCTCTCCTCAATTTTTTCCACATCATAGCGGTTGATCACACGGACAGCTGTGAGCTCCTTGATCTGCAAGAACTCCTGAATCTCCCGGAGCAGGCCATCGGCCTCATGGGTCTGTCCCTGTTTCTTTTCTACATATACGCGATATACCATAGGGGGATGCTCCTCCTTACTTATATGCTGCCAGTCCACGCTGGCCAATATCACTTCTGCGGTATGCGTTTTTGAATTCAACTTCCTGCGCAAGACGGTAAGCCTCTTTAATTGCCTCTTCCAAAGAATCCGCAATGGCGGTAGTACCGCTCACACGGCCACCGTTTGTCAGCAGCTTTCCGTCAGAGAGCTTTGCACCGGCAACAAAGGTATGTGCCTTTGCTTCCTCGGTCATGGTGATCTCGAAGCCCTTTTCATAGCTCAGGGGGTAGCCTGCTGAGGCGGTAACCACGCAACAGGCGTGCTTTTGGGAGAACCTGACCTCCGTATCTGCCAGTGTACCATTCGTCACGGCCTGCATAACCGTGAGCAGGTCACTTTCCAGCAGCGGCAGAACCACCTGGGTCTCCGGGTCACCGAAGCGGCAGTTATACTCAATGACCTTCGGGCCATTTTTCGTCAGCATGAGGCCGAAATACAGACAGCCCTTGAAAGTTCTGCCCTCGGCATTCATAGCCTTCATGGTAGGCAGGAAAATTTCATCCATGCACCGCTGGGCAACCTCGGCAGTATAATAGGGATTGGGGGCAATAGTGCCCATACCGCCGGTATTGAGACCGGTATCGTTATCCCCTGCCCGCTTGTGATCCATAGAGGAAACCATAGGCTTTACCACATTACCATCAGTAAAAGCAAGCACGGACACCTCCGGGCCTTCCAGGAATTCCTCAATGACAACCGTAGAGCCGGACTTGCCGAATTTGGCGTTTGCCATCATATCGGTAACAGCCTCGATCGCTTCCTCACGGGTCTGGGCAATGATCACGCCCTTACCCAGTGCCAGGCCGTCAGCCTTAATAACCGTGGGGATGGGACAGTTTTTAACATACTCCAGAGCCTTTTCGATTTCTGTAAAAATCTCATAGGTAGCGGTGGGAATACCGTACTTTTTCATAAGGTCCTTGGAGAAAGCCTTACTACCCTCGATGATTGCCGCATTGGCACGAGGACCAAAGCAAGGAATCCCCGTTTCTTCCAGTGCATCCACCGCACCCAGCACCAGCGGATCATCCGGTGCAACTACGGCATAGTCGATCTTATTGGAAACAGCAAACTCCACAATGGCATCCATATCGGTTGCGCCGATATTCACGCAGGTGGCATCTTCCGCCATACCGCCATTTCCGGGCAGCGCAAAAATCTCTTCTACTGTGGAATTTTTCTTTAAGCTTTTGATGATCGCATGCTCACGACCACCACCGCCAACAACTAATAGCTTCATAATTTCTCCTTAGTGGTGGAACAGACGCATGCCGGTAAAGGCCATAACGATGCCGCGGTTGTTGCACTCCTCAATGACCAGGTCATCACGGATAGAACCGCCGGGCTCTGCAATGTACTTCACACCGGAAGCGGCAGCGCGCTTGATGTTATCACTGAAGGGGAAGAATGCATCAGAGCCCAGAGCCACATCCTGTCGGTTTGCAAGCCATGCCTTCTTGTCCTCTTCGGTGAGCCGCTTGGGCTGTGAGGTAAAGTAATTCTGCCAAATACCCTCGGCGCAGACGTCCTCTTCATTGCCGTTAATATAGCCGTCAATGACATTATCCCGGTTGGGACGGCCCAAATCTTCACGGAAAGGCAGGTTAAGGGTCTTGGGATGCTGGCGCAGGAACCAGGTGTCGGCCTTGGTGCCTGCCAGTCTGGTGCAGTGGATACGGCTCTGCTGACCGGCACCTACACCGATGGCCTGTCCGTCATATGCAAAGCACACAGAGTTAGACTGGGTATATTTCAGGGTAATCAGCGCAACGATCAGATCGATCTTTGCAGACTCGGGCAGCTCCTTATTGTCGGTAACGATGTTACCCAGCAGTGCCTCATCGATCTTAAAGTTGTTACGGCCCTGCTCGAAGGTGATGCCGAACACCTGCTTGCACTCCTGAACCTGGGGTACATAGTTCGGATCAATAGCAACCACATTGTAGCTGCCCTTACGCTTTGTTTTCAGAATCTCCAGTGCCTCGGTGGAGTAGCCGGGGGCGATGACACCGTCAGAGACTTCCCGAGCGATCATCTTGGCGGTAACGGCGTCGCACTCATCAGACAGTGCCACCCAATCGCCAAAGGAGCACATACGGTCCGTACCACGAGCACGGGCATAAGCACAGGCCAGGGGGCTTTCGTCCAGACCTTCGATATCATTCACAAAGCAGGCCTTCTTGAGGTCCTCGGGCAGCTTCTTGCCAACAGCGGCAGAGGTGGGAGAAACATGCTTAAAGGAGGTAACGGCACACATTCCGGTGGCCTCTTTCAGTTCCTTGACCAGCTGCCAGGAGTTCAGAGCATCCAAAAAGTTAATGAAGCCGGGACGACCATTTAGGATGGTGATGGGCAGTTCAGAGCCATCGCTCATGTAGATTTTTGCAGGCTTCTGGTTGGGGTTACAACCATATTTAAGTTCAAATTCTTTCATTTATACAGCTCCTTACTGATGCTTGTTGATGATCTTCTGTTTGTATTCACCGCTTGCAAGATCGGTATAGCGGACAAACAAGGAAATCTTATTATCAGGGTTTAAGTTCTCCCACAGCATATCCGTAAATGCTTCCATATCGTCCAGGATCTCCACACGCTCCGGCTCACCCTGAAAGGTGGGGATCACAGGATTACCGTCACACACATAGGTATGCAGGAAATGACCCATACCGGCAGTACCAGGATACTCGTAGAAGAACCGGGCGCAGGAAGACCCCTCTGCATCAGCAGCTTTCAGAATAGACATCTTATAGCTTCCATCAGGAAGGACCAAACCGGAAATGCGGGGTGTCCAGTTGGGACCGTCATCCTCAAATGTTCTTAGGCGAAGGGCATAAGTCCAATCCAAGCCTTGTTCAACATATTCTTTAATGGTGTCTGTCTGATCTCCATTGGTAACAATCAAACATCTGTCAAAGGTTTCACGAACCGGATGATAAATAATCAGGTGAGGGTCCTTCATTAAGCTGGGATCATATGCCTCGGTACGGATACCGTCGGGTTCCTGTACGAAGACACGGTTCCGGGAGTTTACACTGCGGCCCATAATAAAGTAGGCAGCAACTGTCTTTTTACCATTGGGGGTAATACCCAGCACAATGCCACGACCGGGGTATGTATTGGTAGAAAGCTTTTCTTTCAAAGAGCCGATTTCATATGCATTCATTTTTGTTCTCTCCTTGCACAAACCATTTCTACTGCTTGAGGCAAAATAAGCCATTCTGCCTGCTCCATTACTCTTCTTTGCAGCACTTCAGGGGTGTCCCCTTCTTCAATGTAAACCGCTTTTTGCAGGATGATCTTACCACCGTCCGGAATCTCATTGACGAAATGAACCGTTGCACCGGTGACCTTTACGCCGTAGGCCAGTGCCTCCTCATGGACACGGAGTCCATAGTAACCCTTACCGCAGAAAGACGGGATCAGGGACGGATGGACATTTAAGATCCGCTCCGGGTAATCCTTTGTAAAGCTTTCACTGAGAATGGACATAAAGCCTGCAAGTACAATAAAATCGATCTTGTTTTCCGTAAGCAAAGCTTTAAGCTTTTCTTCAAAAGCCTGCTGGGAGCCCAGTTCCTTTTTAAGAACTGTCTCCGTTTTGATTCCTGCATTTCGGGCACGCTCCAATGCGTAAGCACCGGCATTGTTGGAGATCACCAGTGCAATGGTGCCGGATTTAATAATGCCACTTTTTTCCGCAGCGATCAGCGCCTGCAGGTTCGTTCCGCCGCCAGAAACAAGGACGGCAATTCTTGCTTTTTCCATATTACTCGATCACGATCTTTTCGGCGGACTCCACGATCTTACCGATCACATAGGCATCCTCGCCGTTAGCCTTCAGCACTTCCAGAGCCAGTTCCACCTCTTCGGCAGGAACAACGATGCTCATACCAACACCCATGTTATAGGTGTTGAACATATCCCGTTCGGGGATATTGCCGGTCTTTGCAATCAGATCGAATATGGGCAGTACCTTTAC
>CAYMPY010000050.1:0-13038 GCA_964392535.1 uncultured Oscillospiraceae bacterium
AATATGATTTCCGCGTGGGCAAGGGTCTCTATACCGATATGAACGCCATCCGCCGCGATGAGGAGCTGGATAACATCCATTCCATTTATGTGGACCAGTGGGACTGGGAGAAGATCATCACCGCACAGAACCGCAATTTAGACTATCTGAAGCTGATCGTCCGTGCCATTGTAAAGGCAATCTGCAACACCAACGACCGGCTTCATGTCCGCTTTCCCCAGCTGCAGACAGAGCTTGACCCCGATGTAAGCTTTATTACCACTCAGGAGCTTGAGGACCTGTACCCGGACTTAAAGACCGGCTCTGAGCGGGAGAAGGCCTATGTAAAGGAGCATCACACTGCCTGTATCATGCAGATCGGCGGCAAGCTCCGCTCCGGCAACCGTCATGACGGCCGTGCGCCGGACTATGACGATTGGCAGCTTAACTGCGACATTTTCTTTTGGGACGAGGTACTGGATCGTGCACTGGAAATCTCCTCCATGGGTATCCGTGTGGATGCAGAGTCTTTGGATCGTCAGCTGACCATTTCCGGTTGCAATGACCGCAGAGAGCTTCCCTTCCATAAAATGCTCTTAAATAACGAGCTGCCCCTGACCATCGGCGGCGGTATCGGCCAGTCCCGTCTTGCCATGCTGATGATGGGCTGCGCCCACATTGGCGAGGTGCAATCCAGCATTTGGGACAGCGAAACCATCCAAAAATGCGAAAAAGCAGGCATTCCCCTTCTGTAAAATCAGCAGATTCCTGTATAATTATAAAATTGTGGCGCTGTATTTGAACAGCGCCACAATTTTATTAGTTTATTTCCATCTCCTTGAAATCTACATTGATCGCACCGACTCCGCCGTGAATCTCAATCTTGTTTGTTCCATTTCCGGTGCTGCCATGATCGGAAACGTCCTTTCCGTCAACGCGGATGCTGCCAAGCCCCTTTTCAAGCTCCAGCTTATAGTCATCTTTGCTGCCGATCAATGTAATGTTGGTTTCACCGACACCTGAATGCAATTGACAATTGCCTGAAAGCACAGAGGTCAGGTTAAACTGTCCTACACCCATTTCTAAATCAAGGTTCGTGATCGCGCCACCGGAAATGGTAACGCGGCCTGCGCCACCATCAATATCAGCAGACTTTTCAGCAATGAGTGTGCCGATAGATACATCTCCCGCGCCAAGCTTGAAATCAAGCGTTTCTGCAGACAGATCATGGACCGTCAATTTTCCGGCGCCGGTGGTGAGGTTCACGCTTTCAAACACTGTCCCGGCAGGAACATATAGTGTCAGCTCCGCGTCATTAATTGTGTTTGAACCGAAAAGCTGGACTTTAATTTCTGTAGTGTCTTTTATTATGAGGCTGCCGTCCTTTTCATCAACCTTAAGTTCTTTTAAGTTGCTTTCCACCGCAAAGGCCTCGCCCTCTTTGATGCAGAGCGAAGCTGCTTTAATTTCAATATCCAGTTTTTGGATATCCGCGCTTACGGAATAGGTCTGCATCTGGCCGGTAATATCCTCTCCGGTGAAGATCCCACCAATCAGACCAACTGCACTGAGTATGCCGCCGATGATCGTCACTGTGAGGAAAATGGCAAATGCGATTGCAAGATACTTAATGACTTTTTGTACCGTTGTCATTTGATTTCCACGCCTCCAAACATACAGGTACCGCTTACATAGATTGTGGGCGCTTGTTTATGTACTGCTGTTTTGTTGCTCACACCGCCAAAAATACTATTGGAGTTAACCTTCACGTTGACATTGTCAGGAACAAAAATGTCAACACCACCGAAGATCGCGGAAACCTGAATTGCACAATCGTTTTGGATAACAGCGTTTCTCAGATCGCATTTTACACCGCCAAAGATTGCGCTAAGCTCCGCCCCCTCAAACACCTCGCCATTGTAATTCAGGTCACAGCCGGAAAAAGTCGCACAACTCGCTTTCGGCTCTTTCCCTTCCAATCTCAGCTTTTTCATGATCTCACCGGCTTTGTTGCCGTATAAACCGCTAAGTACCATCTTCAGACCAATGATCACAATGATCGCCGGAACAAGCAGCTTCCAAAGCATAGAGAAGCTGAGGATTTCCTGACAGCACAGAAGCAAAAACACACCGATCACAACGCCGATAATGTTGCCGGTCTTTTCCCTTTCCGTAAACAAGCCAATGGCGCAGGGAATAATAATAAACAGCGTCCACCAGCCATCAAAAAAGAAATCGATATTTGTAATATTAAACGCATTCAGCGCCCAAATCACACCTGCAGCAATCAATACGATTCCCCATAACACACTGCTTACTTTTTTCATATTATATATCCCCTTCTCTCATAGAATTATTTAATTACATGGCAGCAGAACGCAGAAGCAGTTACCTGTTTTATTGGATTCCACCCAAATGCTGCCGCCATGCTCAGTAATCATGCTTTTTGCTATGGCAAGACCAAGTCCAAAGCTGCCGGAGCCGGTACGGGCTTCGTCCAGCCGGCAAAAGCGGTCAAATATCCGCTCCTGATCTTCGGGCGCAATGGGGTTTCCGGGATTGGATACGGTCAGCATGACCTGGGACCGTCCATATCGATGCAGCTGCAGCTCCACAAGGCCCGGCTCAGAGTATTTCAGCACATTATCCAGCAGTATATGGATCACCTGGGATAAATACCGGTCATTTCCATTGACAGTGATTCCCTTTTCCACATTGCTTTGGAGCGTCAGGCCGCTTTCGAAGAACATGGGCTCAAAGGGTAGTACCGCATTTTCAATAAGCTCTGAAAGGTTTAGTGGCGCAAAGGTACCCTTGACCTGACCGTTATCCACTCTGGACAGGTTCAGCATACCCTCCACCAGCTCCCGCATCCGCTTGGACATCAGAAGAATATTGCCGCTGTACCGATCCTTTTCCTCCGGCTGATCCGTGCTCTGCATCAGCTCCGCGTTGGCCATGATCACCGCCAAGGGTGTTTTCAGCTCATGGGATGCATCGGAAATAAATTGCTTTTGTTTTTTCCAGGCAACATCCACAGGCCGTACCATCCATTTTGCAAGGAACAGACTGATCACGAAAAATACCAGCAGGCTCACACCGCCGATGATCGCCGCCATGACCAAAAGCGAATCCAGCGCATCCTGCTGACCGGACTGATCCACAAAAGAGATCACGATCAGGTCTCTTGTGACGATCCTGTAGTATTGCAGGTCATACTTTTCAATATAGCCTTCGTCCTGCCGTTTGTCCAAAACCTCATAGATCAGCTCTTGAATAAACCGATCATCCTCCAGGTCATAAGCCGTATAGCCATAAGCAGACACTTCGTTCCAAATATTGATCCTGACAGTAAAATGCTGCAAATTGGTATCTGCAGATTTCGTGGGTGTATTGGATTGAAGTCCTTCCTGTGCTATGTTGTGCAGCAGTGCCTTTGCATCCTTTTCCAGATCTACCCCGGTAAAGTGAAACAGCATGCCAAAAATGATCAGCAGCATAGCCAGCACGATAGACATATTTACAACAACAAATTTTATCCGTAGCTTTTTCAGCAACCTTCCTCAACCTCCAGGTGATAGCCCAATCTCCGTGCTGCCACGATCTTCAGATTGGAGCCGATACTCTGTAATTTTTTCCGCAGGAAGCCTACATAGACCTCCACATGATTTTCAACTGCATTGGAGTCAAAGCCCCAAACCTTGGACAAAATGGCCTCCTTGGATACATTTCTGTCCCTTGCCTGCAGCAGAAACCGCATAACCTCAAATTCACGGGCAGAGAGCCGCTGACTCTGATCTCCGCAGACCAGCGTAGAGGAGGCAAGATCCAGGGCTGTATTTCCGAAAGCAAGCTCATCCACCTGATTACCCTGCCGCCGCAAAAGCGCATTGATACAAGCCAGCAGCTCCCGGAAATCAAAGGGCTTTGTCAAATAGTAATCTGCACCGGCATTCAGACCTTCGATCCGATCCTCCAGAGAAGACCGGGCTGTCAGCATCAAAATGGGCGTAGAGCACCGACGGCTGCGAACCTGGCGGGCTACCTGATAACCGTTCATACCCGGCATCATCACATCCAAAATCAGCAGATCATAAACCCCCAGCTCTGCATACTCCGCACCGGATACGCCATCGTAAACCACCTCGACCTCGAAGCCCTTACGTGCCAGCATATCCCGGATAGAATCAGCAAGGAGCTTTTCATCCTCAATAATCAAAATCTTCATAGCCTGCCTCCATTTACAGTAGTACTATTATAATACAAAATTATACTGAATCCAAGCTGAAAATTCAAAAAAGCACTGCAATTTTTTTGCAGTGCTTTTTTTACTATTGATCTGTGGTTTCAAACATCACGGTGGCGCCGGCCTCGCCGATCTCCTCTCCACGCATACATTGCTTGAACTGGATACCGGACATGGATTCATGCTCCAACAGGAAATCCACAACCTGATTGACCTTTTCACCGTTATCAGACAAAAGCTGCTTACAGTGGCTGTAGGCCTTATCCACCAGGAGTTTCACCTCATCATCGATGAGGGCTGCATACTTTTCGGAATAGCCCTTGGTCTTTTCAAAGTCACGGCCCACAAAGATCTCATCGTCACTGATATAGGACACTGTGCCCAGCTTCTCGCACATACCGAATCTTGCAACCATATCCCGTGCAAGGGCTGTTGCACGGTCAATATCGTTGGAAGCACCCACAGAAATATCGCCGATAAACAGGTCCTCGGCCACACGGCCACCCAGGAGGCCGACGATCTCTTCATACATCTCATTACGGGTCATGTTGGAGGAATCGTCCTTGGGGAAATGCCAGGTCGCACCCAAGGAGCGGCCACGGGGAATAATTGTAATATGACGAACCTCTTCTGCGGTAGGCAGGAAATACATGGCAACGGCATGACCGGCCTCATGAATGGCGGTGATCTTCAGATCACGACGGTTCTTCACACGGCTACGGCGCTCCGGGCCTGCAGAGATCTTCATCATGGCATCGTTCAGGTCCTGCAAATTCAGGGCAGGACGCTGATCTCTTGCTGCCAAAATAGCTGCTTCATTCAAAAGATTGCTGAGGTCTGCGCCGGTAAAGCCCACAGTAGTACGGGCAACGACCTTCAGGTCTACATCGGAATCCAGGCACTTGCCCTTGGCATGGACCTTCAGGATCTCCTCACGGCCCTTTACGTCCGGGCGGGAGACATGGATCTGTCGGTCAAAACGGCCGGGACGAAGCAGTGCAGGGTCAAGAATATCGGGACGGTTTGTGGCCGCAAGGACGATAACGCCCTCGGTGCGGGTAAAGCCATCCATCTCAACAAGCAGCTGGTTCAGGGTCTGCTCACGCTCATCGTGGCCACCGCCCATACCGGAGCCACGCTTCCGGCCAATGGCATCGATCTCATCGATAAAGATAATGGCAGGTGCGATCTTCTTGGCCTGGTCAAACAGATCACGGACTCGGCTTGCGCCAACGCCAACATACAGCTCCATAAAATCAGAGCCGGAAATTGACAAAAACCGAACACCGGCCTCACCTGCAGTTGCCCGGGCAAGCAAGGTCTTACCGGTACCGGGAGGGCCTGCCATTAGGATACCATGGGGGATCTTTGCGCCGATCTTTGTATATTTATCGGGGTTTTTCAGGAAATCCACCACTTCCTGCAGCTCCAGCTTTTCCTCATCCATACCCGCCACATCCTCAAAGCGGACAGTATGGGCATCTGCCCCCTGTTTGGTTCTGGCCTTTCCAAAATTATTCATGGGGCCCGAATTTGCCGCAGAGCGGCTGGTAAAGAGCAGGCATACAAACAGGATCACAGCACTGACGATCAGTGCAGGCAGAATAAAATCATAAGGTGTATACTGTTTTTTCTCTGTAAAATCGTAGGACTTCAGCACACCGCTTTCCATATTGCTGTACAGCAGCTCCTCGTATTTCTCACGAAACTGCTCCGGGAAAGCAATCGCGCCTGTAACCTCGGTCTTGCCGTTTTTAAACGGCTCCGTCAGCTCCATTTCCACAGCCGTTCCGTTTACTGTAAAGGAGGTGACCTTATTGGCTTTCAACAGACTCACAATATCAGAGTAAGAGAGCTTATTCTCGTCACCGACAAACAGACCGACCACCCAGCTGAAAAACAGAATCAGCAGTATAATATAAATAACAACAGAAAAACTTCTACGTTTTTTCAAAATGCGCACTCCTTGGTATTACTTCTTATAAACTTCCGACTTTAAAATACCAATATAGGGTAAATTACGGTAGAACTCATCGTAGTCAAGTCCATAACCAACCACAAATTCATTGGGGATCTCAAAGCCAACAATATCAGCCTTCAGGGTGATGCCCTCCAGCCGTCCCTCAGGCTTATCCAAAAGGGCACAGACCCGCAAAGAGGCGGGTTCTTTTTCCAAAAGATGCCTGTAGGTAAAAGCCAGAGATTTGCCGGAATCAAAGATGTCCTCCAAAATCACCACATGGCGCCCCTTAATGTCAGCAGAAACATCCTTTCTCACGATCATTTCGCCGGAGCTTGTGCCTTTATAGGAGGAGATCCACATAAAGTCCATCTGACAGGGCACGGTCACTCTCTTGACTATATCTGCATAAAACATCACAACACCCTTGAGAACACCTACGAAAATGGGGTCCTTGCCTGCATATTCCTGCGACAGCTGGGCCGCAAGCTGGGATACTTTCTGCTGAATCTGTTCCTCAGTTAATAATACCCGTTCAATATCCTTATGCATAATCTCTCTCCTTATACTCTTTCTAAATATAGTTCTATACCTTCTGTTACGACCCTGTCCAGGTTCGCACCAAAGCCCCATACACCCAAAACACCCCCGTCATCGGCAATAACCGGCACCTGAGGTCGTTCGGAGGCAGGTAGCTTCGAGTCAGTAAAGAGTTTTTTAAGTGATTTCGTTCCGCCCATCAGGCGCATTTTATCACCGGGCTGACGGCTGCGGACAATAATCTGTCCCACAGGTGCAACAACAAACCGGTCATACCGGGGTCGATCCATTTTTCCGGGGCTGCAATGAATCCGCACATCCCCAAACTGAACTGTCCCCGGACAGTTGAGGACCGCTAACTCAGGTTCTTTCGCCGTCGGTGCAACACGAAGCTCCTCATAATTACGCTCCACCACTACGCCACCGGGCAAATGTACTCTTGCAGAAGGGCGGTCTGTATACAAAAGGCCCACCGCACTGCTGATATTGGCTCTTGAAGGCTCCGGCACACCGGACTTCATCAAAAAGCGGCTGACGGCACGGCTTTGTAGCGCAGGATCCAATTCTCGCAGCTGCTGCACATTTACGGTATCCGGAGTTGCCCTACACAAATATTCTTCATCCTGCCGCAGACCGGCAGCCATTGCCGTCAAATCCTGCGTTAGTCTTGGATTTTCCTGCAAAAGCAGAGGCAGCACGTGATGGCGGATGCGGTTTCTCAGGAAATCGTCTCCGGCGTTGGAGCTATCCTCCACATGGCAAATGGAATACTCCTCCAAAAAGGCCTCCACTTCCCTGCGGTTGATTTCCAGCATAGGACGGATCACATTGCCACGCACCGGTGCAATACCGCCCAGGCCCTTGAGGCCTGTACCTCTTACAAGGTGCATGAGTATGGTTTCTGCATTATCATCAGCCGTATGGGCTGTGACGATCTTTCCCTCCAGGGTCTGAAAAAAGCTATACCGGGCCTCTCTTGCGGCAGCCTCCAGCCCTTTAGGGCCCGCAGTTACCTGCCCTTTTTCCAAATAAAGCGGGATATCATAGTCCCTGCAAAACTGCGAAACAAACTGCGCATCACCATCGGATTCCGTACCACGGAGTCCATGGTTAAAATGGGCCGCCCTTAATTTGATTCCCAGCTGCTCCCGAAGCAGATACATACCCCACAGCAGCGCCATGGAATCCGCGCCGCCGGACACTGCACAGATAACCGTATCACCGGCTGTGACCTTATCACGCAGGCCGTTTAACAGCTTATTCAGCATGCTTCCACTCCCGGTCCGCAAAGGTCTGGTACTGGGGCACCCATTGTAGCTTCACCGTGCCAACCTCGCCGTGACGGTTCTTGGCAACGATACATTCCGCAACACCCTTTTCCTCGGTGTTGGGATTATAATATTCATCACGATACAGGAACATAACAGAGTCCGCATCCTGCTCGATAGCGCCGGATTCACGAAGGTCCGACAGCATGGGCCGCTTATCCGTTCTGCTTTCCGGGCCACGGGACAGCTGACTCAGGCAGATAACAGGCACATTTAAATCCTTGGCCATGATCTTTAAGGATCTGGAGATCTCACTGACCACGTTTACACGGCTGTCGCCGCCCTTGCCGTAGCCGGAGCCGTTCATGAGCTGCAGATAGTCAACGATAATCAGGCCCAGGTTTTCCACTCTGCGGCAAAGCGCATTCATTTCCGCAACCGTAATGGACGCATTATCATCCACACGAATGTCGGTCTGACTGAGTGCTGTTGCAGCCATAGATACCTTGCTCCACTCCTCAGGAGAGAGCTTACCGGTCTGCAGCTTCTTGCCGTCCACAAAGCTTTCAATGGACAAAAGGCGCATAGCAAGCTCCTCCCGGGACATTTCCAAAGAGAACATGGCCACGGTCTTATTGTACTTTTTTGCAACATTCAGACAAAGATTCAGCGCAAATGCGGTCTTACCCATAGCAGGACGGGCCGCGACCAGCAACAGGTTCGACTTGTTTAAGCCGTTTAACTGCCGGTCCAGGTCCATGAGGCCTGTAGACAGGCCGGGAATGGCAGAATCAGATGCTTCCAGCTCAGCCAGTCGGTCAAAGACCTTATGCATGGTCACGCCGATATGCTCCAATGCATCGCTGTGGTCACCTTTGCGAATGCCAAAGATCTTCTTTTCCGCTTTTTCCAAAAGCTCAGAAGGCGTGCCAACCTGCTTCTGAACATCGTCAACGATCTCAACACCTGCATCCTGCAAAGAGCGGAGCATTGCTGTATCCTTGACAATACCCGCATAACGCATTGCATTGGCAGCAGATGGTGTGATTTCCAAAAGCTGTTTGATATAATCCCGGGAATTGTCGTGGTAATAGCCCATTTCCCGCAGCTTTTCAAGCACCGTGACCGGGTCGATATTCTGGGAGAAATTGAACATGGAATAGATCGCTTCAAAAATCTCCCGGTTTTGCTTTAAATAAAAGTCCTCAGGACGGACCAGGCCGACAATATCTGTCAGGCTGCGGCTGTCAATCAGGATCGCGCCCAACAGTGCCTGCTCCGCCTCCAGCGCCTGTGGAACGGATCTTGCTTGTAACTGTTCATCCATGTGGGCCCAGGCCCCTTTCCTATCTAAGTATCAGGCTTCCTCGATCTTCACTGTCAGCGGTGCAGAGATCTCATAACCCAGCTTACAGGTGACGGTATAGGTACCTACATTCTTAATGGGATCTGCGATCACGATCTTCCGCTTATCAAGCACAATACCGGTCTTTGCCTTCAGTGCATCGGCAATTTCCTGGTTGGTCACAGAGCCGAACAGACGGCCTGCGCCGCCACCCTTTGCCTTGACCACCAGAGTCATTTCACGCAGCTGCTTGGAGGTTTCCACAGCCTCAGCGCGCTCCTTGGCTGCCTTTTCGGCAGCAGCCTTATCGTTCATGCGCATGGTGTTCACTGCATCGGCAGTTGCCTCCACTGCGATCTTGCGGGGCAGCATATAGTTTCTTGCATAGCCATCAGAAACCTCGATCATCTGGCCCTTCTTGCCCTTGCCCTTAACATCCTGCATTAAAATAACCTTCATAGTATATATACTCCTTACTTTTCGTAGAATTTATCAATTGAAGCCACCAAGCGGCTGAGCACCTGATCCACCGTTGCGCCCTTGACCTGAGCACCTGCAGTAGCTGTATTACCGCCGCCACCCAAGGGCTCCAGGATCATCTGTACATTGGCTGTACCAATACTGCGGGCAGAAATAATAACCTGCTCCTTATCCGGAAACATCACAAAGGATGCGGATATACCCTCGATATTCAGAAGCTCGTCAGCAGCCTGGGCAGCCAGGGGACGGCTGACGGTCTTATCCAATGCTGCAACCACAATATCCTTATGCTTGGAATGGGCCTGAGCTGCACGCATGATCTCAAACTTCTGCATGGTCTCCCGGAAATCGCTGCGCAGCAGCATTTTCACGTCCACCGTATCTGCGCCCAGCTGACGCAGGTATGCAGCTGCCTCAAAGGTACGCTCGCCGGTACGGACATTAAAGCTCTTGGTATCCAAAAACAAGCCTGCCATCAAAGACTTAGCTTCAATGGGCAAAATATCCTTCTTTTCAACAGCATATTGCAAAAGCTCCGTCACAAGCTCGGAAGCAGACGATGCATAAGGCTCATGGAGATTCACAACAACAGGGCTGATATACTCTGCCGCACGGCGGTGATGGTCGATCACACAGACCTTGGGAATAGCCTCCAGCAGGCTTTGGTCCTCCAGCTGATCCGGGCGGTTGGTATCCACCACGATCAGGGTGCTTCTGTTATCCGACAGCACCATAGCATCCTGGGGCGAAATAAAGCATTTTTTGTAGTGGGAATCCAGGCTGATCTCCTCGATCAGCTTATGGGCAGCGTTGCGCTCCCGATCAATAACAATGTGGAATTCCTTATTCTTTTTGCGACACAGGCAGGCAACACCCATGGCAGCGCCTACAGCATCAAGGTCTGCATTCTTATGGCCCATGATGAACACCTTGCTGCTTTGACCGATCAGCTCCATCAGGGAGTTGGCAGTCACACGGGAACGGACCTTGGAGCGGTGCTCTGCCTCCTTGGCACGACCACCGTAGAAGTTAAAGTTCAGCCGGTCCTTCACCACCGCCTGATCACCGCCACGGCTCAGGGACATTTCGATTGCCAGGGACGCAAAATCAAAGCCCTCTTCAAAGGTGGCCGCATCCACACCAAGACCGAAGGAAATGGATGCCGCCAAGCCGGAGGGGTTGGTGATCTGATGGACATCCTCCAAAATAGAGAACTTTTCATCCATAGCCGCCTTCAGGTCACGCTTTTCAAAAATAAACAGGAACCGATTGCGCTCCAGCTTCCGCAGAAGGCCGTGATAGCGCTCACACCACTGGGTAATGGCCTCATTGAGCTTTGCATTTAAGGTGGAAATGGCGCTTTCCGTCAGGTTCTTGGTCAGCTCCTCGTAGTTATCCACCATAATGATGGAAACAACAGGACGGGAGCGGATATACTCGTCCCGCACCAGGTACAGCTCCGAAAGATCCGCCAGATACAGAACCCCAAGCCGGGTCCGTCTGCTGTCGTCAGCCTGCAGGAGCGTACCGTAAACACGGTAGCGGCGGCCCTCCAGGGTCACATCGTAGGGGTACTCGGTTTTACCGGAGGTCAGCCAGTTTAGGTTAAAACCCGGCAGCAGATCACTGATATACCGCTCGGTCATTAAGTCCCGGAAACCTGTAAGCTGCACAAAAAACTCATTGGTCTGCACAATAGCCTCGTCCTCCAGCCGAACGACCAGCATCGGGAAGGGCCACTGACCGCTTTGTACACCGTTAAGACGGTCTATATTTTTCCGAATATATTTTTCAAGCTTCCGTTTTCTGGTATTTTGCGAATAAATATAAACACACAGGGCCAATCCAAACGCAAGCAAAGCTATCACCATCAACAGCAGCTGATCCATCAGAAAAGCAGCAACAGGCACAATAAGCATGAAAATGAACAGCCAAACCGCATTGGGCCTTAGTAATTTATCTATCTTTCTTTGCATGATATCCTCCTCGCAGTGTACACGAAGTCCATATTAATCCATGTTAGGACACATTATATCAAAGTATAACCAAAGGTGCAACTAATTTTTACAAAGAAGTGTCGAAAAATTTTTGTATACTTTTAAAAACAAATGTGGTATAATACCCAAACATTGATCCGGCGGCCAGGCTGGACAAATTGAAACTACATCATTTCAGCGGGCGTTCAGTGGTGTGTGACGGCGATACGGGGCCGAAGCTTGCCACACGGCTGCCTGCTTTACCATGCATTTTTGAAAGGAGTATTACTTTGGCAGAAAGACTGAAAATCATTCCCCTTGGCGGTCTCGACGAGATCGGCAAGAACATCACTGTTTTGGAATACGGAAAGGACATGATCGTTGTCGATTGCGGCGTGGGCTTTCCCGATGAGGATATGTACGGTGTGGATCTGGTGATCCCGGATTTCACCTACCTGACCCAAAACGCAAAAAAACTCCGTGGCATGTTCATCACCCACGGTCACGAGGACCATATTGGCTCTATCCCCTACTGTATGCAGCAGGTAAGCTGCCCCATCCACGGTACGGCCATGACCTGTGGTCTGATCCGCCTGAAGCTAGAGGAGCATCGGATCGCCGATAAGGTAAAGCTCATCACCCATAAGCCTGGTGACACCGTCAAGGCCGGCTGCTTCACAGTGGAATTTATCCATGTGAACCACTCCATCGCCGATGCGGTGGCCTTTGCCATCCATACCCCGGTCGGCACCGTTGTAATGACCGGTGACTTTAAGATCGATCCCACCGCCAAGGACGGCATGACCGACCTGGCACGGTTCGGTGAACTGGGCAACGAGGGGGTTCTGGCACTGATGTGCGACTCCACCAATGTGGAGCGGGCAGGCTACACCCCCAGTGAAAATATCGTGGCTGAGAGCCTGGACCGCCAGTTCAAAAACTGCGATCAGCGGATCATCGTCACCACCTTCGCCTCCAATATGCACCGCATCCAGTCCGTTCTGACCACCGCTCAGCGGTACGGACGGAAGGTTGCCGTAACCGGCAGAAGCATGGAGAATATGCTGAAGGTGGCCCAGGAGCTGGGCTATATCAAGATCCCTGCCGGTATGATCGTGGACCTGGGTGCTGTGAAGAGCCTGCCCAAAAACAAGGTGGTAATCGTCTCTACCGGCTCTCAGGGTGAAAATATGTCCGCTCTTTACAGAATGGCATTCTCCACCCATAAACAGATCGACATTGTT
>CAYMPY010000051.1:0-12629 GCA_964392535.1 uncultured Oscillospiraceae bacterium
CTGGATTGTTACTTGTCAAAACTATTGCAACTTGCTATTGCAATTTCCCATTTTTTAATAATGAATACTTGATTGATAATAGAATTCAAAAAACAAAATTCGCCTGCGTTCACTCAAAACGCAGGCGGGTTTGCAGTTTACAGGGGAATCTCACCGCGGCTGGGGTCTAAGATACCATCGGTTTTCATGATGCCCTCGAACCATACACTGTAGTGCTTAATGGTGTTGGGGCTCAAGGTCAGGCGGCTGTGGCGGATATAGTCGGTGGAATCCATAAACCACTGCGCACCGTCTTTGGTGAAGCCGTAGAAAATACCGAAGCCTACATCCTTCAAAGCGTTATATTTGTCGCCGGAGTAGGGGGTGTCTGCTTTGGCAATGTCGCCGTTTTGGGCAAACACGAAGATGTCAATATCACCCAAAATAGGAACGACCTCGTTGACCCAGCCGTTGATGTCGGCCTTGATCTGGGTGGCGGTAAAGGTTTCGTAGGACTCGTTTTCGTAGGTGTAACAAGCCAGGACGTAGCCGTCATTGCGCAGGGCATCTGCAATCTTGCCGGCCATCTCTACCTGCTCGGCATAACCGTCTGCACCAAAGGTGGCTTTGGCCTCAGGATTGGTTCGGTAGCCGAAGAGGCCGTCATATCCGGTCACGGCAATGACCGCCTTTGCGCCACGGAAGGAGAAGTCCGGATGCTGCGATACAAACTCGTTGAGAATGGGCACCATGTCGTAAGGTCCAATGTGGGTCTGACCATTAGCATCAATATACTCGTTTGTCAGCTCGCCGTTTTCGTCCAGGATCAGCTTGCTTGCAAAGCCGCAGCCGCCTTTATCCGGAAGCTTGTCACCATCGCCGTCGGTCAGATAGGTGTGGTAATTTACATTGGTCTGTGTCAGCAGCAGGGGCTTTTTGCCCTCAGGCAGATAGAGTGTCTTTGTCCGGTAGGTGATGCCGTTTTCGCCCTGTACGCTTTCAATGTAATCCTCGGGACGGATCAGGATGAAGCCGCCCGAGTAAAGCTTCTCCAGAATTGTGGAGAACTCTGCGGTTGTCAGGAAATTCCGGGTAAAGGAATAGGAGAACAGGTCGTCATTAAAAGCCCGTTGGGGATCAGCGATCAGCATCTGGAAGGTCAGGCTGACGATTTGGCTTGGATCATCCCAGGCTACCAGCTGGCTCTTCTGCAGTACATATTCATCCCGCTTTGATGCCAGTTGAGGATAGTCCGCAATATTACCGCTGAAGCTGTCCAGCACGGCAATGGCACCGTCATAATCATAAGCCGTTGCAAGGGCTGCAGCTTGGCTCATGAGCTGATAAGCTTCCTGCTGGAGTCTTGTGTTTTCTTCGGATTGGGTTTGGTCAGCCTGCTGCTGAAGCATCTTGTTGCGTCTGTTATCATCAACAGCACGGGTAATTGCACCGATCACAAAGACCAGAATTAGCGCAAGAGCTACACCGCCGATGATCAGGGGCAGATATTTTTCTTTAAAGATTTCCTGTTTTGTTTTCTGCCGCCGTCTGGGACGGGGATTCTGAGGCTGCTTGTCATAATAATCCATAGTCATACCACCTTTCATTTTTTATTATATCCAATATTGTTACAAAATGCAATATATGGAAAAATTTTTACAAATTTGGGATTTTACTTGCCAAAACCGCCAATGTGGGTTATGATGTCCCATAGGATATATAAGGAGAGTACTAATGGAGAAAATTACAAGCTTTACCATTGACCACATTCTGCTGCAGCCGGGTCTGTATGTTTCCAGAAAAGACAAAGTAGGGCAGGAGATTGTTACTACTTTCGATTTGCGACTCACAAGTCCTAATGAAGAACCGGTTATGAATACCGCTGAGGTTCATACTGTGGAGCATCTTGCTGCCACCTATTTGAGAAATGACCCCCAGTGGAAGGAGCAGGTGCTGTACTTTGGCCCTATGGGCTGCCGTACCGGTTTTTATCTCCTGTTGGCTGGGGATCGTACCAGTGAAGAAGTTTTGCCTCTTGTGCTGAACTGCTTTAAATTTATCAGGGATTTTGAAGGGGAAGTGCCCGGCGCATCTGCAAAGGACTGCGGCAATTACCTGGATATGAACCTGCCTATGGCCAAATACTGGGGCGGTAAATATGCAAACCTTCTTGAAAATATCACGCCGGATCGGTTAACATACCCGGAATAAGGAGAAATATATGAAAAAAATTGGTATTATCGGTGCCATGAGCATCGAGGTTGAAAACTTAAAAAAAGCCATGACCGACCTGCAGGTTATCGGCCGGGGCGGCATGGAGTTTTACGAGGGCAAGCTGGAAAATCTGCCTGCTGTAGTAGTCCAGTGCGGTGTAGGCAAGGTCAATGCGGCTCTGTGTGTGCAGGTGCTGTGCGACCTGTACGGCGTGACTCATGTGGTCAATACCGGCATTGCAGGTTCTCTGTGTAATGATCTGGATATTGGTGATTTTGTTATCAGTAATGATGCCATGTACCACGATTTTGATTGCGCACCCATTAACCCTAACTATGCGGTTGGTCAGGTGCCCGGTCTGCCGGTTCGCAGCTTTAAGGCCGATGAGCTGCTGATCAAAATGGCCAGAGAGGCTGCCGAGTCGGTTAATCCCGGAGGAGTAAAGGTTGGCCGTGTGGCCAGCGGTGACCAGTTTGTGTGCAATAAGGATAAGAAGAATATAATTATTGCAGATACCGGTGCGTTGTGCACAGAAATGGAGGGTGCAGCAATTGCCCACGCCGCATGGCGTAACGGCGTGCCGTTCGTGGTGATCCGTGCCATTTCCGATAAGGCAGACGACTCTGCTGAAATGGACTATCCCACCTTCGAGCGGATCGCCGCCGCCCGCAGCACGGTTGTTACCCAAACCATGGCGAAAATGCTTTCTGAAATCTAAAAAATGGACCTGTCCAACCGGGCAGGTCCAATTTATATTATTGTTCTGTCAGCTGGCAGAAGCGGTCGATCATTTCGATGTAGGAGTCAAGGGACTGCTTCCAGAAGGCCTTGTCGGTCAGGTCGATACCGGCCACCTTGGCGGCACCCTCGGCGGTGGCTACACTGGTGGTAAAGAGCAGCTTTTTGTATTTGGGAATGAATGCTGCGCCCTCTGCCTTATACTGCGCATACAGACCGTGAGAGAAGAGGTTTCCGAAGATGTAGGGGTAATTATAGTAGAAGTAGCTGTAGTAATGGGGCTTGCAGATCCACATATAGGGATGGAGATGCTCGGGGTCCAGGCTGTCGCCAAAGGCTTCCTTTTGCGCACGAACCATGATCTCGCAAAGCTTATCTGCAGTGAGGAACTCGTCACCAACACGGCGGAATACCTCATCTTCAAACAGGAAGCGGGAATATATATCCAGTATGGAGGTTACATCGGAGTTAAGGCCGTTGTTCAGCAGTGCCAGCTCCGCCTGGGGATCTTTGGCATCGGCCATAGCTGCACCGTAAAGCACACACTCGTTGAAGATGGAGGCGGTCTCCGATACAGGACGGCCGTAGGTCTTATTCAGGGGTCGGTGATCCCGGATGCAGACATTGTGGAAAGCATGACCCAGCTCATGGGCCAGGGTCTTCACAGCACCGAAGCTGCCGGTGAAGTTGGTAAGCACCCAGCTGCGGCTCATACTGCGGACACTTGTGCAGAATGCGCCGTCTCGCTTGCCTGTTTTGGGATAGAAGTCGATCCATGCATCCCGGAAAGCGGTGTCCATCATTGTGCCCAGTTCTTCGTCAAAGCCATAAAACAGCTTCAGCAGGTAATCCCGGCTGGATTCCGGTGTGTAGGTGCCGGTGCTCTTTCCAAGAGGCGCAGAGATATCATACCAGGGCAGGCCGTTTTTGCAGCCCAAATATTTTGCCTTTGCCTTTATAAAACGCTGCAGCTGGGGGAGGCTGTCCTTTACGGCAGAGAACATGGCCTCCACGGTTTCAGGCTGCAGCCGGTCCTTTTTCAGAGTCCAATCAAATGCAGACTGGTAGCCACGCATTGTAGCTTCGGTGTTGGTGGCGGTCTTGAGGGCATTTAAGGCGTGGGCAATAGGCTCTTTAATGGGCTCATAGCAGCGAAGCTCAGCATCAAAACCCTCACGCCGCACTTCCGGGTCGGCATCAAAGGCCAGATTCCGCAATGCAACCATGGACAGGGTCTTGCCACGAAACTCTGCTTTTGCATGGCTGGTCAATGTGCCACGCATGGCGGCCCATGCTTTTGAACCGGGGATGTTCATGGAAGCAACGGCTTCTTCCCGGTCACTGTTCATCAGATATTTGCAGGATTCTGCCAGCTGCGTGTAATAAAAACGGTATTGCTGCAGGACCTCGTCCTGTTCCAAAAGATTCTCAAGATTTGGAAGCTTTCCTGCCCACTGCTTGTAAGTAGCCTCTGCGCCTGCGTAAGAGGCGGAAACGGCATTAAGCTTTCCCTGCCATGCGGTGGCATCCGGATCACCTGTATTGGTGGCAAGACGAAGCCGGATATAAGACGAAAGCCGATCGTTCAGTACGGCGATCTCTTCCAACAGCTGTGTACCACGGCGCAGACCCTCCAACGGCTCCGTGCTTTCCAGCTGCGGTATAAATGCCACCAGCGCAGCGGCTTTATTTCGCAGTGCTTCCACATCCTGCAAAAATGCCGGATCGTCAAAATCCTTATAAAGCGGGGTAAGATCCCAATCGTAACGCATAGCAAATGCTCCTTTTCGTTTTTGTTTCATTATATAAAACTTGCGGCTTTTCGTCAACATAAGAATGCACCCAAGACAAAATTGCCTTGGGTGCATTTTATAGGTCTATAGGTTAGGGCTCGACGATCAGGTAGTACATGCAGGGGTACTCTTCGCCGACGGTGAACTTCAGAACGCTGTCTTCGATAACACTGTCGATCTTGCCGGAGTAGAAGCCTTCGGAGTCCACAGACCAGACTTCCAAAATCTCTCTGTTGGTCTTCAGCTCGATCTGTGCTTCGATAACCTCGACCTCGATGGGGCCGGTGCCACGGTCGATCATCTTCTCGCCGTCGAACTGTGCGCCGTGGTTTCTTGCACGACCAACGGTGGTCAGCAGGATGTTGTTGGACCGGCACAGAGGATCGTTGGTAAGAGAGGACAGGGTGACACAGGCAAAGTCGGTCTTGCAGCGGATGGTCAGGTCGGTCAGCTCATGAGCGGGCCATGCCTTGTCGCGCTTATTGACAGCACTGGTGCCGATGCGGCCGTATGCAGACTTCAGACGGGGAGTATCGATGTAGCCGATCTGCTTGGACATGTTACGCATGACCTCACCGGTGTCGGAAACCAGTATCTTTGCGTTGGTAGCAACAGATTCCTCGGTGGGCTTCATGGTTTTGGTCTCAGCATCGTAGGCCATGGTCTCCAGCTCGTAGTTGGGCAGCTTCTTGGCGGGATCCAGGACGTACTGCAGATCGGAGGTGTCGGTAGAATCCAGCACCATGTGGATCTGATGACGCTCCATGCCGTAATCGTGGAGGGTGTGTGCACGCTTGCCGTACATCTCCTCGGTGATGGGTGCGCCGATGGTGGTCTTACAGGGACTGACGTCGCCACGGCGGAACATCAGTGCGCCATGGTAGAACTGGCCGAATTTTGCGGGGTCATTCCACACAGCGAAGATGCCCTCACGGTAAGGTACGCCACCGATGGTGTTGGTGGAAGCAGCCTTGCCCAGCAGGTCGAATTTGCTCATGTCGTGGCCATAGCCATAAGTATGGATGGTCATGCCGGTCCAGTTCTGCAGGCAGCCCACAGCGGGGAACCACAGAGGACCTTCAGCACGGTAGGAGTTGGGGAAGGGCATATCCCACTCGGTCATGAAGAAGGGCTTGCCGTGAATACGCATAGCGCAGGGGCCTGCCAGAGGAGCGGTGGGGAAGCCAGTGACGGAGCGGTGTGCGCAAAGCTTTTCGTTTTCGCCCCATCTCCAGTCGTAGAAGTAGCTGTGTGCATCGGTAAAGTCCATGTTCTCGGAGGCCTTGACACAGCCGCAGTTGGTGTGGTAGTTGGAGCCACTCAGAGGTGTGCGGACACCCAGAGAACGGATGTGGGCAGTCATGTCAGCCAGGTAGTTGCGCATCAGCTCCATACGGAACTGCTGCATGGGCTGATCCTTGGTAAACAGCTCGCAGCCGTAAGCATCATACTCAATGCCCTTTTCCTTCAGCCACTTGTCGAACATATCCCGCAGCATATCATCATAGTAGGGGATCAGGTTGTACCAGCGGCGGCTGGAGTGGTCAATGAAGGTATCATTCTCATTGATGATGCAACACATGGCAAAGATGGGGTCATCCTTGTAAGCCAGGCCGGTGTAGGGATTGACGTGGTTCCAGAAGTTGGTGCAGAATTCCTTCTGCAGCTCGATCATGGTGGGATCGTACATAGCGTACAGACGGGTGCCGTCATGCAGCAGGTGGGCGTACTTGACACCGTCACCGGGCTTGAAGCGGCGGTAGGTCATCATGTCAACGGTGACATAGATGCCCTTTTCCTTCAGGCACTTGAGCAGATAGTCCAGGCGCTCCATGGATTCGGGGCACAGGACACGGGTGTTCTCCACCCGCTTGCCGGGAGTCAGACGGTACAGGTTGGGTGCGACCCACTCGTCATCCATCTGATGCAGGCGAACGATATTGATACCGGCCTGGGAAAGACGCTCTGCAACAGCCTCAGCCCGCTCGTGGGGAGGGAAGCAGGCGGCGCCGTTGAACATAACGCCCCAGAACTTGGCCAGGGTGCCGTCCTCAAAGTACAGGTTCTCCCCCTTGACCTGGGTGAAACCATGCTTGCCGGCGGGCTTTTCATCTTCGAAAACGAAGGAAATGTCCACAGGCATTTTGTCCGGGTATGCATATACAGGGATAAAACGTGACATAACAATAACTTCCTTTCTTTCATTCAGGTGCAATTGATATACCCATGAAAAGTATATCATGTTCGGCTTATTTGTCAACGATTTTCGCTGGTTTTAATGTAAAAAATATGCAAAAAAATGAAATGCGCATTATGCAGGATTGGTATGGTGTGCTTCATACAGCTCCTGCATTTTTCTAAGTGCTTCCACATAGCCCTCCGGGTCTACCACATAGGCAAGCCCGTGGCCTGCATCCGGCACCTTCAGCAGCATTTTTGGGGCGGTGCAGGCTTCAAAATTTGCCTGGCTCATGGAGCAGGGGACATAGTCATCGCCCTCACCGTGGGCCAAAAAGATGGGGATTTTTGCGTTTTTTACAGATTCAACACTGGTGATGCTCTCGATGTCAAAACCGCCGTAGAGCATACCGGAAAGTCTTACAAAGGGGTATAGCAGCCTGGGCGGCAGCCCCATCTGCTTAATCACCTTTTGAATGATCTGCTTCGGGGAAGTAAAGCCGCAATCTGCGATAACACCGATCACATGGTCAGGCAGCTCTTGAGAAGCGGCATTGAGGACCGTGGAAGCACCCATGGAAATACCGGTGAGAATGATTCGGCGGCTGCCACCATAAAGCTCCGTCAGGTAATTGACCCAGCTGAGGCAATCCCGGTGCTCCCGGACACCAAAGCTGATAATGTGGCCGTCACTGGTGCCACAGCCCCGCTGATCCACCACAAGGGCACTGCGGCCTAAGGAAAAGCACCGCTGTACACCGCCGCACAGATCCCGCTTTGCAGAGCCACGGTAGCCGGGGAACATCAGCTCAATATCGGCATCGGGGGCGTATTCGTAAAGCTTGCCACGGAGGGTCAAGCCATCATAGGACAGGATCTCCACATCCTCGTGGGGTATTTTATCTACCTCATCGGCCCATTTGTGCATGATCTCCCGATAAGGCTCATATACCGGCCCCGGGGGCAGGGAAAAGCCACTGTATTTTTTTCTGGTTTTGCTGTAAAAGGCAATGTAAAAGCACACAAAGCAGCCTGCAAGCAAAATAAGAAGCAGACCAATCAAAATACATAACGCAATTTTCACAAAAATCATCCTTTCTCATCGATATTATAATTAGTAGATATTGTTTTTTCAACAAAATACGAAAAAATTATTGCTTATTTTACAATTACAAAGTATCATCTTAGGGGAAGAGAGGTAATATAGTCTTATGGAAGTGAATTATAAAAATAAAAAGTCCTATAAAACCGCAAAATATCCCATCCGTCAGCCGAGTTTTATCGTTTGGCTGATATGGATCTTGTGTAAGTTTTGCCTGATCAATAAAAAATACAAGCTGGAAAAGATCAATATGGAGTGCTTAAAGCCACCCTATATCCTGCTGAGTAACCACCATAGCTTTATTGACTTCAAGATCGGCGCAATGGGCACGTTTCCCTACCGGGTCAATAATGTGGTCAGTATTGACGGCTATTATCTCAGACCCTGGCTCATGGAGCTCATCGGTGCTATCGGTACACGAAAGTATGTGACCGACCTGCACCTGGTAAAGTCCATTCGAAGAGTGCTGCAAAAGGGTGATATTCTGTGTATGTACCCGGAGGCCCGGTATTCACCCTGTGGTACCACCTCCTTTTTGCCGGAGTCCCTGGGTAAGCTGATCAAAATGAATAAGGTGCCGGTGGTGGTTACAATTCATCGGGGGAATTACCTGAGCAGCCCTTTTTGGAATTTCCGTAAGAAGAGAAAGTCTGTGCATTACTGTACCATGAAGCAGGTGCTGACCCCGGAGCAGATCGCAGCGATGTCTGTGGATGAGATCAATGCGCTTCTTCTCAAGGAGTTTCAATACGACGAGTATAAGTACCAAAAGGAAGCAGGCATCAAGATCACGGAGCCCTTCCGCGCAGAGGGACTTCATAAGGTGCTCTATCAGTGCCCCCACTGTATGACGGAATCAAAAATGGACTCCAAGGGTACAGAAATTTTCTGCAAGGCCTGTGGCAAGCGGTGGAATTTGGAGGAGGACGGCAGCCTGAAGGCACTGGAGGGCGAAACGGAGTTTTCCCATGTGCCGGACTGGTATAACTGGGAACGGGAAAATGTTAAAAAGCAGATCGACGAGGGAACGTATCTCTTTGAGGATGAAGTGGATGTATACGGCTTCCCCCGGTGCTGGAAGTTTATTCCTTTGGGTAAAGGCAAGGTCACCCATGATCCGGAAAATGGCTTTGTAGTTACCGGCCATTACAGAGGAAAAGACTACCGGGTGCAGCGCACTCCGGAGCAGATGAACAGCCTCCATGTGGAGTATGATTTCCAGCATATCAAGCCCTTTGATTGCTTCGATATTTCCACCCAAAACGATTCCCTGTACTGCTACCCCGCAAAGCAGAATGTCCTGACAAAGCTTGCTTTTGCAACAGAGCTCTGTCATTTAAAGACAAAAGCGTAGGGACACCCGAGGACGGGTGTCCGGCGGGTTCTTTAAAGGACCGTCGAGGACACCGGTCCCTACAAAATCATTTCGGAAGATTCTTGACAAACCAGTATATCTGGACTATAATTTTATCGAAATGAATAAGGGCTTGTAGCGCAGTTGGGAGCGCACCACATTCGCATTGTGGGGGTCGAGGGTTCGAATCCCTTCAAGTCCACCAATTAGAAAATCCACCCTTGGGGGTGGATTTTCTAATTGGTATGGTATTTACGCAGAAGGGATTCGAAGAATTAAATGCAACGCGGACGAGCGTTGCCGCCGACGGCTTGACGGCGGCGAACCAATATTTTCGCCATCGGCGAAAATGCAAACGAAACCCTTCAAGTCCACCAATTAGAAAATCCACCCTTGGGGGTGGATTTTCTGATTGGTATGGTATTTACGCAGAAGGGAATAGATATAACTTATTTTAAGGGCTTTTGTACACCTGTTAGGCCAATCAGATAGTCGGAGGATAAATTATAAAATTCGCAGAGCTTAATTAAATCATCAATTTTTAATTCTGCTCTGCCTGCTTCAATGTGATTGTAGCCCTGTTGAGATTTATTGAGCACCTTGCCGATCTGAGCCTGTGTATAATCCCGGTCTTCACGAATATTTCGTATTCTTGTTCTGTAATCAATCATAATTATTCCACCTTTATTGTGTGATGGAAAAATGGTAACATACTCACAAATTGAGTGTTGACAAATACTCAAAGATTGAGTATAATTTGCATCAGGAGATGTTACTGAAGTGTCATATCGAGTAAAAAATCTTACATTGATGATTGCTGCATTATCCATAGGCGTACTATTGTATATGCTGTTTCGACCTGAAACATACATAGCAAGTATGCTCTTAAGGCTTATTCCTTTGAGAAGCTGTTGCAGTACAGATTCGTTTTTGGGATTGGTATGTGGCTGTTATCTTCCGGATTTTTTGTGGGGCTTTTCCTTGTCCTGCGGCTTATGTGCATTGTTTCCTTTAAAAACTAAGAATGTGATATGTTGCTGTTTGGTTTCATTTTTATGGGGTCTTATGTGGGAAACAGGGCAATTGCTTGAGGTTGTTAGAGGAACTGCTGATTTGTTTGATGCTTTGGTATATCTTTTGGCGGCATATGTCTGCAAATTATTAAATAAAAAGGGGTTTAATTATGAAAAAGATTAGTTGGATTTTAGCTGTATTACTTCTTTGTGCATTTTTTGTGTTTGCACTGGGCAGCGGAGAAAGTGGAACTTCTGATCAGGGTGAGGGAAAAGCAGATAGTAAGGCTGCTGCATCCGATGAGTTGGGAGATTACACGGTTACAATTGATAGCTGTCGCCTTGCAAAGGATTACGCAGGTAAGGATATTGTAATTGTAAAATATACCTTTACTAACGTAGGAAACGATGAGCCTACATCCTTTATGGTTGCATTTGACGATAATGTCTTCCAAAACGGCGTTGGACTCAATGGTTCTTATGTAGTTGCGGAGGATGCAAATTACAGCTCCGATAATCAGCTCAAGGAGATAAAGAAGGGTGCTTCACTTGAAGTGGAGGTTGCCTATGAACTCAATGACACGACGACAGATATTGAGGTTGAAGTTCAGGAGTTGTTTAGCTTAAGTGACAAAACCATTAAGAAAACCTTTAAAATTGCAGAGTAAAAAATATCCGCCGCACCGAGTTGTTTCGGTGCGGCGTATGCTTTATTTAGTATTCAGTGTATGTACAAGCTCTCTTGTAACTGCACGGAATTCTGCCGGGTCGGTGGTTTTGCGGAGGCGTTTTGTCAGCTTTTCGCTGCCTTCAAAGCGGGATGCGATCATGCCCCAGTTCTCCTTCATGCGGAACATGGCGTTGCGGACAGAGCCGAACACAGCAGTGTATTCCTCCATGAGCCGATCGGTGAAATCCAGTAAGGTCTGTCTGTCGGTGCCGCCGGGAAGCAGCATGCCCGGGTCTGCAATGAGGCCTCTGCCGATCATCACGGACTCTACACCAAATTCCTTTTGGATTTTCTCAATATCCCCCATGCTTCTAATATCACCGTTGTAGCAAAGCGGATTCTTGCTGTGTTCTGCGCAATAACGGAACGCGTCCTTATCCACAGGGCCTTTATAGAAGGCCTCCCGGACCCGGGGATGGACCGTCAGCTCTTTGATGGGATATTTGTTGTAAATCTCCAACAGGGCAGGCAGCTCCTCGGAAGAGGAAAATCCGATCCGGGTCTTTACGGAAATGGGGAGCGGTGCTTTATAAAAAATGGCATCTAAAAATTCGTCCAGGGACTGTAAGTCCCGCAGCATACCGGAGCCTTTGCCTTTTGCGGTGACCGTGCCGGAGGGACAGCCCAAATTCAGGTTTACCTCGTCATAGCCCAATTCCCTGCACCGACCGGCCATCCAGTTAAAATCCTCCGGGACCTTGGTTAAAAGCTGAGGCACGGCGATAAAACCCACAGATTCAGCGTTCGGTGTTTCTCTTGCCTCCCGTGGAGTCAGTGCCCGGTGGATGGTGGGGGAGAGAAAGGGCATATAATAGCAGTCAACACCGCCGAAAAATTCATGGTGGACCCGACGGTAAATGCTGTCCGTCAGGCCCTCCATCGGTGCAAAGTAATAATTCATAGCTTAAATTTCCATGATCACAGGCAGGATCATGGGGTTGCGCTTGGTGGTTTTGTAGAGGTAGCCGCTGAGGTCGTTTTGATGGCGGACTTGATGGCGGTCCAATCCTTGACCCGCTTTCTGGTGCAGCGCTCAATGGCCTCCAGTGCCACACAACGCAGCTCCTCCATGAGCTCCTCAGATTCCTTCACATAGATAAAACCACGGGTAATGATATCCGGTCCGGTGATGATCGCACCGTCCTGGGCGGAAATGTTGACACACACCACGATCATGCCGTCCTGAGCAAGATGCTTGCGGTCCCGCAGCACCACCGCGCCCACATCTCCAACGCCGGTGCCGTCCACAAAGACCTTACCGGCAGGTACATTGCCTGTGAGTTTGCAGGTTCTGGTGGAAAACTCAAATACGCTGCCGATCTCACCAATTCGGATGTTCTTTTCAGGTGTGCCGGTCATGGTGGCCAGCCGTCCGTGAAGCTGCAAATGGCGCTGCTCACCGTGGACAGGCAGGAAGAATTTGGGCTTACACAGGGCATGGACGATCTTTAGCTCCTCCTGGCAGGCGTGGCCGGAAACATGGAGGCCTTCGCTTTTTTCGTAGACCACATCTGCACCCTTGCTGTAC
>CAYMPY010000052.1:0-12583 GCA_964392535.1 uncultured Oscillospiraceae bacterium
CATCTGGATAAGATCTCCGATATCAAGGGTGTGCAGAAGAAGATCGAGTGGGGCAGTCAGATCCGCAACTATGTGTTTATGCCCTATACGCTTGTAAAGGATACCCGCACCGGCTGCGAAACCTCCAATGTTAATGCGGTTATGGACGGTGCGCTTGATCCCTTTATTAATGCTTATCTGACCTGTATGGCTACCGGAAACTGGGTTCAGAAGTAATCTTAGGAGCTGATCATTATGCAATCTCATAGAAAAAGAAGGCACATCCCCTTATGGGTCGTGATCGTGCTGGATCTGCTGCTGATTGGCGATATTTTGCTGATTTTTGCATTTTTTCATCATGCACTGCCGGCATGGATCGCCAAACGTGAGCTTCAACAGTTTTTGGCGCAGCAGCCCGAACAGATTTATACACCCACTGTTGAGGTGACGATGCCGATTATTTCCGATGACGAGGAAGAAGAGGATCTTCGTACCGAGTGGCAGAAGAAATTTGCCGATCACTTTACCGATGAGGTCGTGATTACGGACAATTCCTACAGCAGTCCGGAGGTCTCGATCACAATAGAGACCGTGGTCGAAAAAATTAACCGCCGTCAGGTCACCTATTACGTTGCCGATGTGTATGTGGCAAGTCTGGCTAATTTTAAGACCTATACCGCTTATAATCAGATGTTTGCCTACACTGCTCAGGATTCGGAAGAAATGGCTGTTGCCAGCAATGCCATATTCGCAATTTCCGGTGACTATTTCTCCAATCAAAAGAACGGCTTCCTCCTTCGTAACGGTCAGGTGTATGCCAATAACCGGAATAACAACATCTGTGTTTTGTTCTCGGATGGCGTTATGGAGACCTATGATGGAGGCACCTATAACGTAGATGATATTATGGCCCGGGATCCCGTACAGGTGTGGAGCTTTGGACCGGTCCTGCTTGATCCGGACGGAACGGTTCGGGAATATTATTCTGTCAGCAAAGCAGTTGGTATGGCCAATCCCCGCAGTGCAATTGGATATTTTGAGCCAGGTCATTATCTTTTGGTGGTCGTTGATGGACGACAGGAGCATTCCTATGGTATGACCATACCGCAGCTTGCACAGATCTTTGTGGATCGTGGCTGTAAGTGCGCATATAACCTTGATGGCGGCGGCAGTGCGGTGGCCATGTTCGGCGGTAAAAACTATAGCATGCCCAGCAGCGAGCGGGAGATCGCCGATATTATCCTTGTTACCGAGTATGGGTACCAAGCCTATAAGAAGGAGGGCGAATAATGCGGTTTTTAAAAGCAGTTTTACCAAATATTACCATTGCACTGAATTTGTCCTTGCTTGTGGTTTGCTATTTGGATATGCGTAATCCAATGATGGGATTTTTGTTTGGAACGCCCTTCTATACATTGGCTGCACTTAGTTGCATCTGTTCCATTGTGTCATCCATTGTTTTGTTTGCATCCTGGCGTAAGAGCGGTAAACCCCATGCAGATGCAAAAAAAGAGCGAATTGATACTTGAAATTTGGTAAACGATGTGATACACTAATTAAACTATGGTAAATATAGTGCCTTTTGGCGTATAACTTCGGTTCGCTGCCGTATCTAACGGCTTTCGAGCACTACGAAGGGAGGTTTTTGACATGAGTGTTGTTTTAATTATTCTTGAGGTTATTACAAGCATTGCGCTGATTGCTGTGATCCTGCTGCAGTCCAGCAAGGAGAATGGTCTGTCCGGTGCACTGGCTGGCAACTCTGAGACCTTTATGAGCAAGGGTGGCCGTATGGGCTTGGATAAGATGCTTGCACTTGCAACCAAGTGGGTTGCAGCTGTTTGGGTTATTGTTACCCTGATCCTGTGCCTGATCTAAACTAAAAAGAATACCGCAGAGGTCCGCCTCTGCGGTCTTTTTTCACGAAAGGAAGATTTTTATGAATGCATATAAGCTTGGCGGTTTAAAACCTGAGGGCGTATTTAAATATTTTGAGGAGCTGTGTGCCATTCCCCACGGCTCCGGTAATACAAAAGGAATCAGTGATTACCTTGTGTCCTTTGCAAAGGAACATAGCCTCCGCTATATTCAGGATAAGCTGAATAATGTGATCATTTTTGGAGAGGGTACTTGCGGATATGAGGACCGTGATCCGGTGATCATTCAGGGCCATATGGATATGGTCTGCGAAAAGGATCCGGAATGTCCCATTGATATGGCTACCCAGGGCCTGGATCTTACCCATGACGGACAGTGGGTCTATGCAAAGGGCACGACCCTGGGCGGTGATGACGGTATTGCCCTTGCAATGGCCTTGGCTCTTTTGGATGATGCTTCTGTTGCACATCCGCCTGTTGAAGTGGTAATCACCGTTGACGAGGAAACCGGCATGAATGGCGCAGCCGGTATTGACCTTTCCATGCTGAAGGGGCGCAGGATGCTGAACATTGACTCTGAGGAAGAGGGTGTGTTTACTGTTTCCTGTGCCGGTGGCTGTAAGAGTACGATTTCTCTGCCTGTTGGCAGACGGGCAGTTTACGGCCCTTGTGTAAAGCTGACGGTTGAGGGGCTGCGGGGCGGTCACTCCGGTGTGGAGATCCACAAAAACCGTGCCAATGCCAATAAGGTTATGGGCGAATTCCTCAGTCGCATTCAGAAGATCATCCCTGTTGCCATTACAAAGCTTAGCGGTGGTGCAAAGGATAATGCGATCCCCAGATCCTGTGAGGTCACACTGGTTGCCCTGGGTATGTATATTGACCGTATTAACGGTATTGCCGAGCAGCTGCAAAAGGAGATCCGTGAAAACTACGATGAGCCGGAGGCTATTGTCCGTGGTGACGATGTGGATGCGCTGGGCGGTAATGCTTTGTCCACAGAGGATAGTGCCAAGGTCGTTGCGCTTCTAAATTCTGTCCCCAACGGCGTGCAAAGCTGGAGCAAGGATATTGATGGCCTGGTGCAAACCAGCCTGAACCTGGGTATTGCGGAGCTGGATAGTCAGCTGCGGCTGACCTTTGCTGTGCGCAGCAGTGTGGAGCAGGAGAAGAGAGCGCTGCTTGCAAAGCTGCGTGAGCAGGCGGACTTCTACGGCGCAGAGTATATCGAGCGTGGCGATTATCCTGCCTGGGAGTATAAAAAGGATTCTCAGCTGCGGGAGACCATGGTGAAGGTGTATAAAGAGCTCTTTAACGCCGATCCGCAGGTCGTTGCCATTCATGCAGGTCTGGAATGTGGCCTTTTAGGCAAAAAGCTGCCCGGACTTGATTGTGTGTCCATTGGCCCCAACATGAAGGATATCCACACCAGCCGTGAAAAGCTGGAGATTGCCTCCACTGAACGAACCTGGAACTTCGTTACAGAACTTCTTAAAAACTTATAATATCACGGACCGCTTCGGCGGTCCGTTTACCTTGCGGTGACAAGCCCCTTCAGCCATTTCAAATCGCCTGTGCCGGTTATGTTGCACAGGGTAAACAGGCAGAGCAACACTATCGGGTAACAGATGCATCCTAAGATATAAGAGGGGATCAGGCTGCAAAGCATTATAGCGGCAGCTGAGGCCGCCGCGGAGCGCAGGATCACATGAAGCCGTGGTTTTCGATTCGTGATTTTCAGTAGCCGCCGAAGGCTTAGAGCAAAATTCAGCACATGGGTCACCGTAAAGCTTATAAAATACCCGGTCATACCGTATTTAGGCAGCAGCAGATACAAAAAGGCCACATCCATGGCAGAGGTCAGGATGTTATAACGCACGCAGGCTGTTTGCTGCCCCAATCCTTTTGTTATGGCATCGGTTATTGCATCGCAGTACAGCATAGGGATCAATACCGCATACCGCTTCAGCCAATAGCCTGCAAGAGTGCTTTTGTATAGCCTGGCACACAGAGGTTCTGCCGCAAGAATCATAAGACCTGAAAACAGACAGCCGTACAGCATGGCAATTCGTAGGCTTCGGCGGGTCAAATATCGGATTCTTTTGGTACTGCCTGCGGCGTTACATCGTGCAAGCTCGGGAATCAGTAGCTCCGCCAGTGCGTATAAAATAGCAGCGGGGAACATTAGCACCGGAAAAACCATGCCGCAGATCGTACCAAAGGCTGACAGGGGACGAATCGTATCTTTATGAAGAGCCAGCCGCTTTGGTACCATCAGGTTTTCCAGTGTGTTCAGGCCGCTTTTTACATCATCAGCCAGTGCCAACGGTACTGCGATCTGAAGCAGACGGCTGCGAATGGGAATGGGGGCACTGTGGGGTGCTTTTTCAAGGATCCTTAAAAGCATTAACAAGGTAAGGGTCAGACAGCCGCTCAGGCTGCTGCCCAAGATCACAGCCTGACAGGAACGGATGGGGTCGTGATTTGCCCACCCGGTCAACAGTCCGACTGTAATAGCCATGGAGCAAAGCTGCTCGGCGACCTCTACGGCAGACAGTGCGGCAATGCGGCTTGCAGCAGTAAAATACCCGATCATCACACTGCACAGGCAGTTCACCGGTATAAAAGCGGCGATCAGGCGAAGTGCTGGAACGGTACGGATATCATCTACCCAAAACTGTGCTAAAAAAGGTGCACCGATTGACAGTACCATGCTGACCGTGATGCTGATCAATATGCTGTACAGAAAGCACCCGGACAGTACAAAGCGTACAGTACCGGGCCGCTTCTTTCCAAGCTCCTCTGCTGTTAAGTACATAGCGCCTGTTCGGATGCCTGCTATAGCCATGGTCGTTGATAAGCTTCCAACGGAAAGTACAAGCTGTAAAAGCCCAACGCCTTCCGCACCCAGCTGAGAACAGATAAAGACCTGAAAGCCTGTTCCGGAGAACCGCAGCAGCAGATTGACCCCGGTCAGCAGGAGCGCACTATAAAATATGGGAATTGCTTTTCGCAATAAAATCACCCCTTGTCCCAATTCTATGAGGACAAGGGGTAAATTATTATTTCATAAATTGGGTGCATTGCAGCTGCAGGGGGCAGCGGTCACAATGGGGAGACCGGGCGGTACAGATATCTCTGCCAAATAAAACAATGCGGTGACAGAAATCGCTGCTCTCCTCCGGGGGGAGGACCTTGCGCAGCTGCATTTCCACCTTTTCCGGGTCCTTACCCTCCGATAGGCCCAACCGCCCGCAAATGCGGATGCAGTGGGTATCACAGACGATGCTGCCCGGCTGCCCGTGCAGGTCACCCAGAAGCAGATTGGCCGTCTTTCGGCCTACGCCCGGCAGGGTCAAAAGCTGCTCCATGGTGTTCGGCACACGGCCCTCGAACTCTAATAAAAGCCTTTGGCAGGCAGTGACGATGTCCTTGGCTTTTTGTCTGAAAAAGTCACAGGAGTGAATCAGAGCCTCCACATCGGAAATGTTGGCCTGCGCCATAGCCTCCAAAGAGGGATATCGGGCAAACAGGGCAGGGGTGATCAGGTTCACCCGGGTATCGGTGCACTGGGCTGAAAGCCGCACAGCGATCATCAGCTCGTAATCCTTATGATAGTGCAGCGCACAAAGGGCATCGGGATAGAGCTGCTTTAATGTATCGATAATAGCTTTTGCTTTTTCTTTCATTTGTATGTCCTCTCTTACGAAATTTCCAGTATTTCCGCACTCAGGGCTGAGATCTCATAGGCGGTCTTTTCAATTGCGCCGTCTTCGGTAAGCTTGGTATAGATACGGCTTTGCAAGCGGCCATAGATTCGCACCTTGTCACCGGTTCGGCAGGCGGAGACCTCCTGGGCTGTCCGTCCCCATAAAATACAGGGCAGATAGTCTGCACGGCGGAAGGCCCGGGGCACAGCCAGCATGGCATCGCAGATCTCTCGGCCCAGCGGGGTGCGGCGGTAGGTAGGGTCCCGGCATAAGATGCCTTCGATCAGCACATCGTTTGCAGGCTGACCATCTTCTGTAATTAAGTCTGTTGCAAAGATAAAGATCAGCAGGTGCCGGCCATCCTGATCACGCAGGTTGTGGGACCGTATCTGTCCGGTTACGCAGATCATTTCCCCTTCAAAAGGATCAAGCTGCTGCACAAGCTGCTCCGAAGCCATAACAGGGAGGGTGTCCACTGCACCGGACAGCCGGGGGACCTCCAGCATAAACCGATAAAATTTTCGCCCGTGGTTTTCGTGGGAAAATTCAGGCAGACTCAGTATGCTGCCACGGACAGTGATCGAATTGGTTGTTTGTTCCATAGTACCACCTCGAATACAATCTATGGAACATCCTATGCAATTTAATTTCCGTTATGCCGTTCTTCCCGGGGGCTGTGTCCAAAATAACGCTGATAGGCTCTGTAAAATGTGGAGTAATCCTGGAAGCCACACTCCGTGCAGATATTAGTAATGCGTTCATTTTCCAGGATCATCTGTCGGGCGCATAGCATCCGTTTTGTTTCGATGTACTTGGTTACAGTGGTACCGGTCGCTTTTTTGAATCGGCGGTAAAGCTGTGCTTTGCTTACAAAAAATTCTTCACAAAGCATATCAAGTGACAGATCACGCCGCAAATTACGGTTAATAAACCGAATCACTCTGCTTTCCAGGGTTTCCCGGGGGCTGTCTGCTGCGCAGCTGCGTTCAAAGGCGGTATTTACATCCCGGAACAGCTGCATCATGTGGGTAATGATGGTGATGCGGTCATTGCCGTTTCCGGTCATTGCTCGAAAGTGACCGATAAAGTTCAGGTCCGGAAAGTTTTTTGCCCTGTAGTGATTCAGCTGACCTGCTTCCCGTCTGATAAAGGGCTTATGCAGCTCCTGCTCCGGGTCGATCACATGAAAAAAGTTTGGTCCAAAGCTAAGCATCATCCGCTCACAGGGCTGGTCGCTTTTTACTTCGATATAATGGACCTCCTGAGGAAATGTGACGATCAGGTCACCCGGTTCCATAGGATAGGAGCTTCCCTCTACGTGATAGGTGCACCGCCCTGAAAGGAGAAGACAGATCTGGAATACGATATGGGTATGTACCACATAATCCCCCTGGTTGGGGGTCGTGTCCATTTTGTGGATCAGGTCAATATTATGAGATTTGTAGTAAAAATCCTTCATATATTTATCACCTTTTTCAGTCTATCATAAAAAGAAACAAAATTCAATGTTTAATGAAATAAAATGTAATTCAATTCTAATGTGTGTTTATGTATAATCAATGTGGAAAATTCTTTCAGGAGGGTAAATTATGAAACATTGGAAAATTTTTGCAGCAGTTTTGTTGGCAATATCCTGCATTGTAGCTGCTGTACCGGCTATTGCTGCCCAGCAGCTTACCGCGATGCCGGAGCAGGTGGAACAGGCTTTGTCCGGCTTTGACGGAACGCTGGCCTTAAGCTGGCAGGACTTTTGGGACCATAATACCTATATTGCCGGTAAAAGCGGTACGATGAGCCTTGCCAGGGTTACGGACGGTGCAGGATTATTTGCCCAGTATTTAAGCTATGATCTGACCGCCTTTGGCAGCGGCGCAGGTCGAACAGATACCCAGATCCGCCTGCGTGATGAAAACGGCGATTATGGCTTCAAGGGTAATGTTGCAGCCGGTGATGTGATCATGCTCCACATGATCATGCGCTCTACACCGGATGATGCCGCAAATCCCATGAAATTCCATATGTCCATCTACGGAGAGGGCGGCAGTTCCTCCTATCCCATGACCAGCGGTCACCCGGATGGATTCTTCGTAAACGGTGAGGCCGATGAGATCCCCACTGTCTGGACGGAATACTATATTCCCTTAAAGGCTCACGAAACCTATGCACCCGATAAGGTGCTGTTCTTCCTGAACCCTGCTGGCGGCACAGGTACTGTGGATTTTGCTTGCCTGGAGATTACCAATTACGGTACAGACCTTGCTTTGGAGCAGCTTCCTGCAGCAACCATCGACCTTACCGATTATACGCTTCCGGGCAGAACGGTTGTTTACTGGGAATCCTTCTATAACCGCAGCACGAAGTCCAACACCAGTCCTGCCTCTGTAACACTGACTAAGGTTAGTGATGGGGAAGGTATGTTCTCTCAGTATGTTCAAGCGGATGCTACAAAGGTTGGTAGCTCCTACAAGCACTGTCAGCTCAATTACCTGGATTACAGCTCTTCCAGTACAACCACCCCTAAGGGTTGGGGACTGTTTGGTAATGCCAAGGCCGGAGATACTGTGCTGATCCACCTGATCCTTCGCAGCGATGCCGCTGACGGCGAGGGCAGCTTCCGGCTGGCCCTCTATCAGCAAGGAACGGGTTCCAGTGATTCGGCCGGAACAGCTGCACAGCTGAATGAAATGACCGTAGGTAATTTGTGGACGGAGTTTTATATTCCTGTGACCGCAGGCAGCGTGGACCCCAGCCGCGCAAGTATTTTCTTTGGATATGAAGTACAGACTTTGGATGTTGCGATGTTTGAGATTATAGATTATAACGATCGGGATGTTTCTACGCTACCCAGCAGCAAGACTGTTATTGAGGCAGGCTACAATGAAGAATATGATTTCTTCTCCAAATTCTCCGGCACAGAATCTTCTATCAGCATTGATGGTCTTACAACCGCCAAAGCGTTGACCGGAGAACAAACCGTATCTATCGCAGATTGCGATTGCATCGGCTCCGGTGATGTGGCACTGTTCTCCTTTGCGCTGAAGGCAGAGTCTGCCTCCACACCTGTGACGATCAAAATTGGCAGCACAGAAATGACCTATTATGTGCCTGTCCAGTGGACCAGGTACTATATGCCTATTAAGGTTAGCAGCCTCTCTGAGGTGACGATCTCCGGCGATGTGCTCCTTGCAGAGGCAAAGGCAGTGAACAAAAAGTCCGATACCTTTGCAAGTCTGGCCCTTTACAGTGGCCCGTGGTTGATGGAGGAATCCCCAAATGTCACCATTGAAGATGATGGACAGACCCTTGTAGGCAAGACAAAGGACATGGTAAAGGTGGGCTCTCTGCTTTACTCCATCGGTAATTCCGGCCTGACCATTACCGATGTGTCCGATTACAAGAACCCTGTAGTGTTGGGTAATGTGCCTGATCTTGGCAGTGCGATCCGTCAGATCGTCATGCTGGGAGACGGCAAGCATGTGTTCATTTCCTCCCGGCAGAATGGCTGTTACGTGATCAATGTGGAAGATCCCACTGCGCCGGCGGTCGTTTCCCGTTACGATTCCGTTGAAATGGCAACAGGTGTGGCGGCTTATGGCAATTATGTTTATATCGCAAACCGTCAGTATGGCGTGGAGATCGTGGATATCTCCGATGTAAACAACCCTGTTCAGTGCGCCATTGTTCGCTGCGGTACGGTCCAATCCTGTGAGGTTGTGGACGGTATTCTGTACGCCGGCTGCTGGAACGAGCGGGCCATCCCCATGTTTGATGTGACCCAGCCTTCCAACCCGGTTTATTTGGGAACTGCCAACTTAACCGGTAAGGGCGACGGCGTTAATGTCATAAAGATCGACGGTAAAACCTATCTGTATGCAGCAACAGGTCAGAATCCTCTTGGCGTTACTGAGAATGTCAGCACCTCCAAAACAGAAGAAATGCTGCTCTCTGACCTGAATTTGGGTATGGGTAACGGTATTGACATCTTCGATGTGACCGATCCCACCAATCCCCAGTGGCTTTCTTCTACCAAGATCGATGGCCGCTACTACTATGCCGATAACGATTTCTGGCATGTGGAGATCGCAGAGGAAAACGGAAAATACTACGCTTATTTTTTAAATACCTATAACGGCGTTTATGTCTTTGATGTAACCGACCCCAAGGCTCCTATCCGTTTAGGCCATATCGTGGTAACTTCTGATAATCTGAGCAAGCAGTACTACAGTGGCCGTGCAAATATTTTCCCCTACGATCAGGATGTTCAGGTGCAGAGCCCCATTGCAGGCATTGCAGTTGATGACGGTGTGCTGTATATGGCCAGCGCTTATACGGATCTGCACATTTATGACGGAGAGGAACTGGCCGGTTATCTGTTTGAAACAGAGGAAAAGAGCGAGGCTGTAGAGCTGGAAAAGAATGACGGTTTGTTCTATCAGTTTGATGGCTCCAAACTGGAAGGCTTTGCTTCTCTTAATACCGTTGGCCAGGCCTATACGATCGTTCACAATGACGGTAAGTACTACGTGGCAGCCGGTAAGAAGGGCGTGCTGGTGGTCGACGAGGATCTGAACATTCTGGCTGCCCTGGGTACACAGGACCTGACCATTGATGTGCAGATCTATGGCGATACTATGTACTGTGCCGAAAGCGGCGGCGGACTTGCTGCATATAAGCTCTCTGCAGACGGCCTTAGTGCCACAGAGCAGTGGCGTTATACAACCAGCCGCGGTGTTGTCCGTCATGTCCGTCTGTCTCCAAAGGGTAAGTGGGCCCTTATTCAGTGCGGATCTACTTATGGTCAGATCGTTAGCACTGACGCTCCCACAGCGGCTTCTATTGAGGTGAAGGCCAACTCTCAGATGTACCACCATAATATCCTCAATCAGATGGCCGGTGGCCGCTATCTGGGTATCTATGCGGAATCCGGTAAAAACTGGTGGTTCGACTTCGGCACAGAGGATGACTATGATCTGCCCGTGCAGATCTCCTATTGGACCTCCAACGGTGCCGCCATCATGACCGGCGGTATGACCGGTAATGTACCCGGCTACGATCATCATGTCCTTTGCACCAGAAATGTTGCAAACGGGAACTTAGGCGGCTACTATATTTACGATATTACCCAGGAATCTATTACATCTGTACTTAGCGGCAGAGATGCAGATACTGCCTTCTCCGGCAGACCCACCATTGCAGGAAATATGCTGATCGCTTCTGACCGTATCAATGGCCTGATCCATATTGTGGATATCTCCGATCTTGCAAACCCCAATGTGGTAAAGACCATCGAAGTGAACGGTAACCCCGATTCTGCCCTTGTTGTTGGCGACAATGTGTTTGTGCCCATGGGCTACCAGGGTCTATTCCGCTTCAAGCTCAGCCAGTTTATGAACGTTCAGGTTTCTGTAAATGGCGAGACCTTCGGTTACCATTCTCTGCAGGATGCAGTGGATGCATCCGAGGGCGGCTATGTGAAGCTTCTGCAGAATGTGACCGAGGATGTTGTTATCTCTGGTAATGTATACCTGGACTTAAACGGCAAGACCCTGACCGGTACGGTTTCCGGTGACGGCACCCTCTACGGCATGGACAGCGCAACCGATCAGTATACTGTGGAGAATATGGGCCGTATCGAAGGCGCGGTTTCCTGTAACCTTGCAGACCATCATAAAACCAATGTGACCGGCCTTATTCGCAGATATATGACCATTGCTGATGATACCGGCTATACCTTTCATCGGTTCTATCTTGGAATTAGCCACATTAACCTGAAGCCCGGTGTGACCGGCGTAGGCTATAAGGCTGTATTTTTCGGTGATGACCAGGTAGCGGCGCAGATCGAAAGCTGCGGCTTTACCCTGTGGGTAGGAGATGGCGAAAAGCACAGTGCTTCCAAGGCGTTTGAGTCCGGTAAGACTGTAACGCTTCGTCTGCAGAACTTCGATGTAGCCAATTACGGTGAGGTAAGTGTCAATGGCCGTGTGTTCTTGAAGCTCAAGGATGGCACACTGATCGAAAGCTCTGACAGTAGTTATACTCTGCGTTCGCTGTTGGAGAACATCGCAGCCAATACAGACAGCTATTCAAACACCCAGCTTTCTGCGGTGCGCACCATGGTTCAGAAATTCGCAACGGCCATGTCCGGCTGGAATATTGATGCATTGAAATAAATGAAAAACGGGAAGTGCTTCGGCACTTCCCGTTTATTTAAATATTGCCCATATAATATAGCCTATGATAAGGCCTGTCATATTCAAGATCACATCGTCTATATCACAGCAGCCCAGCAGGGTAAACAGCTGCATAAGCTCTATAACCAGAATCACTAGTAAGGTGATCAGGAAGAAACTAAAGAATTTACGCAGCTTCTTCCAAAGCTTTGGAATCAGAAAGCCAATGGGAATAAAGAGAAAAATGTTCCCCAAAAGATTGATCAGGCAGTGAAAATATACGGAATCATTGGTGCGCCCTACGATCACACGCAGGTAGTTTTTGATGGTGAAAAGCGGGGTGGTGTTGATGTTTTGCAACAGCATCTGTTCGTAGGTTAGACTGTCGTCCCAGCCAAAGGAACGGCCAAACAGAAGCCACAGCATTACTGCGCAATAAACTATAAACAGAAAACGCAAAAATGGGTGTTGTGCAGCTCGTTTTGTCATCGTTTGCCCTTTCTGCTCTTTGCCGGTGCTTTGGGCGGCGCTTTGGGCGGGGCTTGCTTGCCTGTTCTGGGCGGGATTGCCCGGATCAGACACTTGGGTCCGGAACCAATCAGATCCTCTCTGTGGGCCTTCAGTAGCGCCTCACGGACAAGATAGTAGTTCTTCGGATTCCGGTACTGGATCAGTGCGCGCTGCATGGCCTTCTCGTGGGGATCGGTGGGCACATAAACCTTGTCCATGGTCCGGGGGTCCAGGCCGGTGTAGTACATGACACTTGACAGGGTAGAGGGTGTAGGATAGAAATCCTGCACCTGCTCGGGATTGTAGCCCATTTCCCGGATGTACTCCGCCAGTTCAA
>CAYMPY010000053.1:0-12197 GCA_964392535.1 uncultured Oscillospiraceae bacterium
CATTTGGTTTCCCTCCCTCGCTGGGATCGGTGCTGTCCATGGCATCGGTAGGGTCACCCTCGCCGTTATTGAGGGGATCTTCCACAATGTTCACCGGCTTCTCGGTGGTAGTCTCCTCAGGCACAGTACCCTCGGTCTCCTGAGGCACGGTCACTGTGCCGGTGGTAGTTGCAACGGTGGGATCTTCCTTCTTACAACCCACAGCAGCCAACAGGCTCAGGCACAGCACTGCCAGTAACAGCAGCTTTAAGTATTTACGCATGATTGTTCCTCCTTTTTATCTTACGGATCAGCCTGCCAAACCGCCGCCGCAGCGCCAGTACCGGTCTGCGCAGAGGCAGCAAGCCAACCCAAAAACATACATATAATTTATACCAAAGATTTTCAGGTGTACAATACTTCCCTTTTTTATACCAGCCATCCACCGCCGCAATGACCTGATCGGGCCGAACCTCCTCCAACTGCCACTGGTTATCTCCGGTGACGATGAAGATGCCGTTTTTTTCACGGACGATCCGATGCAATATATACGCACCGTTATCCCGGCGGTAAAGGATAATATCCGGCCTTCGGGGCGTACGGGGTATCAAGACCACTTTATCCCGGCGGCTTCTGAACAGTGGGTGCATAGACGAGCCGGTAACGATCAGCTCTGCCCTGCCACCCTGCTCCAGCTGAATCCCGATCAGCTCTGCCAGCTCCTCCATGGGAATCTTAACTGTTTCCATCTGAAACCTCCATGGCCGCCCGGGCCGTCCATGCCGCTTCATCATCATTACGGCAGGTCAGCAGATACACCGGCACATCCTGCAGCAGCTGATCCAGCAGTGTAAGCTGCCGCTCCATCAGCTCTCCGGAAATGACCCGTGGAAGCTGACTTACATAATAAGGTATCGCTTCCTGGGACTCCAGCCGCCGAATGCCGTTTTCCGTGCCGCGGCACAAAAACGCAATTGCGCCCAAGGGTGCTTTTTCCGGGCGGGACAGGTCATGCTTTCCTGACCATGGTGTACCGTAGGCCATCCATCGGCCATCCTTATGGCGCAACGCAGGCTTGTCATCATTTAAGTACCGTGCACCGAACAGCCGCACCCATTTTTCCGTATGGGTGGACTTTCCTGTGCCGCTGGGGGCAGAGAACAGATATGCATAACCACCCAGTATTACTGATGAAGCGTGAAGCTGAAAGCCATCATGCTGCAGCAGCTGCCGTGCAAACACCGCCCCGCTGAGCATATATTCTGCCATATCCGAGGTCTCCAGCTGTGGATTATTCTTCAGTATCGTTTCAACATCATAGCGCAGGACCATATCCGCACTTCCCTGCTCCGTTTTATAGGGCGCAGCCTGCTGCGCAGTGCGACCGGAAACATCCATTTCCACTTTCAGGTCCGCTATATTATACAAGGACATGGATGCCTCCTTCAAGTTTTTCCTTATTATACATTCATTCGCCATAATTGTCCAGTAATTTTTAAGAAGCGAAATCTCTTAAAAATTACCGTAGGGAACGGCCTGTGTAACAATGTCACTTAGTTAAGAAAACAGTGTCATTTCGACCGAGCGAAGCGAGTGGAGAAATCTATCTGTTTTGATGTTCGAAAACGGATAGATCCCTCGACTTCGCTCGGGATGACAACGTTTCTTAATGTCCTAAAGCTTAACTAAATGACATTGGCTTGTGTACCGTTCCCCACAGTCTTAAAATTGCATCATTTTATAAAACAGGTCCATATAACGGCCTGCGGGGACATCCCAGCTAAAGTCCTGGGTCATGTCCGTATATTGCAGTGCGCAGAATTTCTCACGGTTATTGTTATACAGGTCTAAACAACGCTTCAATGCACCATAGAAGTCATCGCCGTTATAACTCTGGAAGGTAAAGCCCAAACCGTTTTCGCCGTTTTCACCCACAGGAGGCACGGTATCCTTCAGGCCACCGGTTGCGTGGACAACCGGCACTGTACCGTAGCGCATGGCATTCATTTGGCTCAGGCCACATGGCTCGGACTTGGAGGGCATCAGGTAAATATCGCCGCCTGCATAGATCCGGGCCGCCAGCTTCAGGTCAAAGGTGATCTTTGCCGCCACCCGATCCGGGAACTCTGCCTCCAAATCACGGAAGAACTGCTCAAACCGGGGCTCGCCGGTACCAAGGATCAGCATCTGACAATCCTCTTCCCACATAAGCCGCCGGGCAATATAGCACAGCAGATCCAGGCCCTTATGACCGGCAAGTCTTGTAACCATGACCATCAGCGGCACATCGGCCTTTACAGGCAGGCCCACCTCTTCCTGAAGCGCCGCCTTACACTTGGCCTTTCCGTCACGGAAGGTATCCGCATTATAGTGGGCAGGCAGAGCGGGGTCGGTCTCCGGGTTAAAGGTACCCGTATCAATGCCGTTGGTGATGCCGGTCAGCTTCCAGGATGCGCCGGAAATAATGCTGTCCAGGCCGTGGGCATAGTAGGGATACATCAGCTCCCGGGCGTAGGTCTCGGAAACGGTGGTCACCAGGTCCGCAGTTTCAATGGCACCCTTCATCATATTGACGGAATTATTCATTTCCATGGTACCACGGTACTCCCAGGGGAGTGCCAGCACATCGTCAAAGAAGTCTGCATGGGCCCAGCCCTGATACTCAATATTATGAATGGTGTACATACACTTGGTGCCCGGATAGAGGCTGCTGTACTGTGCCTTCAGCAGTGTGGGGATCAAAGCGGTCTGCCAATCGTTACACTGGATCACATCGGGGATATAATCCACTGCGATCATGGTATCCATACAGGCCTTGGAGAAGAAGGCGAACCGCTCGCCATCATCTACAGAGCCGTAAATAGCGCCGTCCCGCTTGCCGAAGTAATAATCGTTATCAATAAAGTAGACCTGCACGCCGTCAGTACGGTTTGTAAGGCGCATAACGCCCACATACTGCCGCCGCCAGCCCAGTGCCACATGGAACCGGGCCACCTGCTCCACCTCATAAGCCGGGTTTTCCTTAATTTTCTTATAGTATGGCAGGATCAGCACCACCTGATTGCCTTCAATGCGGGCAAGAGCCGCAGGCAGTGCCTCCATCACGTCACCTAAGCCTCCGGATTTGGCGTAGGGTGCGCCCTCGGAAGCAAGGATGGCAATTCTCATACGATCTCTCCTCTTCTTACGATTACAGGATTGGTGGGTGTACCCATGAGCTGTGCGCCGGGACGGACCACCACATCCTTATCCAAAATTACATTTTTAAGCTTGGCACCCTCGCCGATCACTGCATCATTCATAACCACGCAGTTTTCGATCACAGCATTGGCACCCAGGGTGACCTGACGGAACAGGACACTGTTGAAGGCCTCACCCTCCAGCAGGCAGCCATCGGCAACAATACAGTTTTTGATCTGACAGTTGTCACCGTAGTAGCAGGGCACACGGTCACGGACCTTGGTATAAATGGGGTGGTTATAGTGGAACAGGTCCTGGCGGATCTGCTTATCGGTCAGCGCCAGTGTATTATTAAAATACTCCTCCACGGACTCATTATACAGCGCTGCGCCCTTAAAGCGATAGACATTCACGGTTGCGAGGCCCTTCTGCCACAGGCCCAGCACCAGGTCCCGGTCCATGTGGTACAGGTTATGGGCAATATGCTCCTTGACCTGATGGACCAGCCACTTCTTGCTCAGCACGAAAATGTCCATAGATGCCACATAGTCCGCAGGAGCAACATAGTCCACGGCCATGTCGGTGATCTTACCCTTTTCGTCCAGCTTCATTGCAAGGTCCAGCTGCTTGGTGCCGTTGGCAATACCGTCTTTGGTGACAACGGTAATATCGCAGCCACTCTGAATATGGGCATCCAGTACGCTGTCCAGATCAATGTTGCTGAGGATGGCAGAGTCGATCATAAAGACATATTCGTCCTCATCGCCATTCTCCAAAAAGTTCATGGCGCTGTACAGCGACTCCAGCTTGCCTCTGTAGTTATCGGTGGTGCTCATGGCATAGGGAGTCAGAAACTCCAGGCCGCCCTCCTCCATCTCCAAGCCCCACTCTTCACCGGAGCCGATGTGGTTCATAAGAGATTGGTAGCTGTGGCGGGTGATGATACCCACATGGCGCACACCGGCGGCGCAGAGATTGCTGAGGGCAAAGTCCACCTGACGGTAGCGACCGCCAAAGGGCAGACTGGCCATGGTACGCTTTTGGGTCAACGCACCGATGGTGCCGTCATTGGCAAAAATAATACCCATTGCTTTCATATTACGGCCCTCCTTACAGCATATCACCGGGCTTCAGCACGGTGTTGGCCTCTACAACGGCACCCTTGGAGGTGACGCTGATCTGCATCTTTTCTTTATCGTCAAAGGCACCGCCCACAACTGCGTTGCGGCAAACCTTGCTGTTTTCGCCCAAAATGGCGTGACGGACAATGGCACCGGGCTCAATAACCACACCGGGCATGACCACGCTGTCCTCCACCAGGGCATCAGCACCAATGGTACAGCCTACAGAAATAACACTGTGGCGAACCGTACCGCAAACCTCAGAGCCTTCTGCAATAAAGCTGCCGGTAATGACCGCTGCTTCATCAATGTAAGAAGAGGGATGCGCATCGTTACGGGCAAAGATCTTGAACTTCTCATCACCACGGATTTGGAACTCGGGGTTCTTGCCCAGCAGCTCCATATTGGCCTCCCACAGGGAGTCGATGGTACCCACATCCTTCCAGTAGCCGTCAAACATGTAGGCCATCATCTTATGTCCTGCACCCAGCAGCATGGGAATGATGTTCTTACCGAAGTCATTGGAGGAATCGGGATTCTCCTCATCGGTGATCAAAGCCTGACGAAGCACCGACCAGTTAAATACATAAATACCCATGGAGGCATTGGTGGACTTGGGCTTTTTGGGCTTCTCCTCAAACTCGTAAATAGAGTTATCGGAGTTTGTATTGAGAATACCGAAGCGGGAAGCCTCCTTCAGGGGCACTTCACGGACAGCGATGGTACAGGAAGCATTATGCTTCTCATGGTATTCCACCATAGCCGCATAGTCCATCTTATAAATATGGTCACCGGACAGGACCACCACATAGTCAGGATCAAAGCGGTCAATAAAATCGATATTCTGGTAAATGGCATTGGCCGTACCCTTATACCAGCCGCTCTTCTTATCATGGCGTTCATAGGGAGGCAGCACCTGGGCGCAGCTATGGGTCTTATTGAGTCCCCAGGGCTGGCCGTTGCCGATATATTCATTTAATTCAAGCGGTTGATACTGGGTCAGGATGCCTACCGTATCGATACCGGAATTGACACAGTTGCTGAGCGGAAAATCGATAATGCGGTATTTGCCGCCAAAGGGCACCGCAGGTTTCGCGGTTTTCTCTGTCAGAACCTTCAGACGACTGCCCTGGCCACCGGCCAAAAGCATGGCAATGCAACGTTTTTTCTGAAAATACATGGCTACAGCTCCTTCGTTCAGCCTGAAAAAAACAGGCAAAATTTCTACGCACATACCATATCATATTTTTAAGAATTTTTAAAGCGGTAAATTAGCCAAATTCCTTAGGAAAAATATAGCAATTTTAACAACAAGTATTCCGGTCCGCAGGTATTAAAATGTATATTTCGACTACATTCATGGGCTTTTTGCAAATAATGGCTTGCCAAAAACCACTTTTCACAGTATAATGTCCAAGAATATCAAAAAGGAGCTAAATATGAAAAGAATTATTTGTCTTATTTTATGTCTGCTGATGCTGCTCACCTTAGCAGCCTGCGGTAATCAGGCCGAACCTGAAACCACCATCCCCCAGGAAGCAACGCAGGAAACCACCGACGAGGCCACCACGGAGAGTACCGAGCCGGAGCAGCCCACCGAGCAAGTATCCAGCTTCTACATGGACCTGAAAAACCAAGGTGACGAAAGCTTTTCCTATCTTAATGCATATATAAACGAAGATAGCACTGCCTACATGGATTATACTACTGCCTCCGGCAGGAAGATTGCCTACGATATGGATGCTACGGTACTGAAACAGCTTGCTGCCGCTTACCGCAACTCTGCCCTGAACCAGCTCAACGGCCAGGAGATCTTTGACGAGGGTGAGGCCTGCTGCAGCGTGTCTATTGTGATCGGTGAAGAGACCTGCAGCTACTCCTACTACGGCAGCTTTGTTCCCGAAGAGTACGCCACCATCTTTGCAGATATGGAGGCTCTGTTCGTACAGCTTATGGCCGATGTGCCGGAGCATGTTCCCACCCCTCAGGTTAATGAGGGTGTCAATGAAGAGCACCTGACCATCATCACCGATATTCTGAATAACTCCGGTATTGAGGCACTGGATGCCCTGTCCATTATGGATGTGCCCAATGACGAGTACTTCGGTTTCACCGCCGGCCTGACCTCCTACACCGGCATCGCCGCCTGCACCTCCTGCACACCCCTGATGATGGCCACCCCCTACTCCCTGGTTGTGGTTACCATGGAAGAGGGCGCAGACAGCCAGACTGTTGTGGATGATTTCCGCAAGAACGTGGATTGGCTCAAGTGGGTCTGTGTTCAGCCCAGCAATGCCATCATCGCCACAAAGGATAACATGGTCCTGTGCCTTTTAGGCTTTGACGAAATGTATACCGGCACCGCCGCTGCCCTCGATGCAGCCGGCTGGACCACAGCCGAAACCCTCTCTAACCCTAACCTGTAATAGCAAAATATATAAAAATTGCGGCGTCCTCAACTGAGGATGCCGCAATTTTTATGCCTTTTGATTTGTAATTACGCACTTGCCGTCTTTCATTTCCATGGTCCAGTCACACAGGGCCAAGGCGGCGGGGCGGTGGGTTACTGCGATACAGGTTCTGTTTTTGAGGCTGCGCAGGCGCTGCAGCACAATCTTTTCTGTCTCGCCGTCCAGAGCAGAGGTTGCCTCGTCCAGCAGCAGGATGGGTGCGCCGCTGAGAACCGCTCTTGCAATACTCAGCCGCTGGGCCTGACCCTCGGAAAGGCCTGCACCGCTTTCGCCCATGGGCGTATCCAGCCCCTTGGGAAAAGAATAGATGTAATCATCCATACAGCTGATATGCACCGCTTGATCGATTTCCTCGTCGGTGGCATCAGGCTTGGTGATGGTCAGGTTTTCACGGATCGTGCCACTGAGCAACAGATTGCCCTGGGGCACATAGGCAAAAAGCCGTCTTGTGGAACGGTTGATGGGCACTTGTCCCTCCTCCGTTTCCACATAAAGCGCACCGGAGGCAGGCTTATAAATACCCATAAGTAGCTTCAGCAGGGTGCTCTTACCAATACCGGAATGGCCCAGGATCGCACCAAAGGAGCCTTTGGAGATGGTAAACTCCGCATTTTCAAAAATGCGGTCCCGGTCATAAGCAAAGTGCAATGCCGAACCGCACAGTGCCTTCATAGATGCGTAAATCGGCGCAGGCTCCAGCTTTTCGGGCTCAGGCTCTTTATAAAGCTCCTCCAGCTCCTGCAGCCGCTCAGCAGCAGCCACCATTGCCACATACTGCGGAATAATGCCGGACATATTGACCATCGGTGCCTGCAGCTGGCCAATCAGCTGGGTAACGGCCGTCAGGGTACCAAAGGTCATGGTACCTGCCAGCAGGCCGTTTCCGCAGAACACAAGCGCAGCAAAACCTGCACCATAGGCCATAACTGATACACAGGTATTGGCCAGCAGGGAGATATTTTTCCGCTTATTCTGAATTTGGTACCGTTCCTCCATATGGACTTCTGCCCGCTTTTCCATCTCAGCGGACACATCCATTGCCTGCACCATCAGCAGCTTTTCCAGCGTTTCCTGGATAAAGCCGGATACCCGGCCTTCCGCCTCACTGACCCGCTTGTTCATGTTCTTCAGGTTTTTCCGAACCAAGGCAGTCAGCGCCACCACCACTATACCGGCTGCCAGCACCACCAATGTAAATTTGGGCTCAATGGCAATCAATACAATAAGCGCCGATACCAGCTTGGTGATCATACTGACCAAACTGGGAACGATGGTGATGATACTGCCATTTAAAATACGCACATCGTTATTCAGACGATTAAGCAGTTCACCGCTGTGATAGGCAGATACGCCAGCGTAATCACCGTGGAGCAAGCCGTACAGCAGTTGCCGCTTCCAGTCCCGTTCCAGGTCCATGGAAAGCCGTTCCTTCATCTGCCGGGAAATGCTTACCGAAATAAGGATACCCATGATCAGCGTAAGCTGCTGCACACAGGCTCTTAAAAACTGGTCTCGGGTGCCGGACACAGCCGCATCGATAACTGCCCTTGTGCCCAGCGCAAAAAACACCGTCAGCAGCGCATGGGCAGAATAGATGAATACCATGAACAGCAAGGCCGGGATTCGTTTTTTAACATGTCGCAGAATCCAAAAAATTATATTATTTTTGTGCATAAGTAAATATTATTCTCCGTAACCCATAGGATTATTGCTCTGCCAGTTCCAGGAATCCCGGCACATATCGGCTAAGGTTTTCTCGGCCTTCCAGCCCAGAACCTCTGCGCTCTTTTGGGGATCTGCATAGCAGGTGGCAATATCGCCGGGGCGGCGGTCCACGATCTTATAGGGCAGTGCCACATTGTTGACCTCCCGGAAGGTGTTAACCATGTCCAGCACGCTGTAGCCGGTGCCGGTGCCTAAGTTAAACACCTCGCAGCCGCTATTCTTCTCCGCATAGCGGACAGCTGCCACATGACCCTTCGCCAGGTCTACCACATGGATATAGTCCCGCACGCCGGTGCCGTCATGGGTATCGTAATCGTTGCCGTAAACACTCAGCTCCGGGCGGCGGCCTACGGCCACCTGGGTGATGTAGGGCATCAGGTTATTGGGGATACCTCTGGGGTCCTCACCGATACGGCCACTTTCGTGTGCGCCGATGGGGTTAAAGTACCGCAGCAGCACAATGCTCCAGTCAGGTTCTGCCGTTGCCAGGCCGGACAGGATCTGCTCGGTCATGTACTTGGTCCAGCCGTAGGGGTTGGTGCAGCCGCCGGTACGGCTGTTTTCACGCAGCGGCATCTCATTATCTGCCGTATAGACCGTTGCAGAAGAGGAGAAGATGATGTTCTTCATACCTGCCTTTTTCATGACCTTGGTGAGGATCAGCGTGGAGTTGAGGTTATTGTCATAATATTCCCAGGGCTTTGCAACACTTTCGCCCACAGCCTTCAGTCCTGCAAAATGGATCACACAGCCAATCTCATTTTCTTCAAAAATCTTGGTCAGCAGTGCTTCATCACGGACATCACCTTCGTAGAAACGGAGGCTCTTGCCGGTCAGCTCCTGAACACGGTCCAGAGCCTTTGCATTGGAATTACAAAGATTGTCAATGACCACGACTCCGTAGCCACTGTTCAACAGCTCCACACAGGTATGGGAGCCAATATAGCCGGCACCGCCGGTAACCAGTACGTTCATTGCGTTATTCCTCCTGTTTATTCTGCCTTAGGCTTGTTATGATGATAACGGCGGCGGTGGTTGGGCCGATGCTTCTTTGGCTGGTCCCCTGCCGGTTTTTCCTCGGTTTTCTGCTCCTTCGGTTTTTCCTCGGCATTCTGTTTAGGCTGCTCCGCAGGCTTTTCCTGCTCCGGCTTTTTACCTCTGCGGCGATTGCGGTTTTTAGCAGGCTTTGCAGGCTCCTCCTGCCGGGGCTCCACCTCCTGCTCCTCGGCAATGGTCTCTGTGCTGTAGCGGAGCTTGATGGAATCCAGGAACATCCGTCCGGACTCGGACTCTTCCTTCTTTGCACGGCGGCCGCTGCCGGAAATGGGGGCTAAATCCGCAGGAATGGGCGGATCGTTTTTCTTGGCCTTGCCGCTTCTTAAAACGGCAATCTCATCATTTTTAAAGCTGGTAATGACCTCGGGACGATCCTCCATACGGACCTTCACCCGCTGGCGCAACAGGTCCAGCTCCACCACTGTACCACGGCCCTCAGGAGTATCCACAAAGGATTCCACCTTGGGGCTGTTACGGATCAGATCCTCGTAGGCCTCCTGCTCATATTTCAGGCAGCACATCAGCCGTCCGCAGGTGCCGGAGATCTTGGTGGGATTCAAGCTCAGATTCTGAGTCTTTGCCATTTTAATGGAAACCGGCTGCTGGAAATCCTCCAAAAAGCATGCACAGCAGAAGGGTCTGCCGCAGATGCCCAGGCCGCCGACCATCTTGGCCTTGTCACGCACGCCGATCTGTCGCAGCTCGATGCGGGTATGGAATACGGCGGCTAAGTTTTTGACCAGGTCCCGGAAATCCACCCGCTCATCGGCGGTAAAGAAAATCAGGATCTTGCTGCCGTCAAAGGAGCACTCCGCGCTGACCAGCTGCATATCCAGCTCCAGCTCCCGCACCTTCTCCAGACAGACCTCAAAGGCCTTCTTCTCTTTCTCTCGGTTCTTTTCCGCTGTCTGCTCATCCTGGGTCGTTGCCTTGCGCAGCACCGGCCGCAGCGGAGCGACCACGTCTCTTTTTCTGATCTTATGATTGCCGGCTGTGCAGTAGCCAAACTCCGGGCCACGGGATGTGTCAATGATCACGTGATCCCCGGGTTTGCAAACGATGGTGCCGGGGTCAAAATAATAGATCTTTTGTCCGGGCCGAAACTGAATGTCTACCACTGTAACGGCGGCTTCGGCCCTTTCAAAGGTATCCTTTGTATTCTCCATTGGTTTACTCCTATCTATATCAGATGCCAGGTCAGGTAGCCACAGATCGCCGCTACCGATACATTTCCCTGGGCATATTCCGTACATTTTTTCAGCTCCCGAAGGGCTTCCATCAGATCCCGGGCACTGCGGGCAGCACTGAGCTGCCGTGCCAAAGGACGAAGGCTGCCTGCACCACTGCGGCACATAAGCGCCTCATGGATCAGCTGGGTGCACTGCTGCAGCAGCGGGATAAACTGATCTCTTTTCCATTTTTCCATGGAGGCCATCACCTGAAGCATGGCTACGCCGTCCCGGCTGCAAAAAGCCTCTATGATTTTCTCTGTTTCCGGCTCTACAGCGGTACCCTTCTCCAAAAGGGCCTTTGCCTGGCCGAGATAACCGCCGCTTTGGGCTGTGGCAACCGCCAGCTCCTCCGGGGCAGCATTGGGAAATTCCACAGCAAGCTGTGCCTTTAAAAGCTTCTCGGGCAGCGCCTGCAGCTGCAGCTCTGTGCAGCGGGAACGCACTGTAGGCAGCAGCTTTTGGGGATTGTCTGTCAACAGGATGAACACACCGTAGGACGGCGGCTCCTCCAGCACCTTGAGCAGTGCATTCTGACCGGGGATGCCCATATCCTGGGCACGGGGGAACATATAGACCTTTCGGTCTGCCTCGTTGGGCTGGACATAAATATCCGCTCTCGCTTTGCGGATCAGCTCCACAGGCACTGTCTTTTTTTCCGGGTCATCCACCGTGATAAAATCCGGGTGGGTGCCGGCCATAGCCTTACGGCATGCGGTACAGCGGAGGCAGGGACGGTCCTGCTCCTTACACAGAATTGCCGCGCCCAGCAGTTTGGCAAGGGTATGCTTTCCCGAGCCCTCGGGACCGCTTAGCAGGTAAAAGTGGGCTGTACGGCCACGGCTCAGGCTGCGGGCAAGATTTTCTTTTAACCGGTCATTGCCGTATAAGCCTTCGAAACCCATTTCTTAACCCCACAGAGCGGACAGCATGGGAATGACCTGCTTTTTACGGCTCATAATATGCGGCAGGAACACCGTATTGTCCTTAGGCTGCACACCAAAGGCCTGGTGGATGGTCTCATCATCACCCAGGTAGACCAGCTGGCTGCCTTCAAGCAACACATCGGTGAGCATCAGGATCATCATCGAGAAGGACTTGCGCTCCACATTCTTCTTCATGAGCTTCAGGAATTCCTCCTTGCGCTCCAGCATGGAGGGGCTGTCCACACAGGTGATCTGCGCAACAGCCAGATCGTGACCTGCAATGTGGAACTCCTTGTAATCGGAGAACAGCAGCTCCTCGGCATTGCGGCTTTCCAGGGATGCGGAGAAGATCTCCTTGCCCAACTCCTCCAGGGATACATTGGCAATTCTTGCCATCCGCTCGGCGGCCCGGATATCCCGGTCTGTGCAGGTGGGGGACTTGAACATAACCGTATCGGAGATAATGGCGGCAGCCATCATGCCTGCCATATTCTGCGAAGGCAGCAGACC
>CAYMPY010000054.1:0-11965 GCA_964392535.1 uncultured Oscillospiraceae bacterium
CCGAGGATATTTTCGTAGGCTACCGCTACTTTGAGACCTTTGCCCCCGAAAAGGTTGTTTATCCCTTCGGCTTTGGCCTGGGCTACACCACCTTTAAGACCACCTGCAAGCAGGCCATACTAGAAAAGAACACCGTAAAGCTGACCCTCACGGTGGAAAACACCGGTACCTGCAAAGGCAAGGAGGTCCTGCAGGCCTACCTGACCGCACCCCAGGGCAAGCTAGGCAAGGCAAAGAAAGTACTGTGCGCCTTTGAAAAGACCAGGGAGCTGGCACCCGGCGAGTCTGCCGAAATCAAGCTGAGCTTTGATATCCGGGAGTTTGGCTCTTTCGACGATCTGGGCAAGATCAAGGAAGCCGCCTTCATTCTGGAACAGGGTGCATACACCGTTTCTGTTGGTAACAATGTCCGTGACACTGAGGCTTGCCTGGAATTCACTTTGGAAAAGGACCTCATCTGCCGTCAGTGCCACGCCTACATGGCCCCTGTTGCCCTGGCCGAAAGGCTGACCGCCGATGGCACTTATGAGAAGCTGCCTGTTGCAGAGCGTGTTGAGCATAAGCCCAAGGGCTACAAGCCCAAGCAGGAGGCATTGGAGAAGGAGATCAGCCTGGTAGAGGCTCTGGAGACCGGCAAGCTGGACGCATTCCTTGCAACCCTGTCCGACTCCGACCTGACCGAACTACTGTACGGTCACCCCGACTTCAACGCCGCCGATACCAACGGCATCGGCCTCATGCGTAAGGAAAAGCACGATCCCAAGAAAGTGCCCCTTATTCCCACTGCTGACGGCCCTGCAGGTCTGCGTGTATTCCCCGACAGCGGCATCTCCCCCACCCATCTGCCCTGTGCCAACGCCGTTGCACAAAGCTGGAACTTAAGCCTGGCCCGGAAGATCGGCGAGGTAGGTGCCAAGGAAGTTAAGGAAAACAACGCCGGTATCTGGCTGTCTCCTGCACTGAACATCCACCGCAGCCCCCTGTGCGGCAGAAACTTTGAGTACTACTCCGAAGATCCTCTGTGCGCCGGTCTGTTCGCTGCCTACAATGTCAAGGGTGTCCAGTCTCAGAAGATCGCCGCCACCGTGAAGCACTACCTTGCAAACAACAAGGAAGTTAACCGTAAGGGCAGCGACTCCCGCATTTCTCAAAGAGCCCTTCGTGAAATCTACCTCCGTGGCTTCGAGATCGTTGTGAAGAAGGCACAGCCCTGGGCACTGATGACCTCCTATAACCTGATTAACGGTGTGCAGGCCAGCTGCAACTGGGAGTCCATCAACGGCGTGCTCCGCGGCGAATGGGGCTACGATGGCGTTGTTATGACCGACTGGTGGGCATTTAGCCACATTGAGCACGAGCTTAACGCCGGTTCTGATGTAAAGATGCCCTGTCAGATCTCTTTTAAATGGGGTATTGTGGATCCCTCCTACAACTGGGTAGATGCTCCACAGCCCTATGCGCTGTCGGACAGCCTCTATGACGGCAAGCTTAACAGAACCACCGCCTACGCCGCCGCCCGCCGCATCCTCACCATGATGGGTAAATTTGAATAAGTAAAATAATTAAAAAAACGGATTCTTCGTCGCAAGCTCCTCAGAATGACAGTGGAAATTTTCAGGTTTTCTCTGTCATTCTGAGGAGCTTGCGACGAAGAATCCGTCTTTTTCATGTTCGTGCATAGACCCTTACATTCCCCTCATAGACTTTAGAAAATGGGGGTGTAGGCTATGCTGATGAGTTGGATATTTACGGTTATGGCAGCACTGTCGCTGGTATTTGCCATCATAACAGGCCGGGGAAGTGAGCTGGCGGCGGCAATACCAAAAGGAGCCCAGGCCGGGGTGGAGCTGGTGATCTCCATGGCAGGCAGTATTTGTCTGTGGACAGGCCTGGGACGGCTCCTGGAAAAATGCGGCATCACCAACTTTCTGTCCCGTCTGTTGAAGCCAATACTCCACCGTCTTTTTCCTGACACCAAAAAAGACCCACGCCTCAGCGGGGTCTTAAGTGCCAATATCTGCGCCAATTTCTTAGGACTGGGCAATGCTGCAACGCCTATGGGGCTGCAGGCCGCCAAAATGCTGTCTGACGGGTCCTCTGCCACCGATCAGCTTTGCAGGCTGGTGGTACTAAACACCGCCTCTATCCAGCTGATCCCCTCCACCGTTGCGGCACTGCGGGCTTCTTTGGGAAGCACTGCCCCGTTTAGTATTCTGCCTGCAGTGTGGATCACCAGTATTTGCTCTGCCGGAGTCGGTCTGGGCAGTGCGGTACTGTTGGGGAAGGTGTGGAAAAAATGACCGATTATGTCGTACCCATTTTGCTGATCTTAGCCTGCTGCCTTGCCCTCCGCAAAAAAGAAAACTGCTATGAGCTGATGCTGGGTGGAGCTGCTGAGGGATTAAAGCTGTTACTGACCCTGACCCCTACCCTGATTTTGCTTTTAACCGCCATTTATATGCTGCGCGCCTCCGGGGCCATGGAGCAGCTGAGTAAGCTGCTGTCCCCGGTTTTACAGTGGACAGGCATTCCGCCGGAGTGCTCCATGCTGATTCTGATCCGCCCCATCAGCGGCAGTGCGGCACTGGCTGTGGGTGCGGACCTGATGGCCAACTACGGCCCGGACTCCCTGATTGGAAAAACGACCGCCGTCATGCTGGGCTCCACGGAAACAACCTTCTATGCCATGAGCATATACTTAGCCCACTGCGGTGTGAAGCGATCCCGGTACATTCTCCCGGCGGCACTGGCCGCGGACTTTACCGGCTTTTGGGTCGCTGCCATTTCTGCAAAATATCTGTTATAGAAAAAGCGGCGGGAGCAAGCCCCAATGTCATTTAGTTAAGCTTTCGGTTATTAAGAAACGCTGTCATCCCGAGCGAAGTCGAGGGATCTATCCGTTATCAAACATCGAAACAGATAGATTTCTCCACTCGCTTTGCTCGGTCGAAATGACAGCGTATTCTGAACTTTGTGGCATTGGACCCAGCTCCCGCCGCCGGATTTATTTATTGAGCTCCTTTAATCGGTTTTTGATTTTCATAAGAGCCTCTTGTGGACTGTCACAATCCAAAACTACCGTTTCTATGGGACAAAAGCCGGTGTTATCCCGATTACGAATGGCAGGCACACAGGTGGTGAAGGTCACAAACACACCGTAATCCCGCAAAAGCTCCAACGCCGGGCGGCTGATCACTGCCGCATAGAGGTACTTTGCGCCCAGCAGCAGATATAAAAATGCTGCGCCCTTTCCAACCACCTTGTCCGCAACAGTAAAACGACTTAAATCATATCCCTGCTCCAGCCACCCAAGCAGCGGCGCAACGCCCCTTTTTTCGCTGGTAAGTAAGCTTTCACCGTCGCTTGCAGCGCAGGTACAGCCTGCGAATAAGTGCTTTAAAACTACAGATAACTCTTTCATATGCATCCTCCTTTTCTTTAGCATATCAAAAAAGTACGATGCCGTCAAGAACGTTAACCGCAGACCATAATGCGAAGGGGCGGCAAAATCTGCCGCCCGTTTGCGTGTTTTGGGTTTTAGCGGGCGGCAAGATTGCCACCCCTACAGTATCAGGTGGTGGTGTAGCCGCAGGTGCAATTATCTGTATTGTCGCAGCCGTTGGGATTAAAGCTGTCTGCGGGGAAGGGGATCCGGGAGAACAGCTCACAGGGGTCCTCCGCACAGCCGGTACCCTCGCCGCACTCCTTACAGGGCAGGCTGTAGCGGAGCACCGGCACGACCAGCTGTGCATCCCGCTCCAGGCGGATCAGGCTGAACTGTCCCAGGGTGACGAACAGCCGTCTGCTCTCCCCTGCCAGCACCAGCTCGCCGTCAAACAGGTCACTGATGGTGCTGGGTATCTGCACCATTGCAGCCTCCTTGCAGGAGCACTCGCAGACCTCCCGCACCTTGGAGGACAGAACCATTGGGTCCAATACCTCCACGACCGCCGTGGGCTTGGTTTTACCGCAGCAGGAAAGGCCGTCATCTGCACTTGTAAACACATGGACCTTGCTGTCCTCACCGCACAGCACCACCCGCTTGGAGAATACGGCCAGGCCGCTTAATGCGGTGGGCTTACAGCCGGAAACCAGGGCATCTGCCAGCACTCTGTAGTAGAAGGTCACATCCACACAGTAGCGGTTACTGTCAAAAGCCACCGACTCCACATCCACATTTGCGCAAAGCAGGTCTGCGCAGCGTACCTTGGCGCTGGCTGCGCTATCCAAAACAGCCTGAGATTCTCTGGTTAAGTATACACGCAGGTCCTCGATACAATCCTTATCCCGACAGCTGTCTGTGATCTTTTGTGTATGGATTGCCTGCGCTTCGCTTAAGTCATCAGCACTGCAGCGCAGCGTATCCTTACAAGCTTCAGCCATGGAATTACCTCCCATATAAATCTTCATAAGCCCAAAACGCTTACAAGACATTTTATGCAAATACCTTTGCGCTGTGCATATTGACATAGCATCTATTAAAAGAAACCCACCGCAAAGCGGTGGGCTTTTCTGTTATGTACTATGGAAATCTGTTATAAGATGCGTAATCCCAAATAATCACCGGGAAACCTACTGATCCGGTATAGCTCGACTTTCCACTCGATCCAAAAGAGGAAACACTGTTTTAGTGCATTTATCCATGTATTCGCAGAACTCAAAACCGCAACGTATACATGTATACGCGTCCCAACACTTGCTCCAATCACCACAATGAACCACAGTATACTGATGACCAAGCTTTTCGTAGATACACTTCTCTTCATAGCTGCAATACTGACATGTGAAAATGCTTTCACCGTTCTTGGTACAGGTAGCAGTTTGTATCACGGTCTCCTGCAGGCTGTGGGCCTTGGGATTGATCACAACAGTAGCGGTCATGGAGATACCGCAGGCGGTGCAGCAGGTCGCTGCTTCACCCTCCTTGGAGCAGGTAGAGGGCACCGTTACGGTGTACTCTCCGGGAATATGGGCGGTCATTTCTATTTCTGCCGTTATGGTATGGCCGCAGTCCACACAGACCCGGCTGCGAACGCCGGTGCTTGTACAGGTGGGCTGGGTAAGCACGTCACCGTCTTCATAGGAGTGGGCGATCTCCGGCGTACGGCGGACATAGCTGTGGTCACACTTTTTGCAGGACAGCTTTGTGCGTCCGGTTTCTGTACAGCCGGGATCGGAAAGAATCAACTCACCGTAATCATGCTTACAGGGCAAAGGGTCTGTCAGGAAGCATACCGCCACCACAATACAGACCACAAGGGACAGCAAAACCACCCAAAAGCCGGGGTTTTTATAGTACAGAATTCCCTTGATTCTCTGTTTAACGCCCATTTCACCAAAGGCAACCGGGCAGGCCGCCACCATGTATCGACGGACACTGCACTGCAGCAGCGTCTGTGCGTAATGGGATTTCTCTTCTGGGTTCATGGTCGCAATGACCTTTTCATCGCAGGCCTGTTCAATATCCCGGCACAGCAGGATATAGGCCACCCAAAAAAGCGGATTAAACCAGTAAACGCAAAGCAGGAAAAAGCCCAAGGGCTTCCACCAGTGATCCCGTCTTTTCAGGTGGGCAAATTCGTGGGCAAGCACATCTGTCTGCTGTTCTGCCGAAAGCTCTGACGGCAGATAAACCTTAGGAAGCAGCACACCTAAAATAAAGGGTGACGAGATATCATCGCAGATATAGACCCGCTTTTGAATACCGACTTTGACACGCACCTGATGCAGCATACGAAAATAAGCAATCAGGCTATAAAGCAGCATAAGGCCTATGCCACCGAGCCACACTTTTACACCCAGCGAAAGCAGGCGTTCCAAATTGTTCTGCTGGGGTTGTGCAATTTCCGTCAGCACCGGGTTTACCACATCATTGACCGCTGCGATACCGCTGTTAATGGCGGGCTCTACAGCAGTTGCAATATCTGTCGGGATCACCTGCGCACTGGGCTGAAGGCTGATAGGGCTATAAACCTCAATGGGTAACAGCAGCCGCAAGGCTACCACCGCCCACAGCAGGCACACGACCCATCGGGGCGCTTTTTTCAGCAAAGGCCGAAGCAAAATCACACCCAATGTGATCCAGCTGCCGGTAATGCCCACATTCAGTATGCGGACAAAAAGCTCATTCATTTTTGGGCCTCATAGTCTGCGATCATAGCTTTCAGCTCCTGCACATCCTCTGCAGACAGCTTTCTGTTGGAGGAAAATGCCGCCAGGAATGCAGGCAGGGAGCCGCCTAAGTTTCGGTCCACAAAGCTTTCACAGCAATCAGCAAGGAACTCATCCTTGGTACGCAGCACTGTGACAAGCTTTTTCTCCATCTGAAAAACACCACGAATACACATCTTCTTCAGCACCGTATAGGTGGTGGTCCGCTTCCAGTTCAGCTTTTCCTCGCACAGCTCCACCAATTGCCGTGTGGTCATAGGTGCATTTTCCCATACAATGTCTGCAAACTGGGACTCAATAATACCAAAGGGTGTAGTCATATCTTTTACCTCTCATTCAATGTCTATTTTCCATAGATATACCACTAAGAGTATAATGTATTCATGATATTTTGTCAATAGATGGGATAGAAAAATCAGGGAATGACATGCTGTCATTCCCTGATATGTTACTTAAAAGTATATACAGTTTCGCTGCGGTAGGTTTCGCCGGCCCTGGTGATGGGCTGCTTCCAATTGGGGTTATTCAGTGCATTGGGGAAATACTGGGTCTCCAGGCACACCGCACCACGGTGGGTATACCGTGCGCCGTCCTTGCCCTCTTCGCCCTCCAGAAAGTTACCGGCATAGAACTGAATACCGCAGCAATCGGTAGTCACTTCCATGGTGCGACCGCTGTCGGGATCGCGCAGCACTGCACAGGGGTTACACCACACCTCGAAATTGTGATCATAGCCGCCCTGGAGATTCAGCGCATCGTAATCCAGGTTAACATCTCTGCCGATAGCCTTGGGGATACGGAAATCAAAGGGCGTGCCCTCCACAGGACGCTCCTCACCGGTGGGGATGCTCTCGGCATCGTCAGGGGTGAAGAACCGGGCAGGCAGCATGAGCACCTGATCCATGGCCTTCTCCGGCTTCATATGACCGGCCAGGTTAAAGTAGGTGTGGTTTGTCAAATTAAACACCGTATCCTGATCGCACACAGCCTCATAAGCGATCTTCAGGCTGCCGCCCTCTAAGGTATAGGCCACCTTAATGGTGGCGTTTCCGGGGAAGCCCTGGTCACCGTCGGGGCTGAAAAGCTTCAAAGTGATGCTGTTTTCACAAAGCTGCTCCACCTCCCACAGGCGGTCCTTATAGAAGCTGTAGCCACAGTGGAGGTTATTGTTGCCGTCATTTAAATCCAGCTGATAGGTCTTGCCGTTTAAGGTAAACTTACCACTTTTCAGACGGTTGCAGCTTCTGCCCACCACCGTGCCGAAGAAGGTTGTGCTTGCAATATACTCTGCCGGGGTCTCAAAGCCCAGCACCACATCGTCTAATTTTCCGTTTCGATCGGGCACATAGAGTCTGTGAACGGTCGCGCCGAAGTCGCTGATATGGGCGGTGATTTTACCGTCCGTCAGTTCATAAATCGCAGACTGTCTGCCATCAGGCATAGTCCAATAGGTCTTATTCATGATCATTTAATCTCCCATTCCTTGATTTGGCTTGCCTTTTCATACAGCCGAAGATAGCTGTCATAGCGGGTCTTTTCCAGATCTCCCGCCTCCACTGCAGCACGAACTGCACAGCCCGGCTCTGCCTTATGGGCGCAATCGTGAAACTGACAGTTGCCCAAATAAGGCCCGAAGTCCGGGAAGGCGTACTGCAGATTCTCTTTCAAAATCACATCCATCTGCTCCGTATCGAAGGAGGAAAAGCCGGGGGTATCGGCCACGAAGGTGTTGTCTCCCAAGGAGAACAGCTCCACATGGCGGGTGGTGTGGCGACCACGGCCCAGTTTCTCAGACACTTCGCCGGTAGCCAGCTGCAGCTGCGGACAGAGGGCATTGAGCATACTGCTCTTTCCAACGCCGGTATTGCCGGTAAAGGCTACCAGCTTGCCACGGATCAGATCACGCAGCTCCTCCACACCTGCCCCGGTCTCTGCACTGGCACAGATCACAGGAAAGCCTGCATGTGTGTAAATTCTCTGCAGATCCACAGCCGGATCTAAATCGCATTTATTGATGCACAGATACATCGGCACCTCCTGGTCACCGGCAATGGCCGCCACCCGGTCAATGAGGAATGGCTCAGTCACCGGGTTTACGTTGGCAGCAAAAACCACCAGTGCATCCACATTGGCAACAGCAGGCCGGACGAACCGATTTTTACGGGGCAAAATGGCTTCCACCATACCCTTACCGTGCTCTATACTGATTTTCACCAGGTCACCGGTCAGGGGGCTGTCGCCACTGCGGCGCAACACACCTCTGCCACGGCAGGTCACCGGTCCGTCCGCCGTCTGAACCTCATAAAATCCGCTTAAGGAGCGGATGATCCGTCCCTCAGCTGTTTTCATTGGCAGTAAAATCCACATTCACCTTGGAAAACGCCTGATTATTGATATACAGCTCATATTCCTGTGCGCCTTCTCCCTGCAGGGTTATGCTCAAAGTTGAACCCAATGTAACCGGTTCAGAGGTGTATATCACCGTATCACCCTGCTTCAGCAAAACGATCACCGTGTTTACGCCGTCCTCCGTGACGATGCCAGCATCAACCAGATCTGCGGCTGTAGGCACATTGATGGTCACCTTCTTGCCGCCGCTTGTTATGGGAGGAGTAGATGACAGTGTGCCATCAGATACATAAAGAATAATCTTGGTAGTCACATCATACTCCTTGCCTGACTCTACAGACATATCCACCACCAGGTCCTTGGATATGGTACTGGAGGTGTACTCCCGCTCCACATTCTTAAAGCCTGCGTTTACCAGTTTCTGCATGGCGTTGAAGGCATCCATGCCGATTACATCGGGCAGGACCTCCTTCACCACCTCAGAGCCTGCGCTGATAACAATTTCCACCCGCTGGCCGAAGTCCAGCAGTGAGCCGGCTTCGGGATCGGTGCTGATCACAATACCCTTTTCCACTTCCTCGTCATACTCGGTGGTGATCTTAATGGTCAGGTTCAGCTCCAGGTCCTCCAAATATTCAATGGCAAATTCCTCGGTCTTACCCTTTAAGGCTTCCATCTTGGGCTGGTGGCCCTGGCTGATGGTCAGTGTCACCTTGGAGCCCTGGGTCAGCACTGTGCCCTCACCGGGCTCCATACCCATGACCTTACCCTTTTGGTAGGTATCGCTGAAGGCAGGCTTTGTATGGATCTCGATATCCAAATTATAGGACAGCAGCAAAGTTCTTGCCTTTTCCTCGTCAAGGCCAACCAGGTTAGTCAGCTTGATCTCGTCTGTAGGTGTTTCCGGCTCTTCTTCGCCGGTTTCCTCCGGGCCAATGCTGACGATCACATCCACCTTACTGTTCTTGCGGACCTTTTCGCCCACACCGGGCTGCTGCTCCACGATCTCACCTGCCCCATATTCCTCACTGTAAACTTCATTGAGTATATTAAATTGCAGGTCCGGGTAATTGTGCTCTGCATCGGTAATATTCATACCAAGCAGATTGGGCACCGTGATCTTAGAGCCAGCCATTGCAAAAATAATCACCAGTGCGATCACCACCGTCAAAATACACACCAGCACCGCTATTAGGGTAATGCGGTTTCTGCGCCGCTCCTCCTCACGGCGGCGGCGAGCTGCCTCCCGGGCTTTGGCAGAATCGATCTGTGTCACCGTTCTGTTGGATGCATCTATCTGTTTTACCTTGCCGTTTGCACGGTCTGCCACCCGCTCTGCGGTGGTGGTTCTGCCGTTTTGGGAATTATCAAAGACGATGGGCGGTCTGCTTACTCGGATCAGCTCACCGCCTGTTCCGTCATAGTCAAAGAGCATAGCCGGGTCCTTGCGGAACTCGTCCATATCCCGCAGCATAGCCGTTGCACCGGCATAGCGGTTACCGGGCTCGATCTGCATAGCCTTGACGATAATCTGCTCCAGGCCACCGGGAATGTTGGGGTTGAGTACAGATGGCAGCACAGCACCGCCGTTAATATGCTGGATGGCAACCGCCACCGGGGATTCACCGTCATAAGGAGGACGGCCTGCGATCATTTCGTACATGACCGTGCCCAGGGAATAGATATCCGAGCGGTCATCCACACGGCCACCCTTGGCCTGCTCCGGGGAGATATAATGAACAGAGCCCAAAGCCTCTTTTGTCAGGGTATTGCCCTTGGACATCATCCGCGCAATACCAAAGTCCGTAACCTTCACAGAGCCGTTTTTCAGCACCATGATGTTATGGGGCTTAATATCTCTGTGGACGATGCCACGGCTGTGGGCGTGCTCCAGAGCCTTGCCGATCTGAATGGCAAAGTGGAGGGTCTCCTTCCAGTTCAGGACGCCTTTTTTCTCCATGTACTGCTTGAGCGTAATGCCCTCGATCAGCTCCATGACGATGTAGTCGGCCATAACGGATGTGGAAACGTCGTAAACAGATACGATATTGGGGTGGCTGAGCATAGCAACAGCCTGACTTTCCGAATGGAAACGACTGCGGAAGTCTTCGTCACCTAAGTAGTCATCCTTCAGGATCTTGATTGCAACCAAACGATTCAAACGGTGACAGCGGGCTTTATATACAACAGCCATGCCGCCTGTGCCGATGATCTCTAAAATCTCATACCGGTTATCCAGTAAGCGGCCTATATATTTATCCATAAACCAAACTCCTTTCGTCAAAGATCAAATAACCACCAGAACACTGGTGACATTATCCGGGGCACCGCGCTTTTTGACAATGTCCAGCAGCCGCTGGCAACATTTGCCCTTATCCACGCCATGTACCACTTCAAACAGGATCTCCTGCTCATCGATGAGGTTGCTCAGACCGTCACTGCAAAGCAGCAGACAGTCGCCCCGCTCTAATTTTTTATGGAAAATATCACAGCTGACCTGGGACTCCGTACCGATGGCACGGGTGATCAGGTTCTTACCGGGATAGGTTTTTGCCTGCTCCGGGGTAAGCTCCCCCTTATCCACCATCAGCTGTACCAGGGAGTGATCCACCGTGATTTGGCGGACACCGTCCCGATCCACATGGTAACCACGGCTGTCACCCACATTGACGAAGGTGGCATTTTTGCCGGTCACCAGCACCGCAACCAGGGTGGTACCCATGCCGGAAAATTCCTCGAACTGCCGTGCCTGGTCATAGACCGTAAAATTGGCAAGCTTCACAGCACTGCGGAGCATCCGGTCCAGTGCTTCCTGATCCATATCGGACTTATAGCTGCGTTTTACCTCCTGGGCAAACACATCTGCCGCCAGCTGGCTGGCCACATTGCCGGATTTGGCACCGCCCATACCGTCACAGATCACACAAAGGAGGCTATTTTTGCTCAGTGCTTCCATTTGAAATGTATCCTGATTCTGGCTGCGTACGCAACCGGGATCAGTCAGTCCCCAATATTGCATAACGGTTCACTCCTCTTGCCTTGTATATTTTCTGCGCAGCTGACCGCAGGAGGCATCAATATCGCCGCCTAAGGTACGCCGCACCGTGGCCGGAACGCCGCCTGTTTCCAGTATTTCCTGGAACTGCCGCACAGCCTTGCGACTACTGGGCTTCAGGGGACTTTCCTCCACATGGTTCAGTGGGATCAGATTCATATGGGCAGGCAACCCCTTTAAAAGCTTTAAAAGCATCCTGGCTGCCGCCGGGGTGTCATTGACACCGTCAATCATAGCGTATTCAAAGGAAATACGCCGGTTTGTGATTTTATAGTACTGTCTGCAGGCCTCCATCAGCTGCTCCACCGGGTAGGCCTTATTGACCGGCATAATAGTGTTACGGATCTCGTCTGTAGGTGCATGAAGGGATACCGACAAGGTCAGCTGCAG
>CAYMPY010000055.1:0-11767 GCA_964392535.1 uncultured Oscillospiraceae bacterium
GGATGCGGTCACACTGGCTATAATCGGTAATGGCGGTGATGGAAATATTCAGCTTTTTACCCATCTCCTCGGCAAAGGCTGCGCCTGCGGTGGGGTTAATATCCACCACATAGAAGTATTTCAGGCTGGGACGAGCTTCATAAATCGCTGCCAGCTGCATTTTGTTTTGCAGACCTGCGCCAACCAGCAAAATGGTCTCGGCGTTTTCCTTGGCAAGATATTTGGCGGCAACACCGCTGGATGCGCCGGTACGAACTGCACTGATGTCGGCACCGTTCATGACGCAGACCGGGAACTTGGTTTTTGGGTCATTTAAAATGGTCAAGGCACTGGCCCGGGGCAGACCCATCTCTAAATTCAGGGGGTTACTGCCGATCCACTTAATGCCCGCAATGTTAAACCGTCCGCCCAAATAGCAGGGCATGGCGTTGATGCGGCCCATGGTGGACTCGTCCTCAATGGTCTTGCCGAAGCCCATGGCGATCTTCTCCGGCAGGATCACCTCGCCCAAATGCACCAGCTTCAGAGCTTCTTCCACATCCTCCAAAGCAAGCTTCATGTCCTCCGCGCCAAGCTGTGTTACCTGTGCGCCGCTGAGATAAAGCATCCGAATTTTTTCCATAAAGAACCAGCTCCTTACATTTTTCAGCATCATTATAGGATAAAAATGTATAATTGTAAATAATTATCTGAAATATGGTTGCGCCATCTTTAAATATGGTGTAAAATGTTTGCGGGGAGTGATTATATGGAGCTTTTACAGCTACGTTATTTCTACGAAAGCGCAAAGACGGAGAGTTTTGCAAGAACTGCTGAAAAATACATGGTACCTACTACCTCCGTATCGGCCTCCATTCGCAGATTGGAGCGGGAGCTTAATTGCTGCCTGTTTGACAGAACCAGCAACCGTATCCGGCTGAACGATCACGGACGGCGGCTGCAGCAATCCCTGTGCACCGTTTTTGGAGAATTGGATGGCACTGTGGAGGAGCTGTGCGGTCGGGTCAACGATGATCGGGAAATTAAAATTTTGGTCCGCAGTGTCCGCAAAAGGGTGACCGATGCCATTATCGGCTACAGTCAGCTCCACCCGGAGGTCACTTTCCGCACGGTTTTTGATTTTCAGGAGACAGATCTGAAAAGCTACCATGTGATCATCGATGCAGACCTGAACCCCTACCCGGATTACGAAAAATTTGAGCTGATATCCCGGAAGCTGCGGCTCAAATGCTCCGACAAAGACCCGCTCTGCGGCAAAAAGCTGATGCTCAAGGATCTGTGCACCCGAAAATTTGTGTCCATGGGTGAGCAGAGCAATTATTATAAGCTGCTGGCAGGCGCCTGCGGGCGTGCGGGCTTTACCCCCGATGTGTCCGTTATTTGTAACGACATTGAGTGCTACGAGCGGTTTATAGCTGGCGGTATGGGCATTGCGGTAGGCGTTGCACTGGAATCCTCCAACGAGCGGTTTTTGGATGTGGAGGATTTTAACGAACGGTATACGGTATGTGGCTTTTACAAAAAGCAGGACTATTACGGCCATGTAAAAAGCTTTTTGGATTTCCTCAGAGGGAAAGCCGCTGCATACTGAGGATTTTTCTTGACATTTATGGTGAAAACCGCATAATATACTTAGAAAACCACCTCTTGGGAGGAAAATATATGAAAATAAAACGAATTACCACCCCGGGAAAACGGGCCGCATACGCAACGACCGCAGTTCTGACCATGATGGCGGTGGGCCTGAAGGTATTGCAAGCTGCTTCCGGCTACAGACCATTGCTGTTGCTGAGCCTGATGCTGTGGTTGCCCGCAGCTGTGCAGCTGACACTGCTGCTGCCTTTGTGGGACAGTAAGCCTATGCCTGAAAAAAAGCAGAAACTGCCTGCCCGGGTGTGGAGTCAGATGCGATTTCATGCACCCCGCCTGCGGAAGCTTATCATCTGTGTGGTGACTGCTGCCGCTTTGGCGGTAACCAACCTGCTGTTCTGGAAGAGCGGTCCGTCCCGGGCTACCGGCTACTATCTGCCGGTTGTGCTGGTGGTGCTGTTTGTGGGCTCCATGATTTTAGAAAAATGGTGCAGCCTGTCCATTGGTGACGGAGAAAGTGCCTATACTGCGGCCCAGCTCCGGTCCTTGAAAAGTGCTTTGACCTTAAATCGAATCGGTCAGCTGCTGACTGCTGTGAGTTTAACGGTGCAGCTTCTGGGCTTTTACGATGCCACGCCCATCCTCAATGTGCTGCTGGGCATCCTGTTTGTCTATGAAAGCCTGTTTATTGCATTCTCCCTGGCGGTGCGGGTGATCCGCCATGAGTTAGATACCACCCCGGAATTTCTCATTGCCCTGCCCGGTGCAGGAAAGAGTAATATGGGCGTGCTGAGCTACCTGGAGGAGAATACCGGCATTACTATGCGGGCCCTTTGGAGCATGAAGCTGATCAAAAAGGTGGTACCCTGTGCCATTTTTGGTGTAGCGGTGCTGCTGTGGCTCTCAAGCGGCGTGGTGCAGATCGAGGCCCATCAGCAGGGTGCGCTGTACCGATTCGGCAAGCTGCAGAAGTCCCCGGTGACACCGGGTGTCCATCTGACCCTACCCTGGCCTATGGATCAGGTGGAGGTCTATGATACCGAGTCCCTGGGACGGCTGGTTATCGGCTACATTCCATCCGGGGAACAGGATAACATCTGGACCGAGGCCCACGGCGGCGAGGAGTATCGGCTGCTATTGGGTAACGGTGACGAGCTGATCTCCGTGAATTTGGAGATCGAGTACAAAATTTCCGATCTTTATAACTATGTCCGCAACGCCGCAGGCCCGGAGGCGCTGCTGCAGGCGGAGGCCTATGAGATCATTACCGCAAGAACGATTTCCTCGGATTTGGAGACGATGCTGTCCACGGATCGTGAGGCGTTTTCGGAGTCCTTCCGTCAGGAGCTGATCGAACACATGGCCCACCACAACACCGGCTTAGAGGTGGTCAATGTGATTCTGGAGAGCATCCATCCGCCGGTGGAGGTTGCCGATGTGTATCAGAACCTGATCGGTGCATCCATTGATGCGGAGCATATCATCATCCTGGCTCAAAATCAGGCCAACCAGACCATTATGGATGCCAAAAATGAGCAGACCGCCAAGGTGGGCGATGCGGTGGTACAGCAGTATCAGGCTATCGCCAATGCGGAGGCTGCGGTAGCGGAGTTTATGGCTGGCGTAGCTGCCTATGAAAGCTATTCCGCTGCTTACCGTTATTATAAGTACATGAACACCCTGGTCGAGGCCTACGGACAGGCCAAGCTGATTATTGTGGGAACAGGCGTGGATGGCGGAAAGCTGTTTATCGGCTCGCCGGAAATCGTTGAGACCGAGGACGATTTCCTGGAAACCTATGAAGAAGAACACTCCTTTGACGAAGAATACTGATGGAGGAAGCCATGAAAAAGAATAAAAAAGAAAAAAAGACCCTTGCCACTGTGGGCAAGCTGCTCACCGCAGCAATCGTGCTGGTGGTGCTGTTTTGGTTTGGCTTCACCTGCCAGGTCCGGGAGGGCAGCTGTGCGGTGATCATGCGCTTCGGTGCAGTGCGCCAGGAGATCACTGAGGCCGGTGTATACCTGAAGCTGCCCTGGCCCTTTGAAACGGTGGTCACCTATGATGCCCGGCTGCAGTATTTGGAGTCCAATAAGTTAGAGACCACCACCGGCGACAAGCGCAATATTATTCTGCAATCCTATGTGGTGTGGCAGGTAAAGGACCCGGTGAAGTACCACAATTCCGTGGGCGCATCCGGAAATGCCGAGAGCTTTATCCGCAATCAGGTTTTCGATGCAACCAATAATACGTTGGGTAAATATAAGCTGACGGAGCTGGTGTCTCTTGAAAAGGAGCAGCTGAAGATCGATCAGGTCCAGCAGGAGATCTTCGAGCTGGTGCAAAGTAAGTGCGCTGCTGATTACGGCATTACAGTGTCTGATGTATCCATTCTGCGGTTGAGCCTGCCGGATACCAACTTGAACAGCGTATTCCAGCAGATGCGTGCAGACCGACAGAAGGAAATCGACGAGATTTTGGCCCAGGCACGGCTGGAGGCAACCCAAATCACCACCGATGCAGCCCAGCAATCCTCCCAGATCATTGCCGACGGCGTGACCCAGGCTGCAGAGATCAACGCTCAGACCGAAACCGAGGTTGCCAAGATCTACGCCGAGGCACAGAGCGCCAACTTAGAGCTGTACCGCTTCCTGATGGATCTGGATACCATGGCTGCCTCTGTCAACGATCAGACTATTCTGGTGGTCAATGCCAATGAGTATCCCTTCAATGTACTGACCAAGTACTCCGAGACCATGTCCGTAGAGGGCGATGCCATGGTACTGGAGGATCTTTCCTACATCCTGTCCCGTCTGCCTGAAAAGGATCGGCAGGCATTGGTAGATGCCCTGTATCAGCTGATCAACCAGGCTTCCGGCAAGCTGAACTAAGGAGGCACTATGGAACAGAAAAAACTGTTTTCTGAGGTGCTGGCTTCTGTCACCAAGTACTTCCTTATACTGGTGGTCGTGATCGTGCTGCTGATCTTCTGCTCCGGAATCCGCATCGTGGAGACCGGAAATGTGGCCTTGGTGCTGCGCTTCGGCAAGCTCGTGGGCGACACGCCGGAGGAGCAGGTCCACGGCCCGGGACTGTTGCTGGCATTTCCTTATATTATTGACGAGGTGATCATGATCCCCACGGACCGGGTCATGGAGCAGAGCATCAATACCTACTTTACCCCTGACGAGGGCAAAACCAATGACGGTGCTTATGTGATCACCGGCGACCAAAATATTGCCACCCTGTCCGCCTCTGTAAAGTATAAGGTCAGTGACCCGGTGGCCTATGCCCTGAATATCAAAAGCATAGAATCGGTTATTAACGGCACGGTCAGCAGTGCCATGCTCAGCCAGGCTGCAGCCACCGATGTGGATGACCTGCTTACCGGCGGTAAGGAGACCTACGCAGCGGCAGTGCTGAAAAAAGCCAAGGCACGGCTGGCACCCATGGGCGTGGAACTCATTGGCATGGAGCTGACCCAGGTGCGGATGCCTAAGGAGGTTCGGGAGGTCTATGACCAGGTAAACTCTGCATCCGTGGAGGCGGAGACCATTGTGGAGCGGGCAAGAAGCTACGTAACCACCCTGATCCCCAACGCACAGGGCATTGCCGCAGAAAATGTGGCAACTGCCAATACCAACTACGCCACAAAAACCTCGGCGGCCAAGGCCGCACTGACGGAATTTTGGGGTGTGCTGGAAGAGTATGAGCAGAATCCCGAAGTGGTGAAAATGCGGATCTATAACACAAAGATTGCACAGATCATTGATACCATCGGGCAGATCCGCATTGTGGAGGACGAACAGTCCACCATCTACATAAAGCCGTAGGAGGGGCCATATGGAAAATATTGATAATATGACCCGCAACTCCTTAGAGGCATTGTCCCGGGATAATCTGTCCGCCTCTGCCCAAAAACGGCTGCGGACGGAGATCCTTTGCGGTGCGACGGCGTTGACACTGCTTGCAGCAGGCCTCATTTATACCTATCTGATGGGTAATGCCTACCCGGTCGTACCCCGGCTGCTGTACTTTTTAGGCTTCCTGTTGGAGGGCATGCCGGTAATTTGGGCCGGTATCAAAGGTGTTTTTACAAAGAATCTTACTAACGCCATGGAGATTTTGGTGGGCATTGCCATTATCTGCTGTGTGTTTTCCCAGCAGATGATTCTGGCACTGCTGATTCCACTGATTCTCAATGTGGCGCACCTGCTGGAGGAGCGCAGTATCATGGGCGGTCGGGATGTTATCGACGGCCTCATGAATATGCAGCAGCGGACTGCCATTGTGCTCTGTGACGGCGCAGAGCAGGAGGTGGCTGTGGAGTCTCTGCAGGTGGGACAGACCGTGGTGGTTAAGCCCGGTATGGGCATCCCTGTGGACGGCGTGATTTTGTCCGGCCATACCAATATTGATCAGAAGTCCCTGACCGGTGAGCCCCACCCCGCCGAGGCAGGCGTGGGAGACAACGTCTATGCCGGTACGGTGAATTTGGACGGACAGATTTTGGTGGAGGTCCGTAAGGAGCACGAGGACACCGCTTTTTCCAAGATCATTCAGCTGTTGGAGCAATCCGAGGGCATTTCTGTGCCGGAATCCCGGCTTATCGATCGCTTTTTGGGCTATTATATCCCCTTTGTGCTGGGCGTGGCGGCTATTGTGAGTCTGATCACCGGCACGGTGGAGCAGGCCATTGCCATTTTGGTGGTCTCTTGTCCCTGCGGACAGATGCTGGTCAGCTCCGCACCCATGATCGCCGCCCTGTCGGCGGCTACCAAGCGGGGCGTGCTGATCAAAAACTCCAAGTTTATTGAAGAACTGACCGAGATCGATACGGTGGTCTTTGATAAGACCGGCACGATTACAAAGGGCGAGCTGACGCTAACGGAGATCGTTGCCTTTGAAGGCAGCAGGGATGACCTGCTTTATAAGGCCGCATCCCTGGCGGCAGCCTCCAATCACCCTGTATCCCGGGCCGTGGTGGCGGCTATGGAAGGGGACTTTGAAAAGGCTGTGGATGTCCATGAGGTTTCCGGCGGCGGTATGGAAAGTACCCTGCCTGACGGCACGGTTCTGCGGTTCGGTCGGCGGCAGTGGCTGGAGGAGCTTGGCTGTGCCGGCCCGGAGGAGCCGGCAGGTCTTGCAGGCTCTGTAAGCTATGTGGCGGAGCAGGAAAAGCTCATCGGCTGTTTGTGCTTTAATGATACGGCCCGGGAAAATGCCGGGGAGAGTATCGAAAAGCTGCGGGCGTTGGGTGTTCAGCAGACCGTTATGCTTACCGGTGACCGTGAAGAGCCTGCGGAGCAGATCCGGCAGAGCCTGGGCATCGATACCCTTCATGCACGGCTGTTGCCGGAGGATAAGCTGAAGCGGCTGCAGACCATTACGGAGGAAAACCACCGGGTACTTGTGGTTGGTGACGGCATCAACGATGCCCTGATCCTACGGCAGGCCGATGTGGGTATTGCTATGGGTGCCATGGGCTCAGATCTTGCCATCGAATCGGCAGATATTGCCCTGATGAACAATAATCTGCTGAACATTCCCTTTGCGGTGGATCTTGCACGGCGTACCAGAAAGGTCATTTATCAGAATCTGGTGCTGTCGGTGGGCATCAGCGTGACCATGATCGCCCTGTCTGCCTTCGGTGTGATCAGCGCCATTGCAGGCTCGATCCTTCACAACTGCGGTGCCTTTGCGGTGCTTCTGAATTCCTCAAGAATTTTAAGAGAAGAATAACGGCGGGAGCAAGCCCCCGCCCTACAATATACCTTCATCGGTATCGTAGGGCGGGGGTTTACTCCCGCCGAAGCGTTTTATTTATGCAGTTTGATTTTTCGATTCTCCCGAATACCTCGGGTATAGCAGCGGTGGCAGATGGCGATGTAGGAATCGTTGCCGCCCAGTACTACCTGGGCGCCCTGGGTGACTATGTGACCGTTTTCGTCAATGCGGGCATTGACGGTGGCCTTTTCGCCGCAATCGCACATGGTCTTGATCTCCTGAATGGTGTCAGCCACCTCCATAAGCCGGAGAGAGCCGGGGAACAGCCGTGTCAAAAAGTCGGTGCGCAGACCGAAGCAGATACAGCAGATATCAAAATCGTTGACGATCTCCCGAAGCTGATCCACCTGCTCCGGTGTGAGGAACTGGCATTCGTCCACAATGATCAGATCGCAGTTGTCCTTTCTGGTCTCACAGAAGCGGGTATATATATTTAAGCTGGGGGGCAGGGTTTCGACCTCTGCCTGCAGGCCAATGCGGCTGCGGAGGATCTTTTCGCCGTCCCGGGTGTCGGCACTGGGCTTTACCAGCCACACCTTCAGGTCGTTTTCCTCATAGTTATACTTGGTGATCAGGGCCTGGGCGGTTTTACTGGAGCCCATGGCACCGTATTTAAAGTAAAGCTTTGCCATTTGCGTTCCTCCGTGTTATATCGTGTTAAATAAAGAATTTCCGCTGCATGGTCTCTCTTGCAGGCCGGACGATGGCTAAGAAAATAAGCATGCCGCCCAGCAGCACCAGGGCGTTTGTGGGGTAAATGAACCAGTAGACAAAGTTTTTGACGAAGGTCAGGCAGATCAGGGCCTCCATAATGGGCATATACAGACCGATTGCCAAAAATGCGCCGCCGAAAATGTACAGCTTGCCCCGGGGCACATACCGCATCAGGGTGATCACCGTGGTAATTACCAGTGTAAAAAATCCAAGAGTAGGCAGTGCAAAGGGGAAAAACCAGTGGCCTTCGGTGGCAAAACAGATGTACATAAGAAACAGGCCAAGCACCGCAAAATCGCAGGGCACAAAGATCACCGGGTTGGGTTTTTTGAACCAGGTGGGCAGGATCAGCCAAATGTAGGTCATCAGCAGTGCGCCGGTTACATAGGCAGACCAGGTGATGGTGCTGTTGATCAGCAGGTCACACTGGATGGTGACCAAAATGGGCAGCAGAAACAGCACGATCAGCACCGTGTGAACGGTGGAGGGCTTCATGCGGGGTTGGGGTGTATGGTCGGGGTAAAGTCCCTCCTGCTCCGGGCGGTCGATGTCCGGGTGATAGGCCCGCACGCCGCACAGGGGACATTTTTTCTCAGTATCGGCCAGCTCTACGCCGCAATTACAACAATACATAGGCATCTCCTAACGGTTACTTTGGGCCACAACAGACAGGCCTTGCTCCTGCAATACCTTAAAAAAGCGGTATTCCAGGCCGGTCTCCTGTACGCCCCGGATGAAATTGATGTACAGACTGTCTCCAAAGGAGATCACGCCGCAGTTATAGGGCGTGGCGGCCTGAACACCTAAAACGAAATCCGCGCGGTTTATATGGGCAGCCATTTCTTCCGGCAGCTCCACCCGTCCCAAATTGGACAGGGACAGGCAGGATGCACGCTCACCCACCAGGTCGAAAATGGTTTTCATGACGATATTTTTTATAAACAGTGGGATCAGCCGCACAGCTAAGGATTGTTCATCACGGACATTGGTGGCAATGATGGCGCTCATGCACTTTGCAGTGACCTCCAGGCCCAAATGGTGATGGGCGATCTTGCAAAGCTCTTCGAAGCTGTAGGGGGCCATACGGGGATCAGCTTCCGGGGTGGTATACATGGCAAAGTTCCGCAAGGTCTTACTGGGGAACAGCCGCCGCAGATTGATGGGAATTTGCACCTTTGCGGCCTTTTTGGTGTGGGGCGCAGTTTCAGCCTGCAGCCGTAAGATGGCCTGCAGCATGGCCGCACACAGATATTCTGTTACACTGACACCCTGCTTGTGGGCCTTTTCCAAAATTTGAGGCACAGACAGCTGCAGACAGGTCAGGTGTAAAAAGCCGTCCTGCTCCGGGGTGCCGGTAAGGTGAAAGGCATCGGTAGTCTTTCGGGAGGCACAGACCGGGCCGGCAAATTTTGGGAAGCTGTCCTCCAGTTCCTCTTCCTTTGGTTCCTCCTGACGGTCCAAAACGCCGTGGGTGCAGGGGATGGATATACTGTGCTTCTGCTCTAAGTACTCGGCAACTAAGGTCTTTAAAAAGACCAGGCCACCGTTTCCGTCGGTGAGGGAGTGGAAGATCTCCACGGCGATGCGGTTTTTGCAGGCAATGACCCGCAGAGCGCAGCGGCGGATTTCATCCCGGCGCATATGTGTCAGGGGATAAGAGCCCTCCTGACTCAGGGCCGGGGCCTGGGGCAGCTGCTCCAGGTAATACCAGAACAGACCGCGGCGCAGCCGTGCCGCAATGGAGGGAAATCGTTTCACGGTCACATTCAGTGCGCTTTGCAGCACTGCCGGATCAACTTCTTCTTTCAAGGTAAAGGACAGGCGGTATACATTGCTCCAGTTGTTCCGCCGTGCAGCCGGGTAGATCTTTGCTGCGTTATCAAGCCGCATCCAGCGCAGCTTCTTTTTTTGTGCCATGATGCGGCCTCCTTCTTTTGAAAATCACCTGTATTCTATCATAAACCCTGAGAAAAAGCAATCTACCGGGAGAATTTACATTCTCCCGGTAGTAGGGAACGGCCCATGTGCCAATGTCATTTAGTTAAGCTTTAGGACATTAAGAAACGTTGTCATCCCGAGCGAAGTCGAGGGATCTATCCGTTTTCGAATATCATAACGGATAGATTTCTCCATGCGCTTCGCTTGGTCGAAATGACAGCGTTTTCTTAACTTAGTGACATTGGCCCATGTGCCGTTCCTTATGGTATATTTTGAGCGGAATGACACATAGGTCATTCCCTACATATACATTTTGCAATAGCACATAGTAGAATCAGTCCCGATCCTTTTCGGCCTTTAATATTTCACCGGTCACAGCATCGATCTCATAGTCATATTCAATGCCCTTGGTGAAAAAGTCGATCTCATATTTATTCTCGTCCCGCTCCAGCTCGATGGTGTAGGACTTTACCGCACCTTCGGTCAGGCCTGCATGCTCCAAGGCAATCCGCTTGGCCTCATCTTCAGTAATTAAAGTAGGCTCTGTGGGGTGGGGCTTGCCCTCCGTGTTGCTGCGGAGGATCTCTCCGGTTTTGGCATCCAGTTCGTATTCATAGTCTACACCGTTGACCTCAAAATCCAACTCGTAGACTGTAACGCTGCCTCGGTTTTCGTAATCCTCGTCCAAATCCCATGCATCCGCTTCATTTACACCTGCATGGGCAAAGGCCTTGCTGCGCAGGGTATCCCGACTGAGTAGTGTTTCCTGTGTGCTGTCAGGGGTAGCGCCGGAGACAGGTGCCTGGCAGCCGGCAAGCAGCAACAGTGCTAAAATGAAAGGAATCATTTTTTTCATCGTATAACCTCCTTTATAAGTATTATGGCGGAAAAAGGATGTGTTTATCCTTTTTCCGCCAAGGCTTTAAAATTTGGGTTTGATTGCTTTGTGGTAGTGGGCATAGGTGCAGGAGGGATCGGCTCCAAGCACCTTGCTTTCGGTGACCTTGCCTACAAACAGCATATGGCTGCCCAGGTCCAGTGTCTGCTCCACTTCACAGCTGAACATGGCGTTTGTGTGCTCTGTCACATAATAAAGGCCGTTATGGCTTCTTTTGACGGCGGAAAAACGCTCAAATTTATCCACATCACGACCGGACTGCATACCAAAATGACGAATGGTCTCAAAGGGGACATTCTCCGTCAGCACGCTGACATTAAATACGCCGCTGCCTTCGATCAGCTCCCGGGTCAGGTTGCCTTTTTGGACCGACACGGCGATCCGTGTGGGGTCACTGGCTACCTGCAGGGCAGAATTGGTAATACAGCCGTTATCTTTGTCAGAATTCCGGGCGGTCAGCACAAACAGACCGTAGGTCAGCTTGTGCAGCGCGGCGGGATCTTCCGCAGGTTTTTCCTGCTTAGCGAAAGTAGCGCTCCAGCAGACCCTGCAGAGCCTTGCCGTGTCGGGCCTCGTCACGGGCCATCTCATGGACGGTGTCATGGATGGCATCCAGGCCGTTCTTCTTCGCACAGATGGCCAGGTCGGTTTTGCCCTGGGTTGCGCCGAACTCGCAGTCTACACGCCATGCCAGGTTGTCCTTGGTGGTGGCCTTCATGTTGGGCTCTAAGTCCTCGCCCAGCAGCTCTGCAAACTTTGCAGCATGCTCGGCCTCTTCCCATGCAGCCTTCTCCCAGTACAGGCCGATCTCGGGGTAGCCCTCACGGTGGGCGATGCGGG
>CAYMPY010000056.1:0-11746 GCA_964392535.1 uncultured Oscillospiraceae bacterium
ACGGTTAAAGGCTTTTTGAAAGATTGACTTCCGTTTGGCGAAGAAGATTTCGAGTGCGGACCCTTCAACCACTTGGGTACATCTCCAAACTTATAACGACCCCTATTATAACAAGCCTTTCAAGAAAAATCAAGGCTTTTTCGCCAGGGCCATAATTTCGGGCATTTTCTCCATGATCTTGCAGTAATTTTCCCGGCGGTGGGGCTTCAGGCAATTGGAGCAATCCTTGATGCCGTTATCCAAATATGTAAAGCTGCCACCGCATTTGTCGCCCAGGGCGTACAGAGGGCAGTAGCAAAACAGGCAGCTGAAACTGGCCGGGTCTGCGCCCTGATGACAGGGGAAGTATTCACATTCCTTATTCTGAAAAAAGTCGTAATGAGCCATATCGGTCTTCCTTTCTTGTATAAACTATGCTATAATACCCAAGAGGTGATTTTATGGGTGTTCTTATTGATGCAGACGGCTGTCCTGTGGTGGACATTACCGCCCAGCTTTGTAAAAAATACGGCATTTCCTGCTCCATTTCATGCGACACCGCCCATGAAATAAACCGGGAGGGGGCGCAGACCCTTGTTTTTGACAAGGGTGCGGACAGTGTGGACCTGGCGCTTGCCAATCGGGCACACCCCGGGGATATTGTGATCACCCAGGATTACGGCCTTGCCTCCATGTGTCTTGCCCGGGGCGCAAGAGTGCTCCATCAGGACGGTTGGGAATATACCGACTATAACATCCAGGCCCTGTTGTTTCAGCGGCATGAGGGCCGGAAATTCCGTGCCGCCGGCGGCCGGGTCAAAGGCCCCTCCAAACGGACAAAGCAACAGGACGAAGCATTTTCTAAAATGCTTCAACAGTTGCTGCAAAAGCAAATTGATAATTGATAATTTTCAATTTCACAGAAGCTCTGTCCAGGGGTAGGTTTTTGGGGGCGGTAGTTCAAATTCCATGAATTTGCCGGTGTGCGGATGGGTAAAGCTCAAGCGGCAGGACCACAGTGCGATCTCGCAGGGGTCATCCAAAACCGCATATTTCCGCTCCCCTGCCAATGGCATACCACGGCTTGCAAACTGCACCCGAATCTGATGGGTGCGGCCTGTTTTCAGATCGATCCGCACACAGCTCATGGTTTCGGTTTTGCTTACGACTTTATAATCCAAAATGGCCTCCCGGGCATCCTTTCCGGGCTCGGTGACCACCATGGTCATTTTCCGGGCCTTGTCCCGCTGTAAGAGGTCAACAAGTGTGCCGGAATCGGCTTGGGGGTGTCCGTGGAGCGCTGCCAAATAGTGCTTACCGAAGGTGTCCTCCCGGATCTGTCTGGACAGCTCCGAAGCGGCCTTAGGGGTTCTTGCCAGTACCATGAGGCCCGATACCACCCGATCCAAACGGTGGACAGTACGCACATCGGCTTTGGGGTCACCCAATTCCTGCCTTACCAGATCCGGCACACCGCCGGGCTCATCGGTGGACAGCACCCGGGGCGGCTTTACGCAGACCACAATGTGTTCATCCTTATAAATAAGTTCCATAGTTATCCCTCAATTCTATACCTATCCTAACAAAAATCAGGGGTTTTTTCAAGTATAAAGGAGCGTAATATGAAAATAGTTATTACAGACGGCTTTGCCGTCAACCCCGGCGACCTGAGCTGGGATATTTTTCGTCAGTTTGGGCAGGTGGAGATCTACAAAGACACCCCCAACGAATTGGCCGCGGAGCGTATCGGTGATGCGGACATTGCCATTATCAACAAGACGGTCATTGACGAAGCCCTTTTACAGCGCTGTCCCAATTTAAAGCTGATCTGCGTAGCCGCCACCGGCTACAATGTGGTGGATTGTCAGGCTACCAAAAAACGGAATATCCCGGTCTGCAATGTCCCCGGCTACGGCACTGCCGCCGTTGCACAGTTTACCTTCTCTCTGCTGTTGGAGCTGTGCAACCGGGTGGGCCTCCATGACCAACTGGTTCACGAAGGCCAGTGGGGTCAGCGGGGCGGCTTCTGCTTTTGGGACACGCCCCAAATGGAGCTTGCCGGCAAGACCTTAGGCATCATCGGCTTTGGCACCATCGGTCAGGCCGTTGGAAAGATCGCCGAGGCCTTCGGCATGGAGGTTTTGGCCTATAACCGCAGCCACACCGTAGAGGGCGCAAACTATGTCTCTTTAGAGCAGCTGCTGGAAAAATCCGATGTGATCACCCTCCATTGTCCCTACACCCCCGAAACCCATCAGGTCATCAACAAAGACACCCTCGCCCAAATGAAGGACGGGGCGATCCTCCTCAACACCGCCCGGGGCGGTGTGATCAACGAAGAGGCCGTTGCGGAGGCACTGCAAAGCGGAAAGCTCCGTGGTGCGGCGGTGGATGTGGTAACCACCGAGCCTATTTTGGAGAGCAATCCCCTGTACACCGCACCCAACTGCATCATCACCCCCCACATGGCCTGGGCACCCAAGGAAAGCCGCCAGCGCATCATCGACAGCATGGTAAAAAGCATCCAAGGCTGGCTCAGCGGAACACCGGTTCATGTTGTAAATATGTAAAAAGGACGGATTCTGAGCGAAGCGAAGAATCCGTCCCTTTAAAATTGATAGTTTTAAAAAATTCGTAGGGGCGGCCGCCCCTACGAATTTATTTAGTTACATGGAAAATCTCCGCCGTATTTTTGGAATAGCTCGTGGACGTAGTCCATATCTTCTTTTTCAATATAAAAATATCTTCCGGTGCGCCAGTCCATGACGGTATTGCAGGTATCACAAGCTATGGCGTAGATCCGGTTTCCAATTTTCAGAGAAACATTTTTATCAAATCCGCAGGAAGGAATACCGCCGCTGAAAACAGTATGGTAAGGCTTATTATCCATGACGGCATGACTTTTTCAGCCTCTTCATCGGGTAGCGTTACACAGATGTCACTGCCATAAATTTTATAGGTCAGGGTGACGGACTTACCCGGCTTTGTGCTTGTTTTACTGCAGCTATACAGGGTTATGCTGAGTAGAACCACCAGCAGAATGCTGACCAGATATTTCACAAGCTTTCGGTTCATTATTGCCCTTCCTTTCTGTGTTCGATTTCGTGTAAAGGGCGGGTAAAACCCCTCCGTCACGGCTTTGCCGTGCCACCTCCCCTAAAGGGGAGGCGAGAATCGCCCCTACGAAGTGCACCGCCTCGTTTGAGACGGTGCACTTTTGATTATGCGATTTTTAGTTTATCGTCCTCAAGGACTACAGTGTTTGCAGCCTTATCGGAGGAGAAGATGATCTTATCCGCATCGGTTCTTGCGGTTGTAAACTCACCGTTTGTCTGCATACAAATGCCTACGCGGGCATCGGTGGTCAGGGTTGCATCCAAGGTCAGAGTCAGGCCGGTGGACAGGTACAGGTTTGCGCCGGAGTTTCCGGTGATCTTGGGTGTACCGGCAAGGGTAACCTTGGCAACATACTTATCCAGGTATACACCGCCCACACTGCCGGCTGTGCCGCCGGTAATGGTCACATTACCGAAATAGATCTGTGCACCGGAGGAACTGCTGTTAATGGAAATGTTGCCGCCGGTACCGCCTGCGTTACCGCCCTTGATGGTGCCGCCGTAGAAGTAGAACCGGGTATTTGTGCCCCAGGATCGGATAACACCACCGGAGCCGGTCACATAACCGCCGGTGAGCACACCGTCATAGATCTTCAGCAGGCCGCCGCCCTGGAGGATACCACCGTTCTTGCAGACGGTTCTGCCATCGGTGGGAGAGATAAACGTGAAGTTGCCGCCGTAGATGTGCAGCTGGGTATTGGAGTTATACTGCATGAACAGGCCACCCTCGGTAGCGCCACCGTTGCCGTCGCCTGCGATCTCGCTGTTCTTCAGGCCCATACCGGAAACCGTGCCGCCGAACACACCGCCGCTCTTATGGTCGGTGAAGCTGAGCTTAGCAGAGTTTGCCAGTCTGTACACACGGGAGGTGGAGGTGATGTCAAAACCGTTGAGGCAGATATGGACATCTGCTCCGGAGAGCCGTGTGTCGGCGCTCACATTTACATCGTCAGTCAGGTAATAGTAACCGGAGGCAGTAGGCAGGCTGGTGGTGGACTTCCAGGCTGTCCAGGTCACGTCTGCACAGCTGTGGTCCGGCATACCCTTGGCATTGCCGCCGCAATCGCAGTGCTTATGAGGAGGATTCTTCTCCTGTAGCACCATGCTGTTATCGGTGTAAACCACCTTGCAATCCTCGCTGTCGCTGGTGATCCGGGAAGTCAGATTCTGGGTATCCTCAGCGAACACGCCGGGATTTGCCATGGTGATACCGAACTTGGGTGTACCGGACAGGTCGATCTTCACATTGCCGTCCAGGTATACATTGGAGGGTGTGGTGCCGTCCATGGCAGTATTGCCGGTGATCTGTACATCACCGCCAATGATCAGCGTACCGAACTTTGCGTAGACCGCACCCTTATTAGACTTACCGCCGGTAATGGTACCGCCCTGCAGATTCACGGTACCTGCTGCAGAGTCCATGTACACTGCGCTGCCGTAGTCGGACTTGCCGCCGGTAATCGTACCGCCGTACATATTAAACTGGGTATTGAGCATCAGACGAACCGCAGCGCCCTGGTATCCGGTGGCATCACGGCCAATAATGGTACCGCCGTACATATGCATCTGGCTTCTCTCACGGCTTCCGTTGCCGTTGCGGTCGTCGTCACAGAGGTTAATAACCGCAAAGTTCTTGCCGGTGGCCTTCTCACCGGAGATCGTACCGGCGTACAAATACAGGTTACTCAGTTCATAAGTATAGAATGCGCAGGAGTGGCCGGAACGCATACCGTAGATGGTACCGGCACCGGTGCAGTCTGTAACAGTGAAGTTACCCTTGAGCCAAATCACGCTGGAAACTTCCACATCGAAGCCGTTCAGACACAGCTTAATATCTGCATCATTCGGCATGGTGAAACCGGATGCATTTACATCCTCCAGCAGGTAGTAATTACCGCTGGTCTGAGGCAGGCTGGTTGTGGAGGTCCAGGGGGTCCATGTCTCGTTGGCGCAAGCGGTATGGTCACCCACACCTTTAGTAAGGCCTGCGCAGACACAGTGGTCATGGGGCTTCAGGTTAGTGACCAGGTACAGATCGTTGCCCTGCAGCTCCACATCCTGGATCTTGCTGGTTGCCTTGAAGTACTGGGCATCTGCAGGATCTTCCAGAGTAGCAGCAGGCTTTGTAATATCACCGATGCTGATGCCGATGGAAGAGCCTTCCTCCAACTTCTCCACAGTGGCAGTGCTCTGAATGACTACATCACCGAGGTTCACCTTGCCGCCCAGAGTCAGATAAGTATTGGCCTCCATCCAGATGTCGTCACCGGTACCCTTGGCGTTGCCACCGATAAACGTACCGCCGTAGATATTGACCTTACAGCCTGCGCCGCCTGCGGAAATGTGGCCGCCGTTACCGTCGGTATAGCCGTTTTCGATAATGCCGCCGTAGATGTTGGTGACGGTGGAGCTGCCATAGCGGCGCATGGTACCGCCTGCACGGTTGACCTCACCGCCGGTGAGCTTGCCGCCATACATATTAAATGTACCGTTACCGGCAACCACGCCGCCGTAGTTGACGGTGTTATGGTCGTCGGCCAGCTGCAGTGTGCCACTGTAGAGGTTAAAGACATTGCTGCCCCACAGGATAATAACGCCGCCCTCAGAGGTGCCGTTCTGCTCATCCTTGGCCTCCTGGGTGGTCAGGCCCTTACCGATGAGCTTGCCGCCGATGTCGGAGCCGTCGATCATAGAGTCATAGAGGTTCAGTGTCGTGCCGCTGGAGAGCTTAAATACACGGGAATCGGAGGAAATGGTGTGACCGTTCAGGAACAGGCTCACTTTACCGCCGGAGATGGTCTTATAAGTGGACAGCTGTACATCCTGCTCCAGGTAGTAGTGGACACCACCGGCCAGGCCCTTGGTACCATCCCAGGCAGACCACAGAACTTCTTTCTCACACATATTACACTTTGCCATGTAGCCGTTCTCCGGACCGCGGGAGATGACCCAAATGTAAGTGGTCTGTCCCTGTCCATTACGGATACAATGGATCTGATCGCCTACCCGGAGGGTAGTCTTTTCACCGCGGACGGTTTCGTAATCATCGGAGATGTTATAGATCTTCACATTGGGTGCGTACTCAATGTAGTAGGTATTGCCGTTATCGGTGCCTGTGCTGTTCTTGATGGTCTCGGCATCCACGTTGCTGCACTCGGTCACATGGACCCAGGAGGCCACAGTGCCGCCTGCACCGTCAATGGTGGAGCTCACGGCATACACATCACAGATAATGTCACCGTTAAGACTCAGTGCCCAACAGCGAGCTGCCTGAGAATCGATCTTATCAGCCAGCTCCTTCTGGTTGGTTTTCAGCTGATAGGTCTTACCGTTGCCGCACATTTCATAATGGTAGTAGCCCTGAGCATCAGGGGTACGGGTGGTAGACTTGGTAGTGGAATTGTACTTGCGGTACACATTCCAGTAGATGGTGCCCTCTCTGGGACGGTTGACCACGACAATGACCTTCAGCTCACCCTTGATATTGGTCAGGCAGTGGATGCGGTCGCCGTCTTTCAGCTCGGTGATGTTACCCACTTTACCGGAAACACCGGTCAGATCGTAAACAACACAATCGGAAGCCATCTTGTAGCTGGCGGTTTTGCCGTACTCAGAGCTGCTCGTATCGGTCCGTTTGGTAGCGGTCACTGTGCCGTTTTCCACACTGTCCAGATCGTACCAGCTCAAAACCGTGCCGCCGCCGGTGGAAACGCCTGTGCCGTAAACGCCGGTGAGGATATCGCCTTCATGCTCGAAGGCAAAGCACCGGGCAGCGTTTCTGTCAACTGTAACGATCAGATTCTTATCGGTGGTCTTTAGGTTCAGATGTTCACCGTCTGCGGCAATTGTGATATGATAGTAGCCCTCTGCATCGGGGACACGGGTGGTATCCGTCAGGGTAGAATTCCACTTCCGCTCCACATTCAGGCCGATCTTTGCGTTGGCGTTGAGCCGGGAGATAATGAACATATAGGCAATATTGCCTCTGCTGTCGGTCAGGCAGTGGATCTGGTCACCAACTCTGGGCTCGGTATATTCGCCGGTGGTGGTATTAACCACCTTGCTGTACTTAGACAGGTGACAGTTGACCACATTGCCCTGCTCAGAGCCACCGATGGTACGCTCTGCGGTCACATCGTCACCCACGACATCCATAATGTGATACCAGCTGGCCACGGTCTGACCGCCGGTCTCCACACGGTAGGAGGCGGTAGCCGTGATCAGACCCTCCTCGTCAAATTCCAGAGCCATACATCTTGCAGCTTGCTTATCAATGGCGTTGGCCACCTCCGGATCCTTGGTCCGCAGCTGGGTCACACCACCGTCAATGGCAAAATCAAAGTTATAATAACCCATAGGGTCGGCAGTGCGGGTAGATATACCGGTAGTGGAATCGTACATTCTGTTAATATTCCAGTAAACAGGGCCGGGGACCTTATAGGGGGCAACAAATACCGTAAAGATCTTGCCATCGGTATCCTTAATGGCAATGATCTCGTCATCCTGACTCAGCTCCGCCACCGGTGTTCCGACCAGCAGACCAGACTCACCCACATTGTACATGGGTGTACCCTCAGGGATCTCCAGCTCCACGGAAACACCCTTCATGCTGCCTGCAGTATTGACGGTAACCTTGGTGCCTTCGATCTTTTCCACAAAGTAGCAGTCTGCAGCCAGGCCGCCGGTGAACTCATCCACCTGGTAGGCCTCCACGACCACGCCTTCCTCGTTGATCTCCAGACCCATATAATCCAGGTTATCAATCTTGTTGACCAGTTCGATTCCCTCAACAGCCAGGTCGATCTGGATGCCGTCCACCGCAAAACGGATATAGTATCTGCCGTCATCACGGGGAATACGGGCAGAAACACCGTACATACCCTTGGCAACATACTGATCCCGGTCCACATTCCAGTAGATCTTCATATCCCCGGATATCTCTGTGGTTTGGGCAGGCTTTTCCTTATTGCAGCCGGCAAAGGCCGATACTGTTACCAGCACCAGCATCATAACCGCAAAAAGTCGCCAAAAAACACGTTTTTTCATAATTCTTATCCTCCAACTCCATAGCATTCAATGAAATTGCATTATACTTCTATGTTATTATACAAGCATCGGGCCACTTTTTCAATTAAAACCTTTTCACAAACTTTGCATTCTGATTTTTTCTCTTTTTTTAACAAGAATCTACCGCAAAATCTGTACAAATTGCCCATCTTGCCGGAATATATTTAGACATATATATTGACACGCCACCCCAATAAATTGTATAATGTCATATATTCTGTTTATTTGAGGTTTTTTCTATGAAGCGCTCTTTTCTGATCGGCGTGATCTGCACCGGTATCGCAGTGCTGACCGTACTGACTTCTATTGCGGTCATACTGGGCCTGAACCGTACGCCGGTATTCCATGATGTAACGGTGGAGCTGGGCTCTGATCCTTTGAGCATTTGGGACTTTTTTACCGAGCCGGCCCAGCCTGCAGGCTCCTCCTTCGTATCGGATGTGCGGCTCATTGACCTGGGCACACCGGGCGTTACTCCCATTACCCTGCGCCACGGCAACAAGCTGTACACCGTAAATCTAACGGTGCAGGACACCACGGCCCCCACCGCCACCTTCAAAAGCGAACACACCGCAGTGCTTGGCACAGAGGTAAGGCCTGAGGATTTTGTACTTTCAGCAGAGGACCTGTCCCCTGTTACGGTTACATTTGTAACTGCGCCGCAGCAGGCCGATACATATAGCGATCAGGCCGTGGAAATCGCAGTTTCCGATGCCTACGGCAATACCGTTACCGGCACCAGCATTCTGCGCTATGATTGGTTGCGTACCGATGTTCAGCTGGAGCTGGGCACGACCCTGACCAAAGCCCATATTCTGATCGATGCAGAAAAGGACGGCGACCTGATCTCCCAGGAAGCCATCAATGAAATCAACCTGGCCGGCACAGGCAAATATACCCTGACCGTTCAGTCCGGTGACAGTGTCCGCAACTGCTCCATCACCGTACAGGACACCCAGCCGCCGCAGGTAGAGCTCAAGCAGGTATCCATCTACCCCACCCAGCAATGTAAGTTAGAGGACTTTATTGTATCCGCCACCGATGCCAGCGGAGATGTGACACTGGAGCTGCTGACCGAGCTCCCCTTCGGTCAGGAAGGCAACCATACGGTACAGATCCGGGCAACAGATAAAAACGGTATCAGCTGCACCGTACAGACCTTACTGCGCATCCACAATGATATTACCCCGCCCTCTATTTACGGCCTGACCGATATCACTGTCACTGCAAATTCCCAAGATGCGCCAGATTACACCCGGAATGTAAGCGCGCGGGACACCAATGACGGCTCTGTGGATGTATTTTATGATGCTTCTCAGGTAGACCTGACCACCCCCGGCGTGTATTTTGTTTACTACACCGCTTTTGACAACACCGGCAACGAGGCGAAAAAGGCACGGAAGGTCCTGGTCCAGCCGGACTATGTGGATACCGACAGGCTGATTGCAGACATTGCCAAAAATCTGACCGCAACCGATCCTGAGTCCCTGCGGGACTTCGTCCGGGACAATATAACTTATATTGGACAGGAATGGGGCGGTGATGACCCGGTAGCCTACGGCTTTACCAAATGGCGCGGTAATTGCATGGTCCATGCCATGTGCCTGCAGGCATTGCTGGACTACTTTGGTTACGAAAATGACCTGATCTGGCTCATGCCCTATTTTACGCCCCACTACTGGAACATCGTAAAGATCGACGGCGTGTGGTATCACATTGACAGCACACCGGCTGTCAGCCACCAAAAGTACAGCCTTATGAACAATCAGCAGCGTCTCAGCACCCTGAAGGGCCGCCGCTGGGAGGTCGATAAATGGCCCCAGATCAAAGATCCCGAGCAGGAAGATACACCATGAAAATACCCGGTAGCGATTCGCTACCGGGTATTTTCATGCAAAAGGCAGAGTGCAAAGTGCAAAATGTGGTAAATAACCTGGGATTACCGCCGCATTTTGCACTTTGAATTTCTAATTTTACACTTTATTTAAGCATCAGTCTGCAAATCAGCTCTGTGTAAGCTGCCGGGTCTTCCAGGGGCAGCTCCGCCAGCAGCAGTGCCTGGCTGTACAGGACCTGAACATAGTCCTTAGCCAGTACCGGGTCGGCGGTCATGGCGCTCTGCAGAGCCTTTACGGCATCATGGTCGGTGTTCAGCTCCAAAATACGCTCTGTGGGGAAGTCAAATTCCGGATTCATCCGCTTCATGTACTTCTCCATCTCAAAGCTCATGCCGGTGGCAGAGGTGAGGCTTGCAGGAGCAGTGCCCAGCTCTGCGGAGAGCTTGACCTCCTTGACGTTGTCGCCCAAAGACTCCTTCACAAAGGTCAGGAAGCCCTTGAGCTCCTCGGCCTTCTCTTCCAGTGCCTTTTTCTCCTCCTCGGACTGCAGACCCAGGTCCTCGGTCATGGCATTGCACAGCTTCTTTTCCTTGTAGGTCATGAGGCTCTGGGCAACAAACTCGTCCACCTCGTCGGTAAACAGCAGCACATCGTAGCCCTTCTTCTGCAGCAGCTGGACCTGGGGGAGCTTACTCAGCCGGTCCTTGTTCTGACCGGGTACATAGTAAATGCGCTCCTGCTCCTCATGCATAGCCTCCACATACTCACTGAGTGTGATCAGCTTGCCTTCTTTATGGCTGGTAAACAGCAGCAGATCCTGCACAAGCTCCTTCTTTGCGCCGTAATCGGCCACCACGCCGATCTTCAGCTGACGGCCAAAGGTGGCGTAGAATTCCTCATATTTTTCACGGTCATCCTTAAGCATAGAAGCAAGCTCAGACTTCACTTTCTTTTCAATACCCTTGGCGATCACCGTCAGCTGGCGGTCATGCTGGAGCATTTCACGGCTGATATTTAAAGAGAGGTCCTGGCTGTCCACCACACCCTTTACGAAGCTGAAGCATTCGGGGATCAGGTCCTCGCAGTGCTCCATGATCATGACACCGGAGCTATACAGCTGCAGGCCACGCTTGTAGTCCCGGGTATTAAAGTCAAAGGGGGCTTTTCCGGGCACAAACAGCAGTGCCTTAAAGGACACATTACCCTCGGCGGAATAGTGGATGGTCCGCAGAGGCTTGTTGTAATCGTAGAATTTCTCCCGATAGAAGCTTTGGTACTCCTCCTCGGTCACGTCCTTCTTGGCCCGCTGCCACAGGGGCACCATGGAGTTGAGGGTCTGCGCTTCGGTATACTCCTCATACTGGTCGGTATCCTCCACCTTGCGGCTGCGGGTCACATCCATGCAGATGGGATAGCGGATATAGTCAGAGTACTTCTTGACCAAATTCCGGATCTCGTACTCCTCCAAGAACTTGGAGTAGTTCTCCTCCTCGGTGTCAGCCTTCAGGGTCATGATCACATCGGTACCCCAGCCGTCCCGCTCAGTTTCGGTGATGGTATAGCCGTCAGCGCCGTCGGAAACCCACTTCCAGGCCTGCTCTTGGCCGTATTTTTTGGTAACAACAGTTACCTTGGAAGCCACCATAAAGGCTGCGTAGAAGCCTACGCCGAACTGGCCGATGATGTCGATATCCTCGGTCTTTTCCATATCCTGCTTAAAGCCCAGAGAGCCGGACTTTGCAATAG
>CAYMPY010000057.1:0-11618 GCA_964392535.1 uncultured Oscillospiraceae bacterium
ATCGCCATCATGGGTATGGATGAGCTTTCCGAGGACGATAAACTGATTGTCTCCCGTGCAAGAAAGGTCCAGCGGTTCCTGTCCCAGCCCTTCGAGGTTGCGGAGCAGTTTACCGGTTATCAGGGCAAGTATGTGCCTCTGAAGGAGACTATCCGTGGCTTCAAGGAGATCATCGAGGGTAAGCATGATGAAGTGCCTGAGTCCTGCTTCCTGTTTGTGGGCAGCATCGACGAGGTGACCCAAAAGTGGAAGGGTGAGAAGGCATGACCGACTTTTCCTTAAGGATCGTCACTCCCCACGGTGTGAAATATGAGGGCCTTGCACAGGAACTGATCGTGCGGACGGTCAGCGGTGATATGGGCATTATGGCCGGACACACCAACTGTGTTGCGCCTTTGGGCATGGGCAGAGCAACGGTTATTATGGATGGCACTTACCGTTACGGTGCCTGCATCGGTGGTATGGTCTCCGTGGTAGACGGTGCAGTGACCTTGCTACCCACCACCTTTGAGTGGGCAGAGGATATCGACACGGACCGTGCCGACTGCTCCGAGCATCGTGCCCGGGAAATTTTGGAGAATAAGACCTCTACCTCAACAGATATTAAGCTTGCCGAGGCTCGCTTAAAGCGTGCCCTCATTCGCAAAAATGTAGCAGCACATAAGCCCAAATAATGCAGAATGCAGAATTATGAAAGAAGTCTGAACACTTCCAATATAATTCTGCATTCTGCTTTTTGCGCTCTGTGTTAAAAAAGAGGATGGAATGTGGGAGATAAAAATTCATATTTTATTAAAAATTTTGTAAAAAAGCTTGCAATTTTTAAATGGCTACTATAGAATTAAAATGTATAGTTGTATTCTGCAAAAAAACGAAAGTATAACGAATTTTTATCAGGAGGGTTTGATGTATGAGGAAGCTGAAGCGGGTTTTTGCCATATTACTGACTGTGGCGATGATATTATCCTGCGTTCCTACAGTTCCTTTAAGCGCTGCTGCGGAAACGGGGAAAACACAGAAAATCCTGTTCGACGACCTGGAAGATACCGGCCTCATTGTGGATAACGGGGAGACCGAGGCCCAGATCACAGAGGAACCTGTACCGTCTGAAGTCCCGGAGGAAGCAGTTCCGGAATCCATCACTCCGAATGATTCTGAAGAACAGGATGTGGAAGATTCCACGACTCCTGCCGAGAAATCTCCGGCGACCAAGTCCACTGCAACCTCCGGCACCACCGGCTCCTGCACCTGGACCTTAGACGGCACCGTCCTGACCATCACCGGCAACGGCTATATGCAAGACTATAACAATACCGGCCCTTGGGGTAGAGAGATCACGGAAGTTATTATTGAAGACGGCGTGACCACGATCGGTAAATATGCATTCTATCTATGTACGCAGCTGACTGCAGTGACGATTCCGGGCAGTGTGACCAATATAGGCTATAAAGCCTTTTATTGCTGTACAAGCCTGGTTGAGATCACTATTCCAGGCAGTGTGACTGTTATTGGTGGCCAGGCCTTTTATCGCTGTACAAGCCTGGTTGAGATCACTATTCCAGGCAGTGTGACTGTTATTGGTGACATAGCCTTCTCGAAGTGCAATAAGCTGACTGCATTTCATGTAGACCCGAATAATACAGCGTACAGTAATGATATTAGGGGCGCATTACTGAATAAAGACCAAACGGTTCTGATTCAAGTGCCCTGTGGGATTTCCGGAGATTATTCTGTCCCAGCAAGTGTTACCGCCATTGGCAGTCATGCGTTTTATGATTGCGACATGCTGATGTCGATTACCATGTACGGCAATGTGACGACTATCAGTGACTATGCCTTTTATGACTGTGACGGTCTGACCGCCTTTGAAATTGGAAGCGGTGTAACCAACGTCGGTGCATACGCATTTTATTACTGCAGGAGTTTGACATCCATTACAATTCCGGAGGGCGTGGTCCGTATTGGAAATAGAGCCTTCGATACTTGCAGTTCACTGACCTCTATTTCAATTCCGGCCTCCGTGACCGAAATTGGGGAAGCCCCGTTTACAAACTGCGATAATCTTACTGAAATATTGGTAGACTCGGATAACGCAAGCTATTGCAGTGATGATAAGGGTGTTTTGTATAATAAGAATAAAACAATTCTGATTCAGGCACCTGAAAGACTTTCCGGTGATTACAATATTCCCCAGGGCGTTACCGAAATATGCGATTATGCCTTCGAAGAATGCAGGCTGATGACTGCAGTGACGATCCCGGACAGCGTAACCAGAATCGGTGCATGTGCATTTTCTGTATGCGGCGGTTTAAGTGCTGTTACCATTCCGGGTAGTTCAATCAGTCTTGAACATCATGCATTCTATAGCTGCAGAAATCTGATGACAGTGACGATTCAGGGATGTATTACAGAGTGTGGAAGCTACGTGTTTGCATACTGCCCCAATCTCACCTCAGCATCTATTGGCCTCGGTACGACGCAGATCGGTTACGGAATGTTTTATGGCTGCAGCAGCCTGCAGACCGTGGCAATTCCCAACACTGTAACCAAAATCATCGAAAACGCATTTAGTCAGTCGGGTCTTGAGACGATCTACTATGACGGTGATGCGACCCAGTGGGAACAGATCAATAAGCTTAGCGGTTGGGACACAGGCTGTACATATACGGTGACTTATTTAGCAAACTTTACGGTTTTTTATACTACGGAAACAGGCCATGTTTTCCCTGTGGCCTATGTGTCTGATCTGAAGGTAGAACCGGGCTCTTCCTTTAACGGTGCGGATCTGAACCTGCCGGGTATGACTGCCCAGGTTGTCAGCGGCCCTGCAGCTGTACGCGAAGATGACAATATGACCGTAGAGGTGGATTACGGTGCTACAGGAACGATCGTAGTAGCCCTGTTCTGTAAAGGCTTGCGTATAGGTACGCTTAGCTTTTTGGTGGAAAATGGCGATGGCGGCTTGTTTGCGGCTGGATACGGTACGGAGGAACGGCCATTTCTGATCGAGGATGCCACGGACTTTAGTAATATACGACAGAAAACTGCCAACAGCACGGATAATTACCATTTTATGCTCATTGCGTCCTTCTCTTTGGACAGCATGGCCTATATTGAGGATTTCCGTGGCACGCTGGACGGTAACGGCTTTGTTCTACGAGACTGGACCGGCAAGCATACAGGCCAGGCGGCCTTTGGCGTGTTTGGGCAAAACCGTGGTACGATCAAGAATCTGGTGCTGGAAAACTGCAAGATCACAAACAATAATCCTTCCGTGACCGGATCACGTGATGCGGGTTTGCTGTGCGGCAACAATATGGGCACTTTGGAGGATATCCACATTGTAGGCGGCAGTGTAGAGTTTGACATCGGCAGTATTAACGACACGGTATTTGCCAATTCTGCCGCAGGACTTCTGTGTGGATATAATTCAGGCACCATCAGCCGCTGTGAAGCATACGGACGGCCTGGGAATAAGGCTTATGTGAAGGCTGTTGCGGTATCAAAGGATAAGCAGGCACAGGTCTATATTGGTGGCCTTGTTGGATTTTCTGCCAGTGGCAGTATAAGTGATTGCCAGGCCTACGAATGTACCATTGTCGGTCAGGCAACTGCCTGGGGCGACGACTACTGGTTCTTTGGTTGGCATTGTAAGGGCCATGGTACGCCGGAGGTTTATGCCGGCGGTGTGATTGGCTACAGCCAGACAACAAGTATCTGGCGTGTGCTGGGCTATGATAACGATTTAGGTTCGTGTAGCGCCAGCCATGACGGCTGCGGCTGCGGAACCACCCGCTACCTGGGTTCTATCGTCGGATACAGAGAGGATAATAATTCCACTTTCGTTGATTGCTACAGTGAAACCGCAGACGGCAATCTCGTTGGCAACAATACAGCCTATAACGGCAACAAAAAATCCACCCTCATCGGTCGTGATGCGCTGAAAAGTCTTAGTGGCTTTGAGGATAACGGCTGGTATGCCATTGCTGATGGCTATATCGCTCTCGCATCGATAGACGGTATTCGGGTCAATATGCCTGTTAACAGCTATGAGCAGGGTCAGCCTCTGAATTTGAGCGGTACAACCATTACGGCTTATATGGAACAGAGCGCAGATACGCCGCCCACGGTAATCGCCAGCGTCCGCAGCTATTCGCCACAGAAAACGATCACAAGAGGCTATACCGTTTCCGGCTATGATGCAGATAAGCTGGGTAGTCAGACCGTTACATTCTCCTACGGTCCTGCAAGCTGGATGACAACTGTAACGGTCAGCAACCATGAACACACATGGTGTTCGGCGGCAACCTGTAAGGTCGGTGCGATCTGTGAAGATTGCGGATATGAGGACAGAACCCAACTGTTGCCCCATACCTATGTGCAGACTGTGACCAAGCCTACCTGCAAAGGCGGCGGCTATACCACCTATACCTGCTCCGTCTGCGGACATTATTATATTGCGGACGCCGTACCTGCTTTGGAGCATAAGCTGGACTTCCTGAAAGTATGTGAGTACTGCGGCATACAGTTTGAGGTGCTCAGGGACTTTACGGTGTATGTCTGCGATGCGGAGTCGGCGGCACCTATTGCCGGCGCCATGGTAAGTCTGGGCGGCAACAAAGTGCTGACGGATGCAGACGGTGCAGCCAGGTATCAAATCGGCAACAATGACCAGCAGCGGCTGACCATTGAGGCTACAGGCTACCCCAAACTCAGCAATGATCACTTTGTGCCCGGTGAAATGCCGGATACCTATATTTATCTGGAATCCGGTGACACCGGTATTTATGAGGCCTGGTGTAACGGTGACAATGTGCTGCTCGTTGAAAGTCAGATCAATGTTCGGGCACCCTCCAAGGTGGCAAAGATCGTGGTGAAGGGTCGGGCAAAGACCAATATCTTAAAATACGAGATCGTGCAGGATGGCATGGTGCTGGCAAGCTCTGCCGATGGTGTATTCCAGATCAAAAACCCCCACTTCCTGCTGGGTACGCCGGTCTTTGTTCGTATGCATACCGACGGTCAGGATGGCCATAATATGTTCCAGCGGGAGCTGAATATTGCGGTCATTGGCGTTTCCTTTGATGCAAAGCTGGACGACCTTATTCCCCACTTAGGTGGTGCAACCTTCAGCTTTGACGAATCTGCGCCATCTCTGTTCCAGGGCGTAGAGCTCCCGTTATTGGGGGAGCTTCTGCCCGAAAACCGTACGTTTAAGATCAAAACGGATAACGAGCGCTTGATCGTTACCTACGGTCTGGAGGATGATCTGTTAGACAAGGATACGGAGGATAAATCCACCAGAGAGATTTTTAAGGAACTGCTGAAAAAGTTTGACGAGCAGAACAATCCGAACTTCTGGCCAAAAGGAAAGAAAAAAAGCGAGGTTACGGCCACTGTCGCACTGATCATCGAATTTGGTGCAGATGGCAAGGTGACATCGACATACGGTGAAATTCACATCGGCTATGAATTCTCCTACTCCTGGGGAAAGACCTTTGTTGTTTGGATCGTGCCTATCTATGCCGGTATTAAGTTTAATGCAGGCGGCGATTTAACCATTTCGGAAATAGGCTATAATTTTGAGGAGTCCCGCATTATGGTCCCGGACTCTGAGCTGAAGCTCTATGCAGAACTGTCGGCCTACGGCGGCGTAGGCTGCTCCCTGGTCTCTGCCGGTGTTTACGGTACTGCTGGTGGTGAAATCATCATGGGTATTAAGGATTTGGTGGACTATTTTAAGTACAGAATTTACGGGGAAATCGGTCTGTATGCCCGGATTGATCCTATATTCTGGGAGGCAATAGAGTATAAATTGCCCTTGATAACGGGTGAGTTCTATGGCCCCAACGGACAGGTCAAGACCAAACGTGAATTGCTGACATCGGAAAACTATGAGGTTGCCTCCCGTGACTATTTGGAGAACAGAAGTCAATGGAAGACGGCCTCCACCTACGCCAAGCGGGGGGATGCTTCCGGTGTGATGCAGACCTCTGTTTACACGGCCATTGAACCACGGATCGTTCAAAGTGGTGATACAGTGATGATGCTGTTCCTGGATGACGATGGCAGCGAGGGCTACAACTACCAGCACCTTTATTACAGTATACTGGACACCGCTACCAATTCCTGGGGTGTGCCTGTCCGTGTAGATGACAGTGCGTTTGCGGATGTGGAGTACGATGTATATGCCGACGAAACCGGCATTTACCTGACCTATTCCAAGATCCCTGAGATTACAGAGGAAAACCGGAGCAACCATATCGCTCTGCTGTCCGGCGTAGAGATCTACACAGCCCAGTACGATGGAAACGGTTTTGTAAACCACACCAATGTATCCCAAAACGATTGCTATGATTCCCAACCGCAGATCACTAAGGATGCAGTAGTATGGGTAAGCAACTCTACCAATGACACTTTGGGTGAGAATGCCAACAATGTCCTGATGCTGGCACAAAAAACTCAGGATGGCTGGGCAGTACCCACTGCGCTGAATGAAAACGGCGCTACGGTTACATCTATTGATATGGGTTTGCTGGACGGTGAGACTTGTGTTGCAGTGGTACGGGATGCAGACTGCGATCTGACCACCGATGACCGCCTCATGCAGCTTGTTGATATGGAGGGCACTGTTGCCTATATTGCCACTGCCGATTATACCAGCGAGGGTGTTCGGTTTGAGACAGTGAACGGGAAGCGTGTACTGCAGTGGGCATGCGCAGGTAATGTATGGCAGATCGCTTCTGCAGATCAGACACCGGTGGCACTGTTTGCTGAAACTGATCTGGGCATAAACGAGGAGTTTAAATACCAGCAGCTTGACGAAAATTCTGCTGTTATTCTGTTTGCTAAAAACGCAATGGAAGAGAATAAGGCAGGCAGCAGCCTGTACGGTGTGTACTGCGTAGACGGTCAGTGGGGCCAGGCAGTACCTGTTACAGACCATACAGAAGGAATGTACGTGGATGCCTTTGATGTCTGCTACTATAAAGACAAGCTTCTGATCGCCTATATCAACACAGAGGCTACAATCGAAGATGAGAACATCTGGCGTACAAGTAACTTTGTAAGCACTTGCGTGGAGCTGAAGAACGATTTGATTGCTCAGGAGGCAGTATTCCTGGAAAACGCACTGTTTGAAGGTGCTGAAATGGAGATTGTGGTGCCTATCACCAATCGTTCCTGGCAAAAGTTGCAAAATACAAAGGTGCAGGTGCAATCTGCTGCGGGCACAGTGGTTTACGAGCAGAATGTGATGCTGGAAGAGGCGATTGCCTCCGGCGAAAGTGACCGTGTTGTATTTACACTGCCCAAGGCCTGTTTGACAGCAGGGGAGCAGTACAGCGTTGTGGTGACTTGTACAGATTGGTCTGATATGGACTTGAACAATAATGCAGTATCACTTGAACTGTGGTATGCTGATTTTGAAGTACTTGCAAAGCAGACCCTTCAGGGCGATGATCCCTATATTCAATATGCAGTAACCAATAAAGGCAATATTTCTGGCAGTGGTAACCTGGTAATTTACGATGACAAGAATGAAGACGGCACTTTTAAAGACCAGCCGAAGCTGTATGAGCAGCCTGTCACTGTGGAAATCGGAAAGAGCATCACCGGAATGGTCTCCATCACGGAGAAATTCAAGGATGAAACCGTATATGTAGTGCTCGAGCCCACAACGCCGGAGAAGTACCAGTTCAATAATGAGCAGAGTGTGTCTATAGGTGGCATTGAGCGAACCACAACAGATGATATCACGGGAGAAGAAAAGGCAATACCCAGCCCGGTATTTGCAGAGCCTTATATCATCTACGACAGATATGCCGGTGGTGATATCTCCGCACTTGTGACGGAAAACGGCTGGAGCTTTACCGGTATTGAGGAGCTCCAAAGCAGCAGCTACAGCTACAGTGACGGAATATTGGAACTCAACAGCAGCTACCTACAGGGGTTGGACCTGGGTTACCATTACTATTCGCTGAGCTTTAGTCTCAGTGGCAAATCCGCAGAAGCTATGCTGATTGTGGAAATACGGGATCATGCGCCGCTGAGTGTGCAGAATGTGACCGTAACCTACGATGGCGCGCCTGTGGAAATCACAGATCTGTCCTACGAGACACCCAGTACAGGTGCCGTATCTGTCCGCTACAGCAGTGATGGCAGCAACTGGATCAATGGTCTGCCTACGAATGCAGGTAAATACACGGTGGAGCTGTCCCTGGCAGCGGAGGAGAACGGTTTCTATACTGCTGCCCAAAAACAGTTCGACCTGACCATTACAAAGGCTCTGCGGTCCATTTCAGCACCGCAGAAAATCGAGCGGGGTAAAGATGGCATTACCTTTACAGATGCAGTGCCGGAAAAAGAACCCACAGATGGAAAAATCACCTATGGCTATAGTACAAAATGTGATCCTTATACAGTTACCCAGTGGAGCGATCAGGGTGTAATTCCGCCTACCAGCTCCGACACGACCTATTACATCTTTGCAAGGATCACAGAAAGCGGCAACTATGAGGATTCTTACAGTGCTGCGTATATAACCACAGGTGTAGATCCGTTCGTCTACGGCGACGCAAACGGTGACGGTGTTGTAAATACCAAGGATATTATTCTGATCCGACGTCATGTTGCTGCAAAAGACCCCGTAACCGGTCAATCTTCTGTTGAAGTTAAGGAGGGTGCAGATGCAAATGGTGACGGTGTTGTGAATACGAAAGACATTATTTTGGTGCGCCGTCATGTTGCAGCCAAGGATCCGGTTACCGGTGAATCTTCCGTGGTGCTGGGACCAAACAAATAAGTGTTTAAAGGAAGGTATAACATGAAGAAAATATTGATTATACTGTTGATAGCTGTAATGCTTCTGCCGGTAATAGGCACACCGGTTTTCGCTGCAGATGAAGCCGATGTGGTGATCTCCGGAGCAAGTGTGACAGCTTTGCCCGGAGAGACTGTAGAGGTGCCCATTGTTATAGAAAAAAACAGCGGTTTTTGCGGCTTGAATCTGCATTTTACATATTCCAATGCATTAACCTTTGTTTCTTTTGCTAATTCTGTAAGCACATTAACCTGTACAAATATCACAACAACTGTTTGGGACGGTGCAGACAATTACACTGGTGCAGGTGAATTGGCGGTACTGAAATTTACGGTCCCCACAAATGCAGAACTGGGTACGATTTACGCCGTTCAGATCAATTTCATCGAAGCCTATGATTTGGAATTGAAAGACGTACAGGTTTCTGTAACAGCCGGCTCCATTACAGTTGGCGGCCCGGTGGCGGCGGTTTATGAGGACGGTGCGAAAAAGGCACAGTACAGTGATTTTGGAAAGGCAGTTGAGGCCTGTGGCACGAATGGTTATGTGAAGCTGTTAAGTGATGCTCAGGTGAATGTGACCTTGTCGAAGGATCTGTATGTGGACTTAAACGGCTTTGACCTTAGCGGTACACTGTCCGGCGGTAAGGTTTACGGCATGGACAGCACCACTAATGCCTATAATTGCGAAAACCGTGGAATGTTTAGCTGCGTGGATGCCAGCGGCGCAAAAGTGGTGCCGGAGATCCACTTTAAGAGCACGGTTACCGGTTCTGTAAAGCGGTATATGGCCATTGAGGAGCAAAGCGGCTACTCTTTCCACCGGTTCTACTTGGGTGTGACCCACATGAGCATCCGTCCTGCTGTTACCAGTGTGGGCTTTAAGGCTGCCTTCTACGGTGATGAGATGGTGGTTGCTGCACTGGATGCTGAAAATGCCTACGGCTACAGTCTGAACCTTACAGACGGTACACCTGTGGTGATATATAAGGAGCAGGCAAGCTTTGTATCCGGCCAGGCCGTAACACTGCGAATCGATAACTACGACGTGGAGAACCACGGCCTGACCGTTTTGAGCGGCAAGGCAATGCTGAAGCTCAGCGACGGCACGGTGATCGAAAGCGCCGCTGTCACAATGACGCTGCGGCAACTGCTGGAAAATCTGAATGAGGATCCTTCACAGATGACTGCAGATCAGTTAAAGGTCGTGGCGAACATGATCGAAAAGTATGAAATTCTTAAATCCTGGAATCTTAATAACCTGACCGCATAACAAAACCGCCCAAGGCCTCGGCCTTGGGCGGTAATGCATTATATCAGTGCTGTGATCTCCGGGTGGGCGTTCAGGGTCTCACGGAGACATTGGGTGAAGTTGTCGATGGCAGGCTTGCTTTCGGCGGTGAGCATGGAGATGTCCCGGAAGGGGAGGGGTACACTGCTTTCCAAAATGCGGATGGGACAATCCTTTTGAAGGCCCACGGCCACGCTCATGGGCACGATGGCCCAACATTCTTTTTGCTCCATAAACTGCCGCAGGTGGGCCATGATGGAGATGGTCAGGAGACTATGGTCTGTGCCGATGGTTTTTTGGTGCCACTGGGCAAAGCCGGTGCTCCACTCAATATAAAGCTCTTGATAGGATTTTAGCCAATTAAAATCCGCCTGCTCTACCGGCAGGGATTTGCTGCAAATAACGGCCATGGCCTCCCGAAATACCGGGGTCTGCAGCAGCTGCACATTGTCGGTTTTGCCGGAAATGAAGGCAATATCAGTACTGCCACCCATCAGGCTGCGACTGGCCGCCTCGATCTCCATGTCCTGGATTTGCAGCTCTACACCGGGATACTGCTCCATGAAGCGGTCGTAGACCTCCGGCAGTAAATATGTACCCAAGCTGTTCAAGGAGGAAACACGCAGCAGCTGCTTTCTGTTTTTGCAGACCCGGAGCATTTTTCGGTGCAGCTCCTCATGCTGCAGAGCTAACTCATAAAACTGCTGACCTGCCGGAGTCAGGGTCATTTCCCGGCTGCCACGGCGGCGGTTAAACAATGCACCGCCCAGCTCTGTTTCTAAGTTTTTTAGCTTGGTGCTGAGTGACGATTGGGTTATAAAAAGCATTTCTGCTGCTTTGCTGACCGTTTTGTAACGACATACCGCCAGAAAACATTCAATTCCGCCGTCAGTCATGACACTACCTCCAAAATATTGAATGTATTCAATATTATACAACAAAAGTATCAATTTTACAAGAGGGGAAATAGTAATTATAATAGGCTTAGTACACATTGGAGGATAAAGATGAAACGTTTTATTGCAATTTTGAAGGATTATGGTATTATTACCTTGGGATGCCTGTTATACGCGTTTTCCTTTAACTGCTTTTTCCATACCAACAACCTGGCTATGGGTGGCTTCACCGGCGTGGCCCAGGTGGTCAACAAGGTCGAACCCTGGGTGCCTATTGGCACTATGGTGTTCTGTATGAATGTGCCGCTGATGATCATCGGTGTGCGCAAGCAGGGCTGGTCGATCCTGTTTGCATCAGTTTTTGCCACTGCGGTCAGTTCTTTCATGATCGACACGATGGATGCCATGATCGAATTTCCAAAGATGGACCCGCTGCTGGCCTGTGTGTTCGGCGGCCTGATCATGGGTGCTGCATTGGCAATTATGCTGCAGAAGAACGCCACAACCGGCGGTACGGAGCTGCTGGCAAGACTTTTAAAGTATGCGATTCCCAGGCTGTCAATTGGTAAGCTGTGCCTGGTTATTGACGTGACGGTTGTATCTTTGTATGC
>CAYMPY010000058.1:0-8004 GCA_964392535.1 uncultured Oscillospiraceae bacterium
GTTCCGACTTCCCCAACCAGATCAACAACGTTCTGGCCTTCCCCGGCATCTTCCGTGGCACCTTTGATGTCCGTGCTTCCGACATCACCGAGGGCATGAAGGTTGCAGCAGCTGAGGCGCTGGCAAACCTGATCGCCCCCGAGGAACTGTCCGCCGACTACATCATCCCCGCCGCATTCGACGAGCGTGTTGGCCCCGCAGTTGCCAAGGCAGTAGCCGAAGCAGCCCGCAAGGACGGCGTTGCAAGAATCTGATCGCTTAAACATTAAAAATCCCACACCTTCCCGGTGTGGGATTTTTTTTGCACCATCTGATTTCATTCCCGTAGGGGCGGATATCATCCGCCCGCAAATCACCTTCGACTATAACCCAGCTTATACTTTAACGGATTATTCTCAATATATTTCCATGTTTCGTCATAATCCTGCTGATTACGAATCCCGTGATCATAAAAGGACTTCTGCCAAACAGAACAACCAACCTGCTTGGAAACCCATCGTTTCAACGAACCAACCACCGTCGAAATCGTAGGGGCGGATATCATCCGCCCGTCTATCTCTGATTCAATACGAAGAATCAAATGTATATGATCGGGCATAACACAATATTTATCTACGGATACACCCTCATATTTGGATGCAATCTGTAAGATTCCCTGCTCTGCAATTTTGCCAATATCAGATAATGGTGGGTTATCCGGGCGGATGATATCCGCCCCTACTGTATTCCAAAAGATTTGTTCTTTGCCAGCCGTACAAACTGTAATAAAATACGCACCGCCGGTAGAATAATCAAACCCCTCAAGTCGATTCCGTTTTCGCTGCGGATATTGTTCCAACCAATTCCTCTCCTATTTCGCTTTTGTAGGGGCGATTATCAATCGCCCGTAAATCTGGTTACCACCGGCTTGCCGTCTTTGTCCAGCAGCACCGTCAGACCACCTGCATAGCCGGATTGACGATACAGGTAATTCACGCCTGTTTCCTGGTCCACCCAAATTTCCATGCTGCCGGCGCCCTGCTTGTAAATACGCTCAAAACGCTTTTCCTTTTTATCCAAAAGAATACCTCCTGTTTTTCTTCATTGTACCATATCCCCCACACCAATGCAACAAGATCATTTTACGCAAGATGCGGGGACGCATTTTTTACCGTAGGGGCGATCATCGATCGCCCGCTTCAGCGGTTAGAGCGGTTTACGGACGTGTTGAAAAATACTGCAACACGCCCGTAAAATACGCATTTGTCTACATTCTGCGAATGTAGGGGCGGATATCATCCGCCCGCAAGTACACCCAAATAACGTACCCAAACGGGCGGCAGATTGCCGCCCCTACAATATCCCTCTGCTCTCTGCGTTCTTCGTTCTGCACTCTGCGCTCTGCGCTTTGCATTCTGCGTTTCTATTATGTCAATTTTCCACAATTTCCGGATCTTCATTTTGTGCATTCCTACAGACCCCAGAGCCCCTCTTGCTTTTCGAACATTTGTATGGTATAATAAGACAAAAGTTCGAATATGAAAAGGAGATCACCATGAGAAATCACAGAATGTTCAGCACAAAGATCGTCACCGACGATCGCTTTACTTCCCTGCCTGCAAGAGTGCAGCTGCTTTATTTTCAGCTCATTGCCTCAGCAGACGATGAAGGCTTTGTGGGCAACCTGCGCATGATCGTGCCTCGAAAGACGTACATAACCGCACTGATTGATGCCGGACTTGTGCATGTATTCTGCACCGGTCCTGCACTGATTCTGCACTGGTTCTGTCACAATGCTGTCAAAGCTTCCCATGCAAAACAGACCCTCTATCAGGACGAAAAAGCATTGGTAATACTGGACGAAAACAAGGTTTACAGACTGAAAACCGAGGAACGCGATTCCGGAATTTTGCCTGCTAAAGAAAAGAAAAGAGAAGAAAAGGAAAGTAAAGAAAAGGAAAGAGAAGAAAAGAAAAGTAAAGAAAAGGAAAGTAAAGAAAAGAAAACCGAAGAGAAGGAAAGTAAAGAAAAAGATGCCTCCGCCGCTGCGGAGGAGGCCTGCGGCGCCTCGCTCTCGGATAAAGAACAGAATTTTAATATTTTTTGGGATGCTTATCCAAAAAAGTCCTATCAGGAGCTTGCAAAGAATACCTTTTTGGTAATTGACGAAGAATTTAACGCCATCATGGAGGGTCTGGAGCATCATAAAAAATCCAACCAGTGGGTCAGTGATAATGGCTTCTTTATACCCGATGCCCATAACTGGCTCAGGAAGCGGGGCTGGGAAAACAGACCGCCGCTGTATAAACCAAAAGCAACTGCCGCACCTACGGGTGCGGCAGGGGGATTGGGTCCTGAGGAATTGGCAGCGATCAGACGCACCATGGCAGAAGCCACAGCATAGGACGAATTTAAGAATTGCTTGCAAATCCAAATGCTTCTGCTGTCAGCGAAGCTGACTGAGAGGGCCTGCGTGCGATCGAAGATCGCCCCCAAAATGCCTTCCCCGGAGGGGAAGGCCAAAGAGCGCTAATGATCGATTGCCCCTACGGTTCAGAATAACGGTGGAGCTTCAGGTTTCCGCTATAGTTCTGCACTCTGCACTCTGCGTTCTGCGTGCTGCGGGCGATTCGTGAATCGCCCCTACGATATGCAAATTCTGCATAAAAAGGCTTCCAAAGCGGAAGCCTTGGAAGCCTTTTTTATGGAATTATCAGCCGATAGACAGGGTATCGTCGGCAAAGCTGAGGGATAGAGCGCAGTTGCTGGTAAAGACCGCATTTGCAAGATCCTCGGTGATGCCGGAGATGATCTCGCAGGCGGAGGTAGCTGCAATACCGATGGAAGCATCAGCAGTCAGCGGCTTCTCGGTGCTGTTTTGCAGCTTGAAGGAGGAAATAGTGATCTTCTCGATCTGCACATCGCCGCCGACTGTGACCTCACCGAAGCTGCGGATGCCGTTATAAACAGCATCGGTGGCAGTGCCTGCGGTGATCTTACCGCCCAGCAGCCTGATGTCGGCAATAGAGCCGTCAGAGCCACGGTTACCGTAGATCACAGAGCCGCCACTGGGCGCAGAGCCGCCTATCAGCTCGCCGCCGGTCATCTTGAAGCTCTGATTCTGGCCAACACGGACGTTGCCGCCGTAGCCGCTGGATGTACCACCGATGAGCTTACCGCCGGTGATGGTCAGCGTGCCCTGGGTAACGCCCACATTACCGCCGCCGGTGGAGGTGCCGTTCTGGACCACGCCGCCGTAGATGTACAGGTTTGCGCCGTCCCAAATGATGATGTTACCACCGTTCTTGGTGGCCTGGCCATTCTCAACGGTACCGCCGTAGATGTACATATTGCCGTTTGTACCACCAGCCACGCAGCCAATGCCGCCCTCGCCGGTGACCTTCTTACCGGCGGTCAGGGTGCCGCCGTAGAGCTTGAAGCTTGCGTTATTGTAGACATAGAACACGCCGCCGTTGGCCTGAGTACCGGAGGTGTTACCGGTGATGGTACCCTGGGTATCGGCACAGTCGCAGATGTTCAGGTTGCCCCTAATGGAGAAGATGCGGATAGAGCCTGTAATATTGTGACCGTTCAGACACAGGTTCAGGGTCGTGCCGCTGGCAATGGTGGTCGTGCCGGTTAAGGTCACATCCTCCATCAGCACATAGGTACCGGAGGCAGGCAGGCTGCCGGTCTCGGTCCAGGCGGTGTAGCTCACATCGGTACAGGTCTTGTGATCCTCCACCCTGCCCAGTTTGCCGCAGGCGCAGTGTTTGTGGACAGGCACAGAGCTGACCAGGTACAGATCCGCGCCCTGCTCGATGACCTTCTCTGTGGACTTGTAGGCCTTAAAGACTCCCTTATCGTTTTCATCGGTAACCGTGACGAAGGGCAGGTCCAGGTTGACCATGGAAACAGCAATGACGGAGGTATCGTCCAGGCCGTTTTCGCTAATGAGCACCTTCTTGCCGTCCAGCAGGTAGACGTTGGGCAGGTCCACCTTGCCCTCAACGGTCATGGAGCAGTTATTTGTACCAACCCTCAGCTGGCCGCTGACGGAGGCATCCTTTACGAACAACTCCACAGGACCGCTGCCGGTATCCAAACGGACCGTACCCTTAATCTCCACGCCGTCCAGCTTCACAATGGCATGGGCGGCAGCAGCATTTGCGTAAGCACTGATTGCAGTACCCAATGCCTTGACCGTGCCGCCGGAGACGGTTGCGCCGTCTTTCACGGTCAGCTTACCGATGACGGTGAAGTTGCCGCCTGCGCCGCCGGTTGCAGTGCCGTCACGGACGATGGCTGCGCCGGAAACGGTGACCTCACCGTTCTGGCCCGCACGGACATTGCCGCCCTCTGCGCCCTTGTTGTTTTCGAGGATACCGCCGGTCATGTTGAACACGCCGACATCAGCATCCACGCCGCCGCCGTTGCCGGTGGCAGTATTACCGGTGATGAGACCGCCGAACATATTGAACTCACCCTGTGCAACATAAACTGCACCGCCGTTGCCGGCAGACTTGTTGCCGGAGATCTCGCCGCCGTACATATTAAAGATACTGTTGTTGCTGACACCAACTGCACCGCCCTTGTTGGTGACATTACCGCCGGACAGCACGCCGTCGTACAGATTCAGGGTTGCGGTGTAGCCGCTGGTACTGGTCTGACCCAGGAACACGATACCGCCGGTGTTGGCCTCGCCGGAGTGGACGATGTTACCGCCGTAGATGTTTAGGTATGCATTGCTCTTACTGTTGTACATATAGGCCAGTGCGCCGTAGACCTTACCGGAGTAGGCGCTGTCCAGAGTGCCCTGATACTTGCCGTCGGCATCCTTGTGATCGCAGATGTTCAGTGTGCCGTAGAGGTTAAAGAACCGGTCGGTGTTGGTAACGGTGTGACCGTTCAGGCACAGGGTGATCTCCATGCCTGCATCGATGGTCACACGGCCATCCAGGCTCAGATCATCCTCAAGCACATAGTAGCCATCCATGGGGAATGCATCGCCGTCCCACACGTACCAGGTCACATCCCCGGTCACATGCTCACATTCGTGATCGGCCTTGGCCACCTGCTTGACACGGCTCATAATAGCCATGTAGTTAGTCTCACCGTACTTGTTCTTCAGGCAGTGGACGAAGTCGCCTACCCGAACAGTGGTGTAGTTACCGCGGGTCAGGCCCTCGATGTTCTTAGTGACGAACATCTCGCAGTCATCAGAGATGGTAAAGGTGGTTAATACACCGTCCTTGCGGACCGTGACCTGATTGCCGTTCACCTCGGTAACGGTAGCGTAGCTCATGCCGATACCGCCGCCGCAGTAGGTGGAGTTCTTAGCGTGGGTCGCATAGGTGATGTAGCCGTTTTCGTCAAGACGAAGGGCCACACACATTGCAACTTCCTTATCGATGTCATAGACGACCTGGGGATCGGTGGTCTTAAGGGTGACCTCACCGCCGCCGTAGGCCAGCTGGAACTCATACTCTCCGTTGGCATTGGGCTGACGGGTGGAGGCTGTGCCATCCCACATACGGTCCAAATTGTAATAAACCGGCAGGTTCAGGGGACGGGTCATAACGAACACGAAGGTGATCTCGCCACGGATATTGCTGAGGCAGTGGACATAGTCGCCTTCCTGCACGGTGGTCTCCTCGCCCTGGTGATCCAGGTAGTTGGAAGAGACATTGTAGACCTTGCAGTTCCAGGCATACTTCTCAACCGTGGTCTTACCGGTGGTGTCCTTATAGGTGGTAAAGGTGTTCTTGCCCACAGCGGTCACCGTGGTGTAGGAGCTGCGGGCCGCGCCTTTTGCCAGGGTGGAGTTACTGGCGTGCATAGCCTTGTAGATAATGCCGTTTTCATCCACGCTCAGGGTCAGGCACTTTGCAACTTCCTTATCGATGGCATTGGCAACGTCATAGCTCTTGGTCTTGAGGTAGACCTCCTGGCCATCCACAGCCATACGGAACTCGAAGTAGCCCTCGGCGTTCCGGGTGCGGGTGGTGGTGCTGGTGGTAGAATTCCACTTCCGGTCTAAGTTGTAGTAAACCGGCCACTGGACATAACGGGTGATGACGAATGCAACGGAAACTTCGCCATTGTCATTTTTCAGGGTATGTACCAGGTCGCCCTCCTGCAGGGTGGTCTTGATGCCCTCATACTGTGCAGCGGGGCTGCAGTCGTAAATTTCACAATCCGCTGCGAGCTTACTGATCTTCACATCACCGGTGGTGCTCTTAAGCAGCTCAATATCACTGCCATCCAACTTGGTGATGTTATACCAGGAGGCGAACGTACCACCGGTAACGGAGTCGGGGGTGTAGAACTTGGTGATGTTGTCGTTCTCGTCAACCAGCAGACCGAAGCACATAGCGGCACGGCCGTCAATCTTGTTGGCGATCTCCCAATCGGTGGTGTAAACGGTCTTCTGCTCGCCGCCCACGGCAACCAGGATCTCGTAAACGCCGTTTTCGTTGGGCGTGCGGGTGGTCTCGCCCTTGGCAGAATCCCACATACGGTCCACATTCCAGTAAATGGGTGCACTGGCCTTGCGGTTAACCACGAATACCACGCTCAGACGGTTTCTGCTGTCCAGCAGACAGTGGACACGGTCACCGACCTGCAGCTCAGTGGGCTCACCGATGTATGCACCGTTGCCGGACACATCAAAGACCTTCATATTCTTGGCCATCACGCCGGAGTAGGTTGCGCCCACATTGGAGCCGGAGGCAATACGCTTGAACTCCGCACGCTGGCCGTCGATCTCTATGCAGTCATACCAGGAGGCAGCAGAGCCGCCGCCGGTGGCAGTGCCGCCGTGGATAACACGGGTGATGTAGCCTTCCTCGTCAAACTCCAGACCCATGCACCTTGCAGCCATGGCATCGATCTCCTGAACAATGGAGGATTCCTTGACCTTATATTCCTTGACCTCACCGTTGCAGGCTAAGGTGACGGTGAAGCCGCCGGTGGGGTCAGACATACGGGTGGAGATCTTGGAGCTGGAGTCGTACATACGGTTAACGTTCCAGTAAATATCCATAGGCTCGGTGTAGCCCTCAGTGTAGACACAGCGGACAGAGCCGTCCTCGTTGGCAATAACGGTAACCATATCGTCAATACCAACGGTCCAGGGAATACCCACAGTGATACCGGAGCCTGCCACGTTATAAACAGGCGTACCCTCGGGCAGGTCAAACACGATATCACGGCCGTCCATGAGGCCGGAGGTGTTACAGGTAACGGTCGTACCCTCCATGGCTGTAACGACGCAGTTTTTGGCAATAAAGCCACCGGTGCAGTCCTCTACACGCAGAGCCTCCACAACGACACCATTTTCGTCAAAGACGAGACCGGCAACGCCCCACAGGTCGATCTTACAGGCCAGGAAATAATCCTTGACCGCATAACGGTCCTGCTCGCCGTTATGAGAGAGGATCATCATAACCTGACCGTCCTCATTGGCTGTGCGGGTAAACTGACCGGAGTTATACTCCTCGGCCTCAACAGACCAGTACAGCCCCACCTCCTGCTCAGCGGCAGCAGCGGGCTGCTCCTTCTCCTTGCAGGCAGCCATGCACAGGCACAAAGCCATCACCAGGCACACCAGCAGAAGTACACGCATAATCGTTTTCTTCATAGAAATCTCCTTTCCATTGCATAGGGAAAAAGGGGTATACTACATCCCTATTTTATCATTCTTATGATAACATTTTTTATTGTATAAATCAACAAGAAAATTCAATTTCGGAAGATTTTTATTATTACATTTTGTAACATTTTGTGCAGAAATACAGCGTGCAGAGTGCTGCACCAAATGCCTTCCCCTTTGGGGAAGGGGGACCGCGAAGCGGTGGATGAGGTTTTACAGTAGTGCAGAGTGCAAAGTGCTGCGCCAAATGCCTTCCCCTTTGGGGAAGGGGGACCGCGAAGCGGTGGATGAGGTTTTACAGTAGTGCAGAGTGCAAAGTGCTGCGCCAAATGCCTTCCCCTTTGGGGAAGGGGGACCGCGAAGCGGTGGAT
>CAYMPY010000058.1:8104-11541 GCA_964392535.1 uncultured Oscillospiraceae bacterium
CCCCTTTGGGGAAGGGGGACCGCGAAGCGGTGGATGAGGTTTTACAGTAGTGCAGCGTGCAGAGTGCTGCACCAAATGCCTTCCCCTTTGGGGAAGGCCAAAAAGCGCTAATTATCAATTAAAAAAGCAGCGAGAGGGTTACTCTCGCTGCTTTCGGGAAAATATTTTACTTTGCCGTCAGTACCAGATTAGTGCCGTCGGATGTCAGCTCGTAGCTGCTGTCGTCATAGGCCTTCAGGCCGGTGGTGTCGGTCACGCCGTCCACAACGGTCTGCTCCCCTGCTGCCGCAATGCCGATGGAGGCAGAAGCGGTCAGGGGCTTGGAGGTACTGATGATCACCCGTCTGTTAGCACCGCCCAGGTAGATGCAGTCGATCTTGGCATCGCCGCCAACGGTGACGGTAATGGCAGCGAAGTTTGCCACATGGACAGACTTTCCGTCACCGCCCTTGATCTCGCCGCCGGTAACGGTCAGACTGACCGTGGTAGAGCCGGTGGTACGCAGGGCAATGTTTGCGCCGGTGGGCGAAGTACCATTTTCGATCAAGCCGCCGGTCATGGTGATGGCAGACTTATTGGCGTAGGTGGTGACATTACCGCCGGTCTTGCCTGCCACGCCGCCCCGGATGGTACCGCCGGAGATGTTCATCACACCAAACAGTGCAATATTACCGCCATTGTCGGTAACCTCGCCGCCCTCGATGACACCGCCGTACATATTCAGTGTACCGGTGCTGCCGATGGCAATGTTGCCGCCTTCCTTGCCGGTGCCGCCCTTAATGGTGCCGCCGTACATATTGATAGTACCGCTGTTGATGCGGATGTTGCCGCCGCTCTGGGTATCAGCAACCTTACCGCCGCTGATCTCGCCGCCGTACATATTCAGCACGCCGCCGTCCGCGATCATCATGTTGCCGCCGTTCTGCTTCACAGCAGAGGCGTCGCCGCCGTAGATCTTGCCGCCGTAGAAATTCAGCTTGCCGCCAACCACCATAGTGCCGCCGCCGGTGGCTGCGCTGCTGCCCAGGGTAGATCCCTTGAAGTCACCGGCATAGATGGTCACATCTGCGCCGACACGGGCGTACAGTACAGGCGCATGGCCGGTGTAGTTGGAGGTAACCATACCGTCGCCGCAATCGGAGATGGTCAGCTTTCCCTTGGTAAATATGGTGATGCACTTGTTGCCACTGAGGGTCTTACCGTTTAAGCACAGATAAACATCGGCACTGTCGGGATTGTTGATAGCCATGCTGACAGTGATATCCTCACCCAGGTAATATGCGCCGTTTTCCAGTGCATAGTAGTTACCGCCGCCCTCAGACCAGGTGTAAACCGGACTGGAAGCAGAAGTTGCAGCATCGAAGTCTGCCTGGGTCAGCTTCACATAGCCCTCATCGGAGCAGGTGTGATTTTCAGGCTTCACACCGCTGCAGGCGCAGTGCATATGGTCGGTGACCACGGGCACATCGGGCTCTTCAGGCTCGGTACCGCCGCCTGCTACGAAGGACAGGGTCTTTGCTGCACTGTCCCATACTGCAGTCATAGAGGGATTGGTGAAGCACTTGGCAACATCGGTGGTTGCGCCCTCTGCGAACAGAGCAGATGCATCGTTGTTACGCAGAATACCAATAGAGGAAGCAGCATTCAGGTTCTGCAGCTGCAGAACGATGGTGTTGGAGTAGTACTCACCGATGGTGATGGTACCGCCGAGGGTCACCTTGGTGACACTGGGCGTGTAGATATCGTCACCCAGGCTGCCTGCGGTGTTGCCGGTGACCTTGCCACCACGGATGTTGATGATGCTGGCGCCGTTGGCGTAAATACCGCCACCCATGCCGGAGGCTGTACCGCCGGTGATCTCACCGCCGTACATATTAAATGCGGCCTTGACGGTCTCAATATACAGGTTGCCGCCATTGGTGGCATGGCCGCCGCTGATCTTACCGCCATACATATTGAGGGTTGCGTAGTTATCATCATCGGGATTTGCCTTGTTGCCCAGCTGAATGACACCGGCCTTGGAGGCGGTAGAGCCGTCCTTTGCGGTCAGTGTACCGGCGTACAGATTCACAGTGGGGGTGGTCCATGTCGTGCCGGAGACCCAGTTCTGAATGTACAGACAGGGACTCTCAGCGGTACGGTAGCCCACGATCTGGCCGTCACGACTTGCGGAGCAATCGGTGATATCCAGGTCGCCCCATACACGCATGACCGGGTTAGCGGTCTTGGAGTGTGCAAGGGTGTATCCGTTTAAGCAGATGTACAGATGCTGACCGTCATCAACATTAATGGAGTAGGTCAGATCCAGGTCCTCGGTCAGGTACAGGTAAGCCTCATTAGAATTGAGGACATACCGGCTGGAAGATACGGAGAAGTAGCTGCTGACGGTCTCAGCATTCAGGGGCATGAAGCCTTCGGTGGAGCAGCTGTGACCTGCAGGCTTCACGCCGCCACAAGCGCAGTGCTTGTGGTTGGATTCAAACTTACCCACAATGGCCTCGCTGCCTTCATCGTAAACCACAGTGACACCGTCACCGATCTCAATGAAGCTGAACCGATCAAAATCGTTGTGGGTAACGCCTGTTACCAGCGTACCTGCAGCAGGTGCTTCCATAGTGATGCTTGCAGTGTCGTCCAGACCCATAGCATTTACGGAAATACCGCTGCCGCCGGGGATCAGATCACTGATCTGAATGTCACCGCCCAGGGTAATCTTGCCGTTGCTGATGCCCACATTGCCATCCCGGATAATGCCACCCAGCAGATTTGCAACAACGCCGCTGCCGGATACACGCAGGTTGTCACCTGCAGAATCGGAAGTACCCTTTTCAATGACACCGCCGTACATATTGAAGATGGAGCTGTGCCATATGATAATGTTACCGCCGTTCTTGGCAACACCGCCGGTAACCGTACCGCCGTACATATTCATGATGCCGGGCTCGGTGGAATCGGCAGGTGCAATACCGCCCTTATCCATGGTGACCGCAATAACGCCGCCGTCGGTGTTGGAGACATCAGAGGTCAGGGTGCCGCCGTAGAGGTTAAATTCGCCGCCTGCCATTACCTTGATGGTGTTGGCGTTGGTGTTGGCAGTAAGGGAGGTGACCTTACCGGTACCCACACAGTCGGTGATGTTTAAGGTTCCTGCCACTCTGCCCACCTGGGAAGAGCCGCTAAGGCGGTTGCCGTTAAGGCAGATGGTGATTTCCTGGCCGGGCATGATGTTAAGGGCCGACTTCAGGGTATAGGGAACGGTCAGATAGTAGTTACCGCTTTCCTTAAATTTGATGCCGCGGTTTTCGCCGGAAGTGCCATAGGCAGTTTCAAATACTGCATCGGTAATCTCCGTCCAGCCGGTCAGGGTCTCACAGCTGTGGCTGCCGGTGCCGGTATTGTTGCCTGCGCAGACACAGTGAGCGCCACCGTGGGGCGTT
>CAYMPY010000059.1:0-11429 GCA_964392535.1 uncultured Oscillospiraceae bacterium
TTACCTACGATGACCGCGGAAATTTGCTGCGGATCAGTGATTATGCCAGTGGTGATGTTGCCACCGGTTATTCTGCATTTGCCTATGATGAGCAAGGCTTCCCTGTGAGCTATGACTATGTGGATCGTGAGGGTACCAACCTCTGGCATTACGACTATACCTGCGATGACAGCGGTAAGATCGTTACAGGCTCGGTTTGCTACATACTTCTGGATGACCAGCTTACCCAGCTGGGTTATTACACCTGCACTTATGACGATGGCGGCCGTTTGGTTAGCCAGGTTTGGAAAACCACCCAAAGATCCTACTTCGTTTTTTCGGACTATTTCTATACCTATGACGAAGCAGGCAGACTCATTAACGCCCGTACGGTGGATGAGGACGGCGAGGTGGACAGCGATGTGACCTATACCTACGATGATCAGGGGCGGTTAAGTTCTGTTGCAGATGCCGTGGACGACACCAACATTTCTTTTACCTACGGCACAATGGAGCTGTCTGCAAAGCTGGCAGAGGATGCAAAAACCTGGAGTACACAGGGGTTGATCCAGGTGATGGCACCGATGCCGGAATACGAAAGATAAGAGGGGATATACCATGAATAAGATCAAAAATATGCAAGAAGCCAGCTTTTTGAAGCTGTTCTATTTCTGCCTGTCTCTGTGCTTTATTATTGCTGCACCGATCCTTTATGATCGGGCCAATATGCTGGGCGGCTTTGTGGAGTTACTGGTAAAGCCCTGTAAGGTCTCCACCAACTACTTTGCCCTGGGCGGCTACAGTGCCACCTTCCTGAATATGGGTATCGTGGGCCTGATCTGCACCGGACTGTGCTTCCTGCCCGGCTGCAAGCCCAACAATGTGACCACCTTAGGTGTGATCCTGACCATCGGCTTCGGCGCATGGGGCATTAACCCCCTGAACATTGTTCCCACCATGCTGGGTGTTTGCCTGTATGCTCTGGTGAAGAAGGAAAAGCTGGGCGCCATGACCAACGCCATGCTGTACTCCACCGGCATTGCGCCTCTGATCTCCGATCTGCTGTTCCGCTACCCCGGTGTGGAGTACCACACCCCCGGCGCACTGGGCATCTTCCTGGCTCTGTTTGTGGGCTTTGTGATCGGTTTCTTCCTGCCTGCAGGTCTTGGCCATGCACCCAATGTACATAAGGGCTATGACCACTACTCCGCAGCACTGCCCATTGGCATGACTGCATTCTTCCTCCGTGCTGTGCTGTATACCGTTATGGGCGGCAACCTGAAGGAGCTGACCAACATGGCAGCACTGAATGTGAACAGCTGGCCCATCACCAACATTTTCTGCTTCATCGTATTTGGCCTGTGCATCGTCTTTGCACTGCTGCTTGGCTGCAAGCCCAAGGATTACTGGAATCTGATGAAGGACTCCGGCCACGGTGTCAGCTTCACCACCAAGTACGGCAACGCCCCCTTCCTGATGAATGTGGGTGTATTTGGTCTGATGATCGTTGCCTACTTTAACCTGGCCGGTCTTATCGATGGCAAGGAAGTCTGGACCGGTATGACCTTCGGTATTGTGTTCTGTATGCTGGCAACCTGCAACTCCGGCAGTCATCCCGGCAATGTGTGGCCCATTATGGCAGGCTATATGATCTCCTCCTTCCTGTTCGGCTGGATCTTCGGCCTGCTGGGCGGCGAGACCTACGGCCTGACCATCGGCAGCCAGTCCATCCTCATCGGTCTGTGCTACGCCAACGGCCTGAGCCCCATCTCCGGCAAGTACGGCGTCGGCTACGGCGCACTGGCCGGCGGCCTCCACTACCTGCTGGTCACCGCAGTTCCCGATATGCATGGTGGCTTCTGCCTGTATAACGGCGGCTTCACCGCAGCACTGATCTGCCTGATGCTTGTTCCCCAGCTGGAAAAGTTCTGCAAGACCAAGGAAGAGCGCAAGGCCTTAAAGGTGAAATAATACGGGACATTGTAGGGCGGGGGGCTTGCTCCCGCCCTACGATAAACCGGCAGGTCTGGGTGACCTGCCGGTTCTTAATTTATTTCATAAACTTGTCGATTGCCTGACACAGATCGTCAATGGCTTCTTCGTCACCGGCGGTGACAGCGTCTACCATACAGTGCCGCATATGATCCTTTAAGATCACCTTGCCGGTATTATCCAGTGCAGAACGGACAGCGGCCAGCTGGATCAGCACCTCGGAGCAATCGTAGCCCTCCTCCACCATGCGCTTGACCTTGTCCAAATGTCCGATGGCCCGTGCAAGGCGGTTTACAACAGCCTTTTGATTTTCGTGCACATGACCGTGATCGTGGGCAAGACCGTGGGCGTGCATATATGTATGATCGTGGAGCTCACTCATGGCTGACCCCTCCTTTAAAGCTATTATACACATCCGGATGCAGCTGTGCAAGCCCCGTGGGGGGATAGAAATTTACCACTCGTAGCTGTCCACCACATCCATGGCAAGATCTACCAGATAACCCTCCAGGTCCTTGGGCATATACAGCTTTACAATACGGTAGCTGCCTGCGGGAATGGGCTCTTCCAGCTCCACAGGGCCAACACAGGCGTAGGAGATCAGGCCGCCCTGAATGAGCTCGCCTTCTTCCTCCAGGTCGCCATTGTAAATGCTGAGCTCATCGAACCATACGGAAGTAACAGGCTCAGTATGACCGTTAATGAAGTAGATATCCAAAACCAAAGCCTCGTCCTCGTACCAGGCCTGGAAGATCTTATAGCTAAGCTTGTCCTCTTCCACTTCGGGCTCGGACAGGTCCTGATAGTAGTTGCTTAAAGTGGTGATGTCAAAGGGCTCGGTGGAGTCCTCTGCGCCTTCGCCGCCTTGTTCAGCCTGGGCACCGCCCTGTTCGCTGCCGTCTTTGCTGCTCTTACTATTCTTACAAGCGCACAGAGAAGCGGTCAGGGTCAGGAACAGCAACAGTGCAATCAATTTTTTCATGGAATTCACTCCTAAAACACAAAATTTTTAAATATTCTACCATAAATACGGGGATTTGTCCATATTTTTAGTAAAATTTATTGATTATTTACATTTTCTGTAAAGCGCAGGAATGCCGCACGGCCCTCCGTGGTGCACTTGTACACGCCGGCATCCTCCAGAACAGCTGCAAAGACCCGGCCGGTCTCCTCCAGCAGCACATCCACGGCATTGTCGGCATTCAGCTCCCGGCGGCTGCGGATTTCAGCAATCCAGGCAGCGTGCTTTTCCAGGTCGCCTTCGATGGCTGCGCCGGTCTTGATGGCCTCGGCCAGTGCGGTCAGCTCACCCTTCAGACGGCTGGGCAGCACTGCAAGACCCATGACCTCAATGAGGCCGATGTTTTCTTTCTTGATGTGGTGCTTGTCGGCATGGGGATGGTATACACCCAAAGGATGCTCATCGGTGGTCAGGTTGTTACGCAGCACCAGATCCAGCTCATAGGCTGTGCCACGGCGGCGGGCAATGGGGGTGATGGTGTTGTGGGGCTCGCCATCGGTTTCAGCAAAGATGTTGGCGGCTTCGTCGGTATAGCTGCGCCATGCAAGCAGGATCTTGTCAGCCAATTCCACAAGACGATCCGGGCTTTCACCGGTCAGACGGATGACACTCATAGGCCAGTTGACGATACCGGCGGTGATGTCCTCAAAGCCGGTAAACTGCAGCGTCTTTTCGATGCCTGCGGTCTCCATGGCGAAGGTGTAGTGACCGCCCTGGAAATGCTCGTGGCTGAGGATAGAGCCACCCACAATGGGCAGGTCCGCATTGGAGCCTACGAAATAGTGGGGGAATGCAGTGACGAAGTCCAAAAGCTTTTTGAATGCGCTGCGGTCGATCTTCATGGGGATGTGCTGAGAGTTAAAGACGATGCAATGCTCATTGTAATACACATAGGGGGAGTACTGCAGACACCAGGGGCTGCCGTCCACCGTGATGGGAATGATGCGGTGATTCTGACGGGCGGGGTGATTCATGCGGCCTGCGTAACCCTCGTTTTCAGGGCACAGCTGGCACTTGGGATAGCTGGACTGGGGGGCGTTCTTTGCGGCTGCAATGGCTTTGGGGTCCTTTTCCGGCTTGGAGAGGTTGATGGTAATATCAATGGGGCCGTACTTGCTGTCATACTTCCAGCGCATATCCTTGCAGATGCGGTAACGGCGGATGTAATCCGTATCGCAGCTGAATTGATAATACCAATCGGTGGCTTTTTCGGGGCTCTTTTCGTACAGGCTGCGGAAGATGCCGATAACCTCACGGGGCATGGGTGTCAGAATGCCCATGATCTTGGTGTCAAACAGATCCCGGGACACCACATTGTCTGTGCACAGGCCCTTTTCTACGGCGTAATCCAAGATGCCGCCCAGGATCTCCTCCAGGTCCTCAGACTGGGGCTCGTTGCCGGGCTCGTAGGCATCAATGTGCAGTGCCTCCAACAGACGGTTCAAAAGAACAGTGTGATCCTCAGGCAGGGCCAGGCCCTTGTTCATAGCATAGCTTACCAGTGATTCGATCAAAGTATCAATAGTCATATTCACATACCCCTCCATTATAGTATAAAAATATTTTATCATTGATTATTTTGTTTGTAAACATGGTTTTATGCATAAATAATTGTAAAATTAAGGACAGTTTATTGACATATGGGGGGAGAGGGTGTATAATTCAGGTACAACTGAATAGCTGATCTGTGGCAGAGGAGGCGTATGGTCTTTTCTGCTGAACAAGATAATTGAGTGTAAATCTCAAACGGTACCGCCGCTGTGTGCGCTGAGATTCTTGCTTAGGACGAAAGTCGGTCACGGAGTAATCCGGAAGGCTGCAAGGATCGTAGGGGAGCAGCCCCCCTGAAGGCGTGAGTCAGAAGACCTACAGATCTGTTATCAAAGCTTCTCTGCGTGTATACGGAGAAGCTATGTTGTGGAAAACCGGCCACAATACTCGGGTGAGTATTGTGGACTATTTTTTTGCATTCAGGAGGATGTTTATGAATAAGAAACTGATTATTGCGCTGATCGCTTTTGTGGTCGTGGTGGCCCTGGCCGTAGGAATCTATTTTATTACCCGCCCCGAAACGGAGGAGGGCAGCAAGACGGTGACTCTGATCGTTGTCCATAGTGATAAAACCGAGAAAAAGCTGACCGTCAAGACCGATGCAGAGTATCTGGAGAAGGTGCTGCTGGACGAAGGTATTCTCAAGGCCGAGGATAACGAAAACGGTATGTATAACACCTTTGATGGCGAAACTGCCGTTTATACCGAAGAGAACCAGGCCTGGTGGAAGCTCTGTGAGGGTGATACCATGTCCAACTACGGCGTGAAGGAAATTCCTGTCACCGACGGCGGCGTTTATAAGATGGTGTATACTGTTGGCTTCGAAGAATTCTAAAATACCTGTTTCAGAAATCGCGCTGTTTGGCGTTCTTGCCGCACTGACCTTCGGTGCAAAAATGGTAATGAGCGGGCTGCCCAATATTGAGCCGGTGTCTCTGATGGTAATGATTTTTGCGGTGGTGTTCGGGAAAAAAGGCCTGTACCCCATGTATGTGTATGTGGTTTTGGAGTTTTTGTTTTGGGGCTTCGGCCTGTGGAACATCAACTACCTTTATGTGTGGCTTGTGCTGTGGGCGCTGGCGCGGGTGTTCCGGAAAATGGAGCAGCCCCTTGGCTGGGCCATTCTGTCCGGCAGCTTCGGCCTGTGCTTCGGTGCGCTGTGCGGCATCGTGGACATATTCGTCGGCGGCTGGGGCTACGCTCTGACCAAATGGATCGCAGGCCTGAATTTTGACCTGCTGCACTGTGCAGGTAATTTCTTCATGGCACTGCTGTTGTTTAAACCCCTGCGCAAATTAACCGAAAAGCTATACTTTAAATAAAGTGGCTGTCTCATTAACGTTACTCATCGGTTGTAGGGACCGGCCTCCGGACGGTCCTAAGAAAAAATCGGCACTAAGTGCCGATTTTTTCTATTTAAGGCTACGTACAAGGACCGTCGAGGACGCCGGTCCCTACAAAAACATTTTGAGACACCTTTTAATGTAATTCGCTGCAAACGTGTTCTACGAACAGCTTTGCGGCGGCGGAGAGGCGCAGATCCTTGGCGGTAGCAATGGCAATGTCTCGCTTTTCTGTGTGACTCAGGGGCTTCCACACGACTTTGTAACGATCAGATTCCTGCATGAGACCGTGCATCACGCTGATACCCAGGCCCGATTCCACCATGGACAAAATGGTGTGGTCACTGCTGACCTCATACTTTATCGGCAGACCATCCAAAAACCGGCTGATCTCCCGGTCAGTTTTGAGTGTAATCAGAGGCTCGTTGGCAAGCTGAGAAACAGGGAACACTTTGGCCTGCGCCAAAGGATGGTTTGCGGGCAAGACAGCGGTGAGACAGTCCTGCTTTAAAAAACGGACCTCCAGATCTGCCGCAGCCTCCAACCGCACAAAGCCGCAATCCACTTTGCCGTGGCGGATCTGCTCTTCAATTTCTTCATAGCTTTCAAAGTTGATCAGCTTAAAGCTGATGTGGGGATATTTTTCACCGAAGGAACGCAAAAGGCTGGGAATCCAGCAATCAGCCACGGTGGTGAAGGTGCCTACCCGCACCAGGCCGGTCTGAATACCGTGGAGCTCCCGGACGGTGGCCTCCAGTGCATGGCAGCCTGCGCTGATGGAGCGGATCACCGGCAGCAGCTGAATACCCTCGGCGGTCAGGGTAATGCCACTGCGGCTGCGGTGCAGCAAAAGCACATCCCACTCCTGCTCTAAATCTGCGATCATGCGGCTGACGGCGGATTGGGTGTAGCCTAAGGAGGCCGCTGCTGCGCTGATGGTGCCGTAATCCACGGCAGCCAAAAAGGCCTGATATTTTTGTAGACTCATAATTCCTCCTGTATTACAAATAGTCATACGAAATATGATAAATATTCTCTTGCGTAATGGATGAAGGTATTATACAATATAAAAATCTGAAAATCAATTAGGAGGACACATATATGGAAATCAAAAAAGTTGGCGTTGTTGGTACCGGTACAATCGGCTGCGGCTGGGCAACCTTTTTTGCCATGAAGGGTCTGGAGACCCGCCTGTACGATCAGTATGCGGCTTCTTTGGAAAAGGCTTATGAGAAAGTCAAAAGCAATCTGCAGACCTTGGTGGGTCTTGGCGAGATCAATGAGGAGCAGGCAGAAGCTGCTCTGGGTAATATCTATATCGGCAAGGATATGGCCGATGCGCTGGAGGGTGTGTCCTTTGTGCAGGAGTCCATTTATGAGGACTATGATGCAAAGAAGGCTCTGTTTAAGGAGTTGGATGCCATGCTGCCGGAAGAGGTCATTATTGCCACATCTTCCTCCGGCCTTTTGATGACGGAGATTCAGACCGTGGTGGAGAAGTTCCCCGGCCGCTGTCTCATTGGTCACCCCATTAACCCGGTGTTCTTGGTACCCCTGGTGGAGATCGTGCCCGGTAAGCAGACCGATCCCCAGGCCATGGTGGATGCCCGTGCTTTCTATGAGGCTATCGGCAAAGTGCCCGTTACGCTTAAAAAGGAAGTGCCCGGCTACCTGGAAAACCGCCTGACCGCAGCCCTCTACAGAGAGGCTATTGACCTTGCAATCAATGACGTGGCCTCTGTTGAGGATATTGACAAGACCATTTGGGCCGGCCCCGGCCTGCGGTATGCCCTCATGGGCCCGCTTACCATCTACCACTTGGGTGGCGGCGAGGGCGGCACCAAGTACTTCATCGACCATTTGGGCACGGCCCTGACCCAGTGGTGGGAGGACATGAACACCTGGACCAAGATCCCCGAGGGTGCAGCCGACATTCTGGAAAAGGGTGTTATCGAGGCCATGGACGGCAAGTCCATTTCCGATATGTGCGCCTGGCGCGACAAGAAGCTGGTGGAGTTGCTGCGTGTCACGGATGTGAAAAATAATCCCTGCTTTTAAGGTTGCTTTTGAAAAAAATATTGCTATAATGAGCTTATAATACTTTTAACGAGGTGTAAGCTATGAAAATTGGCTGGAGCATGAAGGATATTTCTTTGGATGAGCCCATGAGCCTGCCCGGTCAGGGTCACCTGCGTATTTCTGAGGGTGTTTTAGACCCGGTGTGCCTGACCGCTCTGTGTATTGACGGCGGTGAAGGCAAGGATAAGGTGATTTTCCTGTCTGCGGATATGTTAGCTGCCCGTGGTATCCAGCAGATCGATGAGCTGGCAAGGAAGCGCTGCCCGGACCTGCCCCACTATGTGCTGGTCATGAACGGCACTCATACCCACACCACCGGTTCCAAGGATAAAACCCCGGAAACCTCTCCTGATGGTCAGCCCATTTATGACGGCATGAAGTATTGGGAATTTGTACGGGAAAAGGCCGTGGAGGCAGTCTGCGAGGCCTGGGAAAACCGTACCGAGGGCGGCGTGTCCTATGGCTACGGCTATGCTGTTGTGGCCCACTCCCGCCGGGTGGTCTACTTTGATGATACCTCCCTTCGTGGCTTTACCCAGTCCCTGTCTCCCAATGGCCATGGTGTTATGTACGGCAATACCAATGACCCCATGTTCAGCCACTACGAAAGCGGCGCAGATCACTTCTTAAATGCCATGTTTACATATGATAAAGCCGGTAAGGTCACCGGTGTGGTGGTCAATGTGCCCTGTCCCAGCCAGGTCAGTGAAATGCTGACGGTCCAGTCTGCGGATTTTTGGCACGATGTCCGTGTGGCAGTCCGCAAGGAATTTGGCGAAAACGTCTATGTGCTGCCCCAGTGTGCAGCTGCTGGCGACCTTTCCCCCAGAATCTTACACTATAAAGAGGCCCAGGCCCGTCGCATGAAGCTGAAATACGGTGTGGAGTACGACCCCAAGGGCTCTGCCCACCAGATGGACAAGGGCCTGGCCGAGCGTAAGGATATTGCCGAGCGGATCATGGAGGGCCTGAAGGATATTTACTCCTGGTCCAAAAAGGAGATCCTCACCGATTGCCCGGTGCGCCACATCCATCGAAAAATGGACCTGAGTGTGCGGCTGGTCACTGAGGAGGAAAAGGCCTGGTGCGAGGAATCCATTCGGAAAACCGCCGACCAGGTACCGGACCCTGCAGACTCCACGCCGGAGGAGTACCGCAAGAAAAAGAGCCGCTATGATACCATCAAGCGGCGTAATGAGCGGGTCCTGGCCAAATATGAGGACCAGAAAACCGAGAAGACTATGGTGCTTACGGTTCATGCAGTGCAGATCGGCGATGTCGCTTTTGCCACCAACCGCTTTGAGCTGTATCAGGACTTTATGCACCGCATCCAGGCAAGAAGTCCCTTTACACAGACCTTTGTCATCCAGTTGGGCGGCGATAACGGTGGCAGTTACCTGCCCACCGAGCGGGGCGTAGCAAATAAGGGCTACAGCGCCTCCATTTTCGACAACCGCATCGGCCCGGAGGGTGGCCAGGAGTTGGTGGAAAATACTTTGGAAATGTTAAACGAGCTATATAGCAGGGAGGACTAAACTATGAGTATTAAAATCGGTTGGGGCCGCAGAGAGATATCTCTGAATGAGCCCATCAGTATTCCCGGTCAGGCAATCATGCGTATTGCAGAGGGTATTTTAGATCCGCTTTATGTGACCGCCTTGTGTGTAGACGGCGGTGAAGGACAGGATGCGGTGATCTTCTGCTCCTGTGACCTGACCAGCCTGCGTGGCGTTACCATTTCTTCCACGCTGGAAAAGGTGGCGGCTTTGCGGCCAAAGCTGCCGGTGGGGAATATCATCATGAATACCACCCATACCCATACAAGCTGTACTCAGGGCAAGACTCCGGAAAAGACCCCTGACGGCAAGGACATTTACCCCGGTGAAAAATATGTGGAATTTTTGACCGACCAGTGTGCCGCAGCCATCTGCGAGGCCTGGGATAACCGGAAAGAGGGCGGTATTGCCTATGGCTACGGCTATGCCGTTGTTGCCCACTCCCGCCGCACCATCTACTTTGACGATTACTCTCTGCGTGACTTTACCAAGTCTCTTTCTCCCAACGGCCACGGCGTTATGTACGGCAATACCAACGATGCCATGTTCAGCCACTATGAGGCCGGTGCGGACCACTTCTTAAATGCCATGTATACCTTCGATGCAGCGGGAAAGCTCACCGGTATTGTGGCCAATGTGCCCTGTCCCAGCCAGGTTTCCGAAATGATGACCATGCTATCTGCCGACTACTGGCATGATGTCCGTGAGGCAGTAAAGACGGAGTTTGGCGAAAATATCTATGTGCTGCCCCAGTGTGCTGCCGCAGGCGACCTGTCTCCCCGGATTCTGCACTATAAAGGGGCACAGGCCCGCCGTATGAAGCTGAAATACGGCATGGAATACGATCCCGAGGGTCCAAACCATCAGCTAAATAAGTGCTTTGCGGAGCGTAAGGATATTGCCGAGCGTATTGTGGCAGGTTTGAAGGAAATCTATTCCTGGGCCAAAACGGATATCAAGACCGATTGTGAAGTCAAGCACCTGAGTAAAATGGCTGTGCTGGATAAGCGCATGGTCACCGATGAGGAAAAAGCCTGGTGCGAGAATAAGATTCAGGCGCTTGCGGAGCAAGTACCTGATCCTGCTGAGGTTGATCCGGAAGTATACCGCAAGAGAAAGAGCCGCTACGACTCTGTGAAAAACCGCAATATGCGCGTTATTGAAAAGTACGATGAGCAGAAAAACGAGCCCACTATTGAAATGATGCTCCATGTGGTGCAGATCGGCGAGATCGCCTTTGCCACCAACCGTTTTGAGCTGTATCAGGACTTTATGCACCGCATCCAGGCAAGAAGCCCCTTTATGCAGACCTTCGTGGTGCAGCTGGCCGGTGCCATCGGCGGCACCTATCTGCCGACAGTCCGGGGCGTTGCCAATAAGGGATACAGTGCCTGCATCTTCGATAACATCGTTGGCCCCGAGGGCGGCCAGCAGCTGGTAGAGCAGACCCTTACCATGTTAAATCAGCTGAAAGAGCAACAATAGAAAAACGGATTCTTCGCTGTCATTCTGAGCGCAGCGAAGAATCCGTTCTTTTTACAAGAACGTTCAATTTTAACGGCAGAAATTGTTCATTCTACCCAATTTTACAAAAATATTTACATTTTTGTAATTTCTCCGTTTACATTCCTGAAAAAATATGGTATCATGCAGTTAAGGTATGCGGACCGAAAAGTTCGCTTCGTGTACTAAAAATTTTATGGAGGAAAAAAGCATGAAAAAAGTATTATCCCTTTTGCTTGCTGTTGTGATGATCATCGGCCTTCTGCCTGTGACCGCCCTGACCGCAGGCGCAGCAGAGGAATCTGTGACTTTGGCTACTTACGGTACTACCGGTACCCTGGCAGCTGATAGTTCCAGCATTTCCTGGACATCCGGCAACGCTACCTTTACAAACTATAAGGGCAG
>CAYMPY010000060.1:0-11281 GCA_964392535.1 uncultured Oscillospiraceae bacterium
GCATTTGGCGTTCCCGAGGAGAATTTTGCAGTGGACCTGACCATCGCAAGAGGCCTGGACTATTATACCGGCACGGTTTATGAAACCACCCTTTTGGATCACCCGGAGATCGGCTCTGTCTGCTCCGGCGGCCGTTATGACGACCTGGCCGGCTACTATACCGATAAACAGCTGCCCGGCGTTGGTATTTCCATCGGCCTGACCCGCCTGTTCTATGTGCTGGACGAGCAGGGCCTCTTAAACCCGGCTCTTTCCGGCGCACCGGCTGATGCCCTGGTGCTGCCCATGACCGCCGACCCCGCCCCGGCCATTGCACTGACTGAGGAGCTGCGCAGTGCAGGTATCCGCACCCAGCTCTACGGCGAGCAGAAGAAGTTCAAGCAGAAGATGTCCTACTGTGACAAGATGGGCGTGCCCTATGCCGTGCTGCTGGGCGAGGACGAGATCGCCGCAGGCAAGTGCTCTGTGAAAAACATGACAACCGGTGAGCAGATCACCGTCACCCCCGCCGAAGCTGCCGCCCACATTAAAGCAGGCCTTGCCGAAAATAACGGCCCTGTTATTTTAGAGAAATAATATGGAAGAAAAATTCTTGGAGGCTCTGGCAAAAGCACGGCTGGAAGCGGAGAAGATCGGCGTCCGTATCCGTCCCACAGCTGCCATGGCAGATGCACGGCGCTGTCTTGACGGCCATCGTACATCCGACGGCTTCGCCCTTTTGGCACAGAAAGGCCGTTTGGACCTGTCCTTAGAAGCCATCAGCACCAAAAAACAATTTACCGCCTTATTCACCGATGAACAGGCCAACACCGCCCTGAACCGTCTGTTAGAGGCCGGATATTTTTAATAAGAGCGTATACCAAGTCCTGCTATAAAAATCCTCCCAAGGTTTTTCCTTGGGAGGTTGTTCATTTTGTGTGGGCGACCTGTGGTCGCCCCCTTTTTTAGTGCAAATACGCCTTTGCAGAATCGGTGAACTTCATCAGGGCGGTAAACAGCGTGTCTGTTTCGCCGGAACGGTTTACATAACTCTGAATACTGTCCTTTGCACCGCTGTACAGCGTGCCGTCGGCGTTGTAGACTCTCACAGTTACCAAAGTCCGGGCATCGGCATAGACCAGCTCACTGAGCTCAATGCCGTACATACCGGAAGCTTCGATAAAGTCCTCACCCTTTACGGTCACATTTTTCTGCGTACCGTTGTGGTCGGTGTAGCTGTAAACAGCATACATGGTGCGATCCATGCCACTGAAGGCCACCTGCATTTGGATACGGCTCTCCAGCACCAGACGGGTGCCCACATAGTTGGGGCCCTTGGTCTGAATGTTTTGCGTAGCAGTTAAAGTGGCTGTGCCGCAGGCCTTTTGAGCCTCAGTCAGCTGGCTGTTGGCAAGATCTTCGGTGTTATAGTTGAATTTGGTCTGTGCCGCTGCACCGTAGTTTAACATATCCACCATCATGGTCTTGCCCTCGGCAGTCTGACTGTCAAAGACTCTTGCCACATAAGCCCGAACAGAATCGGTCTTTGCATTAGAAATGGCCTGACCGTCTGCATTGTAAATGGTCACATAGAAGGTATCTGCCATTTCCTTGGCGGCCAATCCATCGTAAACGATGGCCCAGTACGGACCGGCTGTGCTCCATGCAGCTGCAGGAATAATCCTACTGGTGGCCGTTCCGTCGGCATAAAGCTTGTTGATCACCGCATAGCAGCCGGTGGTATCAGGAAGCTTATCTACAGCAACACCAAACTGGAAATCCAAAGAATTGCCCAAAATCATACGGGCTACATCGATATCGAATTTCTCAGTTGTGTCATCTACCGGAACAAAGGTGTTGCCGATGGTTGCCTTGAGCTCATCGTTCCAGGTCTCGTCGTCTGCAGGATAGTAAATGGTGGTATCAGAACCGCTAAAGGCGGTACTGTCCATGGTGGGGGCGCTTCCCCGGAAGGTGACGGCTTGCAGCTGCGCACAGCTTGCAAAGGCGTTGCTGCCAATGTCCGCAACAGTTTTCGCAACCGTGACCGTCTCCAGATTGCCGCAGCCCTCGAATGCACCGGCAACCACATTCAGAACGCCCTCTTCGATTACAACAGCTTTGAGCTCATCTTTATACAGCACATTCCAGGGGGCGGAGGTCATGGTTCCCTGGGCGACATTTCGTGTTACCGCTTCTGTATAGATGGTCAGTGTACCGTCGTCATCCAGCTCAAAGCTGACACCCTCACCGCAAGAGCCGCTTTTCCCGGTCACATAAGGCTTCCAGGTGACCCAGCCGCCGTAGTATTCCTGCAGCTTTTCTGCTGTCCAGGTGCTGTCATCACTGGGATAATAAGCAGTTGCAGTCAGGGGTGCACCTGCAAATGCATTGCTGTCAATTTGGGGAATATTGCCCGTGAATACAATCTTTTCCAAATTGGTACAATCAAGCACCATGTATAGCATGATTTCTTTGACGCCATTGCCAATAATAACATACCGCAGATTCTCACAGCTGTCCAGCAATGAGGCATTGATGGTCTCCACACCATCAGGGATCACAAATCCGGTGATTCCATTACACCCATAAAACGCTGCATAACCTATTTCTTTCAGGCCCTGAGGCAGATCAAACGCCGTCACATTGATACACCGGCTAAATGAATTCATTCCAATATACTGCAGGGATTCGGGGAGGGTGATGGCCGTTAGCTTCATACATCTGTTGAAGCAAAAATCCTCCACCGTAACTACGCCTTCTGGAATGGTGTATGCACCGGCTTTGTTTTTGGGACACTGGATGATCGTTTTCATATCCTTGGAATACAGAACACCGTCAACACTGCAGTAAGCGGTGTTGTCCTCGTGAACATAAATACCGTCCCAAACACCGGTAAAGCCAAAGGGTTCATTTCCTATGCCCGTTACGCCCTTGCCAAGGTATACGGTTCGAAGCGCCTCGCACTGATCAAAAACACCTTCTCCCAAAGTCTGCACACTATCCGGCAAAGAAATAGCCGTCAAATGCCAACAGCTTGAAAACGCACGGCTTCCAATGGTCAAAACCGTTTCCGGAATCGCAATTTTCTCCAAAGCGAAGCAGCCGAGAAACGCACTGTCCGCAATTTTGGTCACACCTTCCTGCATGATGATCTCCGTCAATTGATCTCTATTTAAAAAAGCATTCTCTCCGATCTCCTTTACCGTATTGGGGATCGTATAAGTACCACTCAATTGGGGTAAGCATTTTATCAGCACTGTTTTATTTTTATTAAACAAAACGCCATAGGCATCTGCAGAAAAATAGGGATTTTCCCCAGCTACCTGAATCGTGCAAAGCTTGTCACAGTCCTCAAAGGCATCGGCAAGACCGCTTTGCACACTCTTGCCAATGGTCAGCTTCTTCAAATTGGTGCAGCCGTAAAACGCATAGTAATATAAGGTGGTCACGCTGTCGGGGATCGTCACCTCCGTAAGGCCTGTGCAGGAAATAAAGGCAGACGAACCGATGGTTTTCAGACCGGCAGGCATTGTGATATCGGTCAGCCTGTCGCAATAGGCAAATGCAAAATTCCCGATGCTCGCGCACACGCTTCCCTCTTCAAACCGGACGGTTTTCAGATTCGGCGCACCGCTTGTGCTGAAATTGGGGCTCATGAAATAAACCGGAATTTTCGTTACATCCTTGCCCACGGTCAGCGTAATGCCTGCTGCTTCTGTTCCGGCATTTCGGAATGTATCGTTGCCGTAATTCATATCCCTCACAGCAACCGCATTATAATAAATCCTTTCAAGAGCCGTACAATCTTTAAACGCCTGGGTGCCCATAACGGTCACGCCCTTGCCGATGGTGACCTCTTTCAGCCCTGTGCAACCCAGAAACACATTGCTGGCAATGGTCTCTACGCTGTCCGGAATAACAATGGATTCCAAATTTGGACAAAACGCAAACAATGCGCCCGACAGCTCCGTAATACTCTGGGGCAGCTGTATTTCTTTAATAGCCGATTGATAGAAAGCACCTGCCTCAATGCTGGTTACCGTCTCCGGAATTTGAATTTCCGCCAGGGCTGTGCAATTATAAAAGGCGTTATAACCAATATGCGTCACGCCCTCGGTAATAACAACCTTTCCGATGGTATCCCGATAGGTATACCAGCCGGGACGGCTTCCGGTATAGTCATACCAGTCATACATCCTGCCCTGACCGGAAATAGTGAGGGTGCCCTGATCGTCCAGTGTCCAGGTCAGATTATCCCCCTCTGCGCCGCAGGTGCCGCTGTCTACGGTTGCAGCTTCAGCTGCAGGGGAAAGCAACAGGCACAAAACCAGAGTTGTAACCAGTAGAAATCCAAAATTAAAAAGCTTTTTCATAAAACCGCCTCCGTTTTTGGTATAAAGCTCATTTTTCAATACAATCCTAACATTTATTTCTGTAAAATTCAAGTATTATACGCAAAAGCGGCACCGTTACGGTGCCGCTTTTGTTATTCTAACTCAAATGCGCCGGTGTAGAGCTGGTAGTAGGTGCCCTTTTGGGCGATCAGGTCCTCGTGGGAGCCACGCTCGATAATTCTGCCGTGGTCCAGGACCATGATACAATCAGAGTTCATGACCGTGGACAGCCTATGGGCAATGACAAAGGTGGTTCTGCCCTTCATGAGGGCATCCATACCCTTTTGCACCAGTGCCTCGGTACGGGTGTCGATGGAGGAGGTAGCCTCATCCAAAATCATCACCGGGGGATCGGCAACAGCCGCCCGGGCAATGGCGATCAGCTGCCGCTGACCCTGAGAAAGGCTGGCACCGTTACCGGTGAGCATGGTGTTGTAGCCCTCCGGCAGACGGGTAATAAAGTCATGGGCGTTAGCAAGCTTTGCGGCGTGGATACACTCCTCATCGGTGGCATCCAGGTTGCCATAGCGGATATTGTCCATAACCGTGCCGGTAAAGAGGTTGGTATCCTGCAAAACGATGCCTAAAGAGTGCCGCAGGTCCGCCTTTTTGATCTTATTGATGTTGATGCCGTCATAGCGGATCTTGCCATCATCAATATCGTAAAAGCGGTTGATCAGGTTGGTAATGGTGGTCTTGCCTGCGCCGGTTGCGCCAACGAAGGCAAGCTTCTGACCGGGATTGGCGTAAAGGGTCACATCATGCAGCACCGTCTTTTCGGGCACATAGCCAAAGTCCACGTTATACATGGTGATGTCACCCCGGACCTCAGTGTAGGTCACCGTACCGTCAGCCTGATGGGGATGGCGCCATGCCCACATACCGGTGCGCTCTTTGCACTCGGTAATATTGCCGTTTTCGTCTTTTTTGGCGTTTACAAGGGTCACATAGCCGTCATCGGTCTCCACTTCCTCATCCATCAGCTCAAAAATACGCTCTGCGCCGGCCAGGGCCAAAACAAGGGAGTTGATTTGGTTGGAAATTTGACCGATTGGCATATTGAAGGTGCGGCTCAGCAGCAGGAAGCTTGCAAGGCCGCCCAGAGTGATCAGCTTGCCGCCGGAGCTGATTGCCAAAAGGCCGCCCACTAAGGCCAGAATCGTATACTGGATATAGCCTAAGTTGTTGTTCACCGGGCCCATCATGTTGGTGTAAGAACCGGCCTTGTAGGCGTTTTGACGCAGCTTTTCATTGATGGTGTCAAATTCTTTTTTGCAGGTCTCTTCCCGGCAGAATACCTTAACAACTCTCTGACCATTGATCATTTCCTCAACATAGCCGTTGACCGCACCCAGCGCCTTTTGCTGACCGATAAAATACTTGCCGGTATTCTTGGCAACGGTGGCTGTGACCAGCATAATACCGAAGGCTGTCAGCAGCACAATGCCTGTAAGAATGGGGGAGGTAAACAGCATCATGGCGAACACCACGATCAGGGTGGTTGCAGAGGAGATAAACTGAGGAATGGTTTGGGAGATCATCTGCCGCAGGGTATCGATATCGCTGGTGTAGCGGCTCATGACATCGCCTACAGGATGGGTGTCAAAGTAGCGGATGGGCAATTTTTGCATATGGCAGAACATGGCATCCCGGATCTGCTTTTGGGTGCCCTGACCGATCTTGACCATCAGGAAGTTGTAGGTAAATGCACTGAGCATACCGATCAGGTAAATTCCGCCCAATATAAACAAAAACTTGATCAGGGGCACAAAATCCGGGGCAGCCTGACCCAGCATGGGGGTAATATAATCATCGATGATATACTCCAAGGATTTGCTGCTTAAGGATTGGGCGAAGGAGGCCATAATAATGCACACCACCACCAAAACCAGCCGTGCAGAGTAGGGCTTCATGTAGCCAAGAAGCCGCAGAAGGGTTTTCTTCGGGTTTTTAGCCTTACGGCCGTCACCTCTTAAGGGTGCAGGAGGCATTACTCGTCCCCTCCCTTCGTCTGAGATTCATAAACCTCACGGTAAATATCACTGGACTGAAGCAGCGTATCGTGGGTGCCCTGGGCAACCACCTTGCCGCCGTCCAGCACTAAGATCAGATCTGCCTCCTGAACAGAGGCCACACGCTGGGCAATGATCAGCTTGGTTGTACCGGGGATCTCCTCGGCAAAGGCCTTGCGGATCATGGCATCGGTATGGGTATCCACCGCAGAGGTGGAGTCGTCCAAAATCAGAATTTTCGGCTTTTTGAGTAACGCCCGGGCAATACACAGCCGCTGCTTCTGTCCGCCGGAGACGTTCTTGCCGCCCTGCTCGATGTGGGTATCGTAGCCATCCGGGAAGGCGCTTACAAAGTCATGGGCGCAGGCAAGCTTGCAGGCATGGATCATCTCTTCATCGGTGGCGTTGGGGTTACCCCAGCGCAGATTATCCTTGACCGAGCCGGAGAACAGCTGGTTTTTCTGCAGAACCATGGACACCTGCTCCCGCAGGGCGTGGAGGTCGTAGCTTCGCACATCCACACCGCCCACCTTTACGCTGCCCTCGGTCACATCGTAGAGGCGGGGAATCAGCTGTACCAGGGTGGATTTACTGGAGCCGGTACCGCCCAGGATACCAACGGTCTGACCGGGCTTAATGTGGATATCCACATTTTCAAGGGCGTAGCGGCCTGCGCCTTCAGAATAACGGAAGCAAACACCCTCAAAGTCAATGGAGCCGTCAGGTACTTCGGTAACGGGGTTTTCGGGATTTTTCAGGGCAGGCTCTTCGGTCAACACCTCATAAGCACGGCGCATGGGCGCACGGCTCATGGTGAACATCACAAAGACCATGGACATCATCATCAGGCTATTGAGGATCTGACCGGTATAGGTAAACATGGAGGTCAGCTCACCGGTGGTCAGCTGATTTTGTACCACCATGGTGGCACCAAAGTAGGAAATGACGATCATGCAGGTGTAAATGGCCAGCTGCATCAGGGGGTTATTGAAGGCCATGATGCGTTCCGCCTTCACAAAATCCTTGTAAATGCTGTCGGATGTAGAGGTGAACTTTTCGACCTCCTTTTCCTCACGGACAAAGGACTTGACCACACGCATGCCGTGGATATTTTCCTGCACCACATTATTAAGCTTGTCATAGGTCTTGAATACCCGCTCAAAAATGGCGTGCACCAGCTTAATGAGCACCATAAGACCTGCAGCCAGCAGAGGCAGGACGATGCAGTAAATGATGCTGAGCCGGGGGCTGATCCGGAAGGCCATAATAAGGGCCATGACCAGCATTACCGGGGTGCGGAAGATCATGCGGATGCACATCTGGAAGGTCATCTGCAGCGTTGCCACATCGGAGGTCAGTCTGGTGACAATAGAGGATGTGGAAAATTTGTCGATATTTGAAAAATCGAAGGTCTGCACCCGGTTAAACATATCATGGCGCAGATTGCGGGCAAAGCCGGTGCTGGCATAGGAGGCAAAGAAGGCCGAGGCCACACCAAAGCACAGGCTGCACAGGGCACAAAGTGCCAGCAGCAGGCCCTGCTTCCAGACCATAGCCATGTTGCCAGCGGAGATGCCCTTATCGATCATGTCCTTCATCACCAGAGGGATCAGCACCTCCATGGTCACTTCACCCACCATGCATATGGGACTTCCAAGCGCAGCCCACTTATATTCCCGTATACTTTGGGCTAACTTTTTAATCATTTCGTTCCTAAAGCCTCCTTATTATAATACATTATCTTTTATTGTAGCACATTAAAAAATTGTTCGCAATCCCCTACTTTGTAAACAAAGTGTGTCACTGCACAAAATGAGAAGTCCCCCGGTTACCCGGGGGACTCCTGCGAAAGGGATTAGAAAGAAGAGAGGTAGAAAAGAGGATTCTACGGAGGGAAGGTAAGCGGCTCACGGCTTCCGCCGACCTTCTGAAAATATAGTAAACCTCGCTTTTGAACATAGCATCACAAAAGTATAAACAATTTTCGACAATTTTATGAACAAAGCTTTTTAAAATGCAAAATACAGAATGCACCGTGCATTTTCAATTTTGCACTTACTTTGTTCCTTCGGCAAGGTCTATAATCGCTTTACTTAAGGGATCAACGGCGTTCAGGGCCTGGTCCAATGTATTGCCGGCTGCGCCCACCTCGATCAGAAGGGTACCGGGACACAGGTCCTGATTAAACCGCTGTGCCCGCAAGGCCATGGGTCTGCATAGTCCCGGCTGCAGCTGCTCCAGCCGTGCCTGTACTTTTACGGCAAGGGCCATATTTTCTGTCCAGGCGGTGTGGTTTGTGCCGATCACCAGCATAAGCTGCGCGGCATCCCCTGTGGTGTAAGCCAATTGGCTCCCCCGGCTGTCAGCAACTGCATCCCGGTGCAAGTCGATCACAAGACGGATGGAGGGATACTGGGCAAGATATTCTTCAATGCTTGTCCGTGCGTGGCTGTATGCACCGTTATAGGAGGGGTAATCGTGAAAGCTGCGGTCATGGATCACCCCGATCCCGGCCTGCTCCAAACGTTCGGTCAGGGCCTGTCCCACCCGGAGCATATTATATTGCTCATCCAACGTGCGATAAGCACTGTCCTGTTCATAATCGCCGGTGTAGCTTTCGCTGGTGTGGGTATGGAGGATCAGCACCGTTGGCTCTTTTTCATAAAGACTCCACTGCAGTGGCTGTGCCAGCAGCCCGGAAATATCCGCATCCTTGGAGGCGGAGCTGTGGAGCGTCACAAGTGCTGCATCCTCCTGAGAAAAGCAAATCGGCATTTTCAGCACAGGTGCAGCACTTTCCGCCTCATGGTCAAGCACCGTTCGCAGCGCAGCGACCCGCCGACCTGTCTCCACAAACAGGATCACCTCCGCCACCTTTGGATCTGCCATCAGGTCCACAAATTTTTGCGGCAGGCTGCTGCCACCCAGCCGCAGCACCAACGCCCCGATCACCGCAAAAGCGCCTGCCCGATTTGCCAAATCCATAGCGATCCCCCTTTGAAAAATATATTGCAGGGACCGGCCTCCCGGACGGTCCTCGGTTCGTTGGGACCGTCGAGGACGCCGGTCCCTACATTAAAAAAAGAGATGCCGCAGCATCTCTTTAAGGCTTTTTCCATTTTGGTCTTGTGCACAGCTCTATGCGGAGGTTTTGAAAAAATTCGGTCAGCAGTGCGGCGCACTCATTTTCTAAAATACCGGTCTCCACGGTTGGATGGTGGTTAAAATCCATAGTGAACAAATTGCAGACCGAGCCGCAGGCACCGCATTTTTTATCCGATGCGCCGTATACCACCCGGGGAATCCGGGCGTTTACAATGGCACCGGCGCACATGGGACAGGGCTCCAAGGTCACATACAGCGTGCACTGCCACAGCCGCCAGCCACCTAAATTCTCACAGGCCTCTTTAATGGCCTCCAATTCCGCATGGGCCAAGGCGGTTTTGTCCTGTTCCCGGCGGTTGCGGCCACGGCCCACCACTTTGCCGTTGCAGACGATCACACAGCCCACCGGCACCTCGCCGTCGGCAGCAGCCTCTTTTGCCAGTGCTAAAGCCTCCTGCATGTACAATTCATCCATGCCGTCACCCCATTCAAAATTGATAATTGATAATGGATAATTCATTTTCAATTTTCAATTATCCATTATCAATTCGCCATATATGATACTATACTCTAACCCCCTGTTATCGTCAAGTATACAGCACGCACAATGGAAAAATCCTGAAAAATATGGGGTGGGGGCAGGTTTTTTTCTTGCGTCAAAAGGGGAATAATGCTATAATGATAAAAATATTGCTATTTTTCGGGAGAATTCTATGAAAACCCTGCTTCATATCTGCTGTGCACCCTGCGCCAACCAGTGTGTGGAAGCCCTTCGGGGGGAAAACATCGAGGTCTACGGCTTTTGGTATAACCCCAACATCCACCCCTTTACGGAATATCGGGCCCGCCGCAACTGTCTGCGTGGCTATGCGGAGGATGTACAGCTGCCTTTAATTGAAAAGAACGACTATGCCCTGCGGCCCTTTGTGCGGGCGGTGGCAGAGGATATTGCAAATCGCTGCGGCAAATGCTACGAAATGCGGCTTTTTGAGGCGGCAAAGCAGGCCAAAGAGGGCGGCTTTGACAGCTTCACTTCCAGCTTATTCATAAGCCCCTACCAAAATCACCAGCTGATGGCCGAGACCGCAGAAAAAGCTGCTGCCGAATACGGCGTGGAATTTCTCTACCGGGATTTCCGTCCTTACTTCAAGGCCGGTCAGGAATACGCCCGGGAGCATGATTTCTATATGCAAAAATACTGCGGCTGTGTCTTTTCCGAAGAAGAAAGATACCTGAAAAGAAATAAAATTATACCATAAATACAGATTGTAGGGGCGGATATCATCCGCCCGCTACAACACCGGAGGTTTTATGAATAACATGAAATTAGTCGTTCCCTGTTTGTTTGGCCTGGAGGGCATTGCAGGTGACGAATTAAGAAGATTGGGCATGGAGAACGTACAGGTGGAGGACCACCGTGTGCTGTTTGACGGAGATGCCTACGCCCTTGCAAAAGCAAACGTGTGCCTGCGCACCGGCGAGCGGGTCATGGTGGTGCTGGCCCAGTTTACGGCAAAAAGCTTTGAGGAGCTGTTCCAGGGTGTGTATCACGCAAACTTGGAGGACTATATCCCCAGGGACGGCCAGTTCCCTGTAAAGGGTCACTGCCTCAACAGCCAGCTCATGAGCGTGTCTGACTGTCAGGCCATCATCAAGAAGGCCGCCTCCAGGCGTTTAGGTGAAAAGTACGGTGTTGCCTGGCTGCCGGAGACCGGCATCAAGTTCCAGCTGCACTTTACTGTTTTAAATGACAAGGTGACCCTGAGTCTGGACACCTCCGGCCCGGGC
>CAYMPY010000061.1:0-11261 GCA_964392535.1 uncultured Oscillospiraceae bacterium
ATAGTTACAAAAAACTGGACTCCACATGTCTGTGAAGTCCAGTTTTTCTTAACTTTAATGACATTGGACCCGCGGGTCAGGGAGTACATTTTTTATTTGGTTGGCTTGAAGCCGTCCTTCAGGCTTACGCTGCGGTTAAATACAAGATGACCGGGTGCGCTGTCCTTGGAATCAGGGCAGAAATAGCCAAGTCGCATAAACTGGAAGGAAACAGGAGCTTTGGCATTTTCCAGACTTTTTTCGACTTTACAGCCTGTGAGGATCTCCAGAGAATTGGGGTTCAGGCAGGAGATAAAGTCCTTGCCGGCGGCATCGGGATCGGGGTCATCAAAAAGATTACTGTACTGACGGACCTCGGCCTCGCAGCAGTTTTCTGCATCGACCCAGTGGATCGTAGCACCCTTGATTTTACGACCATCAGCAGGATCGCCACCCTTGGAATCGGGATCGTAAGTGGCAAGAACCTCGATTACATTGCCGCTTTCATCCTTGACACAGCCTGTACATTTAATAACATATGCACCCTTCAGACGGCACTCGGGTCCTTCCGGATACAAGCGCTTATACTTGGGGATAGGCTCAGCCAGGAAGTCATCTGCTTCGATCCAAAGATTTCTGGAGAAGGTGATCTGGCGTGTGCCGGCGTTGGGATCGTTGGGGTTGATTTCTACTTCGAAGGTTTCGCTCTGACCCTCGGGGTAATTGGTGATGGTAAGTTTAACAGGCTTAATGACAGCCATGACACGCTGTGCAGTTTCGTTTAAGTCCTCCCGCAGACAGTGCTCCAGGAATGCAAATTCAATGGTGTTGGGAGATTTAGCTACGCCAACACGGTCACAGAAGTTGCGGATGGACTGGGGCGTATATCCCCGGCGACGCAGACCGCAAAGGGTAGGCATACGGGGATCATCCCAGCCGGAGACCCGGCCTTCCTCCACAAGCGCACGGAGCTTTCTCTTGGAAAGAACAGTGTGGTCGATGCCTAGACGAGCAAATTCAATCTGACGGGGACGGTGTCCTACGGACACATTTTCAACAACCCAGTTGTACAGAGGACGGTGATTTTCAAACTCCAGGGAGCAAAGAGAGTGGGTAATACCTTCAAGTGCATCCTGAATGGGGTGTGCAAAATCGTACATAGGATAGATGCACCACTTGTCGCCCTGGCGATGATGGTGCATATGACGGATACGGTAAATAACCGGGTCACGCATATTGAAGTTACCGGATGTCAGGTCAATTTTGGCACGGAGCGTGTAGCGGTTATCCTCGAACTCACCGGCACGCATACGACGGAACAGGTCCAAACTCTCCTCAATGGGACGGTCACGATAAGGGGAGGTAGCAGGTGTGTTCAGGTCACCTCTATACTCCTTGAACTGCTCAGGGGTCAACTCACAAACGTAAGCCAGTCCTTTATTGATCAGCTCAATGGCAAACTCGTAGGTCTTTTCAAAATAATCAGAACCGTAGTAAAAACGGTCATCCCAGTTGAAGCCCAGCCAGCGAATATCCTCCTGAATTGCTTCAACAAATTCTACGTCTTCTTTTGTAGGGTTTGTGTCATCCATTCTCAGATTGCACAGACCGTTAAACTTTTCGGCAGTGCCGAAGTCAATGATTAACGCCTTGCAGTGACCGATGTGAAGATAGCCGTTGGGCTCGGGCGGGAAGCGGGTGTGCACGGTCTTGCCGGCGTAGCGACCGCCCTCTGCGATATCTTCTTCGATAAAAGCATGGATGAAATTTTTGCTCTCGTTCATTTCAGCCATTTTCAGTATCCTCTCTTTTGCTTATAGTCTAAAGTATTATAACCCATGTCTTATTATTTTGCAACAATTATTCTTATGCGAAAGCAATTTTGAAAAAAATTTATAAAGTTTTTGAGAAAAATGCGAATTTGTAGTTGTCAATTTGGCAGACTTATTATAAAATAGAGAAAGACGAGAGGAGTGATCAGTTTGTCTGAAATCAAATTTAAACGAATTCTTCTGAAAATCAGTGGCGAGGCTTTGGCTGGTGATGCCCACAGAGGTTTGGATTTCCAGGTGATCGGTACGGTATGTGACACCATTAAGATGTGCCGGGATATGGGTGTTCAGATCGGCGTTGTTATCGGCGGCGGAAATTTCTGGCGCGGCGTAAAGGACGGCGCTGATAAGATGCAGCGTACCCATGCTGATTCCATGGGCATGCTTGCGACGGTGATGAATAGTATTGCTGTTGCGGATGCACTGGAAAAGCACGGTGTTCCTGCCAGAGTACTGACGGCTGTTGAAATGCATAAGTTTGCCGAGTACTTCACAAGAGATCTGGCTGACAGATATCTTAATGAAGGTAAAGTCATCATTATAGCCGGTGGTACAGGCAGCCCCTATTTCTCCACTGATACAGGTGCAGTCCTTCGTGGCGTTGAAATTGAGGCTGATGCGATTTTGATGGCTAAGAATGTGGATGGTATTTACTCTGCCGATCCCAATGTTGATCCTACAGCTGTCAAGTTTGATGAGCTTACATATGATGAAGTTTTGGCTCGTCATTTGAAGGCTACCGATACTACAGCAATGACCTTGGCTATGGATAATCATATGACCCTTGTGTGCTTTGCGCTGAAGGACCCTGAGAACATCATCCGCGTTGTTTGCGGTGAAAAAATTGGAACAATTGTTAAGGAGGCTTAAATCATGAGTGTTGATTTTAAGGATTACAGCAGAAGAATGGAAAAGGCACTGGATCATCTAGATGAGGAGTTCGGTGCTGTTCGTGCAGGCAGAGCAAATGCGAAGGTACTGGATCGGATCAGTGTGGAATACTATGGCAGCGAGACTCCTTTGAACGGAGTAGCCACCATTTCTTCTCCCGATGCGCGTACCCTGGTTATTCAGCCCTGGGATACTTCTTTGCTTAAGGAGATTCAGAAAGCAATTCTGGCATCCGATCTGGGCATCAATCCCCAAAATGATGGCCGGATCATTCGCCTGACCTTCCCGCAGCTTACTGAGGAACGGCGTAAGGAACTGACCAGGCAGGTCAAAAAGTACGCCGAGGATGCAAAGGTAGCTATGCGTAACATTCGCCGTGATGGCATGGATTACATCAAGAAGCTGAAGAAGAATTCTGAGATCACCGAGGATGATCAGAAGAAGGCAGAGAAGGATCTGCAGGATATTTTGGATAAGTATATTAAGAAGGCTGATGAAGCTCTGGCAGCTAAGGAAAAGGAACTGATGGCCATCTGATTGCATTTTGGGGGCGCTTGGCGTCCCCAAAATCCGCATATATCTTTTTGAAGGAAGTTGGGTTTCATTATGCCTGATAAGAATATACAGCCCGTTCCGCAGCATATTGCTATTATTATGGATGGTAATGGCCGCTGGGCGAAAAAAAGAGGGCTTCCCCGAACTGCGGGACATGCTGCAGGTGCAGAGGCTTTTCGGAGAACGGCCAATTACTGCAGAAAGATCGGTGTGAAGTATTTGACCGTCTATGCATTTTCAACCGAAAACTGGAAAAGGTCCGAAGAAGAGATTTCGGGTATTATGACCTTGATGGGTAAATACTTAAAAGAAGCGTTGCGTGATATGGATAAGAACAAGGTGCGCTTTAAGGTCTTTGGCGATATCTCCAGACTAGATCCACAGCTTCAAAAGCTTTGTACAGAAGCGCAGGAGCGATCTGCAACTTATAATGATGTTCAGGTGAATTTCTGTCTGAACTATGGTGGTCGGGATGAGCTGGTACGTGCGGCAAAAGCCTTTGCTGAGGATGTAAGGGCAGGGAAATATGCTCCTGAGGATCTGACAGAGGCGCTTATGAGTAAGTATCTGTATTCTGCTGATGTTCCTGATCCTGAGCTTATAATTCGTCCTTCAGGAGAACTGCGCACAAGCAACTTCCTGCTTTGGCAGTCTGCATACAGTGAGTATGTGTTTCTGAACGTTCTTTGGCCTGATTTTAAGGAAAAAGATATGGACGAGGCTATTGCACAATATTATGGCCGCAATCGCAGATTTGGAGGGACTTGATTTATGCTTGTCAGAATACTGTCTGCGGTACTGTTGCTGCCGTTGTTGCTTGTAATACTTCTGGTTTTACCTCCTGTGTATACAGTGGTTCTTGTTGGCACCATGTCTGCTGTTGCAGCTTATGAGCTTTTATGGGGCACAGGTTTACTTAAAAAAATGCGCCTGGTTATATACTCCGCAATCATGGCCTTTTTGGTTGTATTATGGTCTTATTTAGGAGAACAATCCAACTGGTTGCTTCCCGGTGTTTTTATGTTTATGATCCTTCTGTTTACAGAAGTAATGTTTGATCAGGAGCATGTGACTATTGCAAAGGTATGCGTTTGCATAGAGGCAGGTTTGGTTATACCTTATATGTTCGCTGCGCTTGTGCGACTGCGTGCCGGGAATGATGGTAAGATCCTGGTGCTTGTTCCATTTTTGATTTCCTTTGTTGCTGACAGCGGTGCATATTTTGCCGGTGTATTTTTTGGAAAGCATAAGCTGGCACCTAAAATCAGTCCAAAGAAAACGGTAGAGGGTCTGATCGGTGGTGTTGTGGCTTCCATGATTGGTATGGTTGTATTTTGCCTGGTGCTTAATAAACACTTTAATTTTTCTGTAAATTATTATGCTGCTGCTGCCTTTGGTGCAGCGGGAAGTCTCGTAAGTGTATTTGGAGATCTTTCTTTTTCTGTAATTAAGAGACAGACCGGAATTAAAGATTACAGCAGGTTGATTCCCGGTCATGGTGGTATTCTTGACCGTTTTGATTCTACAATTTTTGTAGCACCTATGGTTGAGATATTTATGGAGCTTTGGCCTGCTATGGTGAGCGTATTATGATGAATTGTATTAGTGTTTTGGGTTCTACCGGCTCTATCGGCCGACAGACACTTGATGTGGCGCAAAGCCTGGGTGTCCGTGTAGCTGCATTGACCGCAGGAACCAATGTGGATCGAATGGCCGTACAGTGCCGGAAGTTTAAGCCGGATGTGGCGGTTATGTCCACTCAGGAACTCGCTGAGAAACTCCACGACTTGATTTTTGATTTGCCCATTGAAGTGCTATGGGGAGAAGAAGGTCTTATTAAAGCAGCCACATTGCCTCAGGTGGATTGCGTTATCACCGCTGTTGTAGGTATGTTAGGTCTAAAGCCCACGCTTTCTGCCATTACTGCAGGCAAGCGTATTGGGCTTGCAAATAAGGAGACACTGGTTTGCGCCGGTGAACTGGTCATGAAGATTGCTAAGGCATGTGGCACGGAGATCATTCCGGTTGATTCGGAGCATTCCGCCATTTTCCAGTGCCTTATGGGCGGTCGAAATCCGGCAGAAATCAAAAGATTGATTTTAACCTGTTCAGGCGGCCCATTTTACGGAATGAACCAAAAGCAGCTGGCACAAGTTACAAAAGCAGATGCACTGAAACATCCCAATTGGAAGATGGGTCAAAAAATAACCATCGATTGCGCTACACTTATGAACAAGGGCTTAGAGGTTATAGAAGCAATGCGGCTTTACGATATGCCTGTTGATAAAGTGGATGTGGTAATCCATCGCCAAAGCATTATTCACAGTATGGTGGAGTATGTTGACGGTGCTGTTATGGCACAGCTGGGTGCGCCTGATATGCGTTTGCCGATTCAGCTTGCCATTACTTATCCCGAGAGAACTGCTTGCTGTGCCCCTGACCTGGACCTGCTGAGCTGCAGCGCGCTTACATTTGATGAGCCGGACTTAAATGCATTTCCTTGTTTGGCACTTGCAAGAGCCTGCGGTGCGGCCGGTGGTACGGCGTGCCCCGTTATGAACGGAGCAAACGAGGCAGCTGTTGAGCTGTTTTTACAGGATAAAATCAGCTTTTATGACATCTACAGACTTGTTAATCATGCTGTATCTACTGTTCCGTATCTTGAGACACCTACTTTGGAACAGATACTTGAAGCTGACCGCCTGGCACGGCAGTGCGTTAAAGAATTGATTTCCTGATTATGTGAGGATCGACATGAGCATTATTTTTGCCATTTTACTTTTTAGCTTTTTAATTTTTATTCATGAGTTTGGACATTTCATGGCTGCGAAGCTCTTGGGTGTTCAGGTAAATGAATTTGCACTCTTCATGGGACCTGCGATCCTAAAGTGGAGAAAAGGGGAGACCCTGTATTCTATCCGTTGTATTCCTATCGGCGGATACTGTGCCATGGAGGGCGAGGATGAGGATACAGATAATCCCCGTTCATTCCAGAAGGCAGCCTGGTGGAAAAGGCTGATCATATTGGTTGCAGGTTCATTTATGAATTTTTTGACCGGTATTGTGATCATTGCAATCGTATTGGCATGTGCGCCTAATTATATTTCGCCTCAAATTGCTTCCGTGGAGCAATGGAGCTGTCTTGCGGAAGATCAAACCTTACAGCCGGGAGATGTTATTAAAGAGTTTAATGGTAAAAAGATTCGTGTGAATAACGACTTTACCCTTGAAACCATGCTTCTTTCTGACGGAGAGTATGATTTTGTAGTTGAGCGTGACGGTGCGCTTGTAACACTGGAGGATGTGCGTTTTGAGCGCCGTGCTGTACCTGGGGCAGAGGAGCAGAAGCTTTATGGCTTTTCCTTTACTGTTGAAGAGACTACAGCAAAGTCTGTCGTTTCTCAAGTATTTCCTACAGCGGGCAATTATGTGCGAATGGTATATATGACACTTGGCATGCTTTTTACCGGCCAAGTTGGATTCCGTGATCTATCAGGTCCGGTTGGTATTGTAGATCAAATGAATCAGACTGCTGCGGCATCAGCCAATGCTTGGTTTGCGTTTTTGAATATGCTGAGTATCGGCGGCTTGCTTGCTATAAACCTTGCGGTTATGAATATGCTTCCGATTCCTGCTTTGGATGGTGGTCGCACTGTCGGTCTTTTGCTTACAACGTTGATTGAAAAGCTTACAGGTAAAAAAGTGCCCGCTAAAATTGAGGGCTATATTCATGGAATTGGTATGGTTCTGCTGCTTGTTTTAATGGCGGTTGTATTATTTAAAGATGTATTTACCATATTTACGAGGTGACAAGATGTCCAGACAGATAAAAATCGGAGATGTACCGGTAGGCGGTGGTGCACCTGTTGTAGTTCAATCTATGCTCAATACGAAAACAACAGATGTGGAAGGGAGCCTTGCACAGATCCAAGCACTCAAGGATGCCGGTTGTCAGGTGGCACGGCTTGCCGTACCTGATTCCGCTGCAGCTGCTGCGTTTAAGGAAATTTGCGCCCATTCTGTTTTGCCTCTTGTTGCGGATATTCATTTTGACTACAAGCTTGCGATTGCTGCTGCTGAGGGTGGTGCGTCAAAAATACGCATCAATCCCGGTAATATCGGCGGTGAAGATCGTGTTCGAGCAGTTGTAGATGCGTGTAAAAGTAAAAGTATTCCTATCCGTATTGGCGTTAACGGTGGCAGCCTCGACAAGCGTCTTTTAGAAAAGTATGGTCATCCTACAGCAGAGGCACTTGTTGAAAGTGCGTTTGAGCATCTGGAGTTACTGGAGAAAAATGGATTTTATGATTGCTGTATTTCCATGAAATCTTCTACAGTCCCTGTGATGGTTCAGGCTGCACGGCTTTTTCATAGCAAAAGTGATTATCCCATCCATATTGGTGTAACGGAAACAGGCCCTGTCCGCATGGGTCTTATGAAGTCTGCAATGGGAATCGGTGCACTTCTTTTAGATGGTATTGGTGATACCATTCGTGTCAGTCTGACCGATGATCCGGTTGAAGAAATTTATGCGGCAAAAGATATTCTGAAAGCTGCAGGTTTGCGCAGAGAAGGCGTTAACATCATTTCCTGTCCCACTTGCGGCAGAACAAAAATTGATTTGATCGGTCTTGTTAATCAAGTTGATGAGGCCCTTAAGGATTGCGATAAGCCTATAACTGTTGCGGTTATGGGTTGTGTTGTCAACGGTCCCGGTGAGGCGCGGGAGGCGGATATTGGCATTGCCGGCGGCGATGGCTGCGGTATGCTTTTTGAAAAAGGACAGCAGATCGAAAAGCTGCCCTATGAAGAGCTTTTGCCTGCTTTATTAAAGAGAATTGAACGGTTTTAATCTATGAAAGAAATTGGCTTTTTGAATATGTTTTCGGATTATTTTCCGGATGAATCGTTGCGACATTTTTTGGATGCCGCAACGATTTGTGCTGCGGAAATTGATCCACAAAGCCGAAAAATATGGGTCCGTGCTTCTTTTGAGAAGTACATTCCTTATAAAGAACTTGGAAAAATCTCAGATGAGATTGCTGGTATATATGGCCTCGATGATATTTATATTGATGCGGTTTTTCCTCCGGATCAATTGTGTGCAACAGATTCCAATGAGCTGTTACAGCTGTTTGTAGAGCATGATTCCATGAGTTTGGGTACACTTGCCGGCGCACAATGGACATGGGAGGATCAGAAGTTAACCATCTGTCTTGTTGCAAACGGAAAGGCAGAGCTTGAAAAGTATGTACCTCATGTTCGTGATCAATTGAACCGCCGTTTTGGTGCGGATGTTCAAATAGAGATTCGTTCCGGTAAGTGTTTGGAAGGCCAGGAGTTGTATGAGCAAATGGCTAAAATGCGCAGTGCGATTTTATCGGAGCTTCCTGCTCCCGGCAGCATTTCCACTGAGAAGCCTCAGATTCAGCAGACGGTGGCTATATATGGTAAGCCCTTTAAGGGCACACCTGTTGCTATGAAGGACATTTCGCTGGATATGGGCGTTGTGATCGTTCAGGGCAGGGTCTTTAACATTGAGCATAAAGAACTGACCAAGAGAAATGCCTGGGTCATAAATTTTGATATAACCGACAATTCATCGTCTGTGCGTGTCACACGGTTTCTTGAAAACAAGGAAGCGAAGCCTATTTTAGAGGGCGTATCCCAGGGTGATGTTGTTCAGGTTCAGGGTAAGCTTCAAGTTGATAATTTCAGTAATGAGACGGTTTTGAAGCCTTTTGCAATTATGCCAGGTCAGCTTCCTTCCAGAAAGGATATAGCTGTGGATGGTAAGCGTGTAGAGCTGCATTTACATACCTCCATGAGTAATATGGACGCGCTTACGAGCACAAAAGCTGCCATTAAGCAAGCTGCTTCCTGGGGACATAAAGCAATTGCCATTACCGATCATGGCTGTGTGCAATCCTTTACAGATGCGCTTCATGTTGTAGAAGCATGGGGGGGTGGCCCCAAGGTTGCAGGTACAGATGATGTAATTAAAATTCTGTATGGCTGTGAAGGCTATTATATCAATGATGTTGATGACAGGATCGTTGTTAAGGGAAGTAAGGATATTTCTTTTTCTGACGAGTTTGTAGCTTTTGATTTGGAGACTACCGGTCTTTCTTCTAAGAATGATACCGTTATTGAAATTGGTGCGGTTCTTATGAAGAATGGCAAGGAGTTGGATCGTTTCCAAACCTTTGTGGATCCCGGTGTGCCGCTGCAGAAGCAGATTACTGATCTGACCGGTATTACAGATGCCATGCTGGATGGCGCACCAACGATTGATAAAATTCTCCCCAAGTTTATAGAATTTGTGGGAGATCGCATTTTAGTTGCACATAATGCGGATTTCGATACCGGCTTTATCCGGGCGGCCTGTGAAAAGCTTGGTGTAGCTTATAATTTTACTTCTGTTGATACCCTTGTTTTGGCGCAAAATTTGATGCCTGAGCTTAATAAGCATAAGCTGGATATCGTTGCCAATGCTTTAAGCTTGCCGGAGTTTAACCATCATCGTGCAGCTGATGATGCTGTGATTTGCGGCCTCATAATGGTCAGACTCTGTGAAAAGCTGGAGGAGCTGGATGTACACACAGTGCAGCAGATCAATGCATCAATGGCATCGCTTCGTACACAGCACCGTGCGGATAACAGACATGCGCAGCACATCATTTTATTTGCCAAAAATCAGCAGGGACTTCGGAATTTGTATCATTTGATTTCCGATGCCAATCTTAAGCACTTTAAGAGGGTTCCCAGAATTTTGAAATCGGAGCTTATTAAGCTTCGTGAAGGTATATTGGTTGGCTCTGCCTGTGAAAACAATGAGCTGTTCCAGGCTGTTGTTAAGGGTGCAAGTGACGATGAACTTAAGCGCATTGCAGCTTTCTACGATTATTTAGAAGTTCAGCCCATTTCCAATAACCGTTTTATGCTTGAAAAAGGTATTGCGGACAGTGAAGAACAGCTTCGTGATTTTAACCGGCGGATCGTTCGACTTGGTGAGGAAATGGGAAAGCCTGTGGTTGCTACAGGTGACGTACATTTTCTTAATCCTGAGGATGAGATATTTCGCCATATTCTTCTTGCTACAAAGGGCTTTGACGATTGCGATAAGCCCAATCCGCTTTATCTTCGTACTACAGATGAAATGCTTCAGGAGTTCTCCTATTTAGGCGCTGAAAAAGCACAGGAGATCGTTGTTACCAATACAAACCTGATTGCGGATATGTGCGAAACGGTTCGTCCTGTTCCGCATAATCTGTTTGCGCCTACCATTGAAAACTCCGTTCAGGACCTGAAGGATCTTGTGTACGGCAAGCTTCACAGACTCTATGGTGAGAATCCGCCGGAGCTGATGGTAAAGCGTGTGGATACAGAGCTTAATGACATTATTAACTGTCATTATGATGTGATCTATATGTCTGCTCAGCGACTGGTTCAGAATTCTTTGGAAAATGGTTACCTTGTTGGTTCCCGTGGCTCTGTAGGCTCATCTATTGTGGCTTATATGTCCGGTATAACAGAGGTTAATTCCTTCCCGCCGCACTATCGTTGCCCCAATCCGGAGTGTAAGTATACCACCTTTGATATTCCTAAAGGGTATGAGTGTGGCGCAGACCTTCCGGATGCAGTTTGTCCCAAGTGTGGAGCGACATTTGAAAAGGATGGCTTTAATATTCCTTTTGAAACCTTCCTTGGGTTCGGAGGTGACAAGGTTCCGGATATCGACCTGAATTTCTCCGGTGAGTATCAGGCTCGTGCCCATGCTTATTGTACAGAGATGTTCGGTAAATCCCATGTATTCCGTGCGGGTACAGTTGGTACTGTTGCAGAAAAAACAGCCTTTGGTTATGTGAAAAAGTATCTTTCTGAGCGTGATAAGGTTGTGGGCAGGGCAGAGGAGAATCGTCTTGCTGCCGGCTGTGTCGGTGTTCGCAGAACTACCGGTCAGCACCCCGGTGGTCTGGTTGTTATTCCGCAGGAAAATGAAAT
>CAYMPY010000062.1:0-11252 GCA_964392535.1 uncultured Oscillospiraceae bacterium
AAGGATGCGGTCTGACTTCGTGCATAAAAACAAGAAAAAACCCCGAAACTCTAAGAGTTTCAGGGCTTTGGAGCTGCTAGCCAGATTTGAACTGGCGACCTCATCCTTACCAAGGATGCGCTCTACCGGCTGAGCTATAGCAGCAAATCGCTGACAGCTTCGCTATTGTATAACATAATATAAAAAAAGTCAAGTGTTATTTTCAAAATTTTTCGATTTATTTTTTAATGAAAACAAAGGCTACTGTCAACTCAAAAAAGCCGGTATTCCAAGCGAACGCCTGAAGGCCTGCTTGTCATTCTGAGCCGCAGGCGAAGAATCCGTTCCCCCGTACAAAGAGGTACGGATTCTTCGCTGCGCTCAGAATGACAAGCAAAATTTATAGGTATTATGCCTCGTAGTTCAGGATCGCATCCACATCCCACTTGGAGGTGGTATCCGCATAGCGCAGGAGCATATCCCGCACAGCAGTCAGCTGGGTGGCTTCGAATGCATTTGCATTTAATGCAATAGTCTCAGCCAGCTCCCGGAGGGTGTAGCCGCAACGGCTGCTTTCAACGGTGGAGCCGTCTGCAAGCTGCAGGTATACATTGCCGTAAAGCTTTGTCTCACCATAGCTTGCTACATCAAAGTTCTGCAGGCGCATGGTCACAGTCTCGCCGGAAACGAAACTGCCCTCAGTGCCCTTGGAAACGGCCTTGCCGCCCTCGCCCAGCTGCAGGGTAAAGCCGTAGCCGGTTACCTGCTGCTGCACCTGCTCGTCACCGTAAAATACTGCCTTATAGCCCACGCCGTCCACACCGGGCCGCAGGTTCACATGGGTGATGCCCATATAGAACCGGTGGAAGGTATAGCCCTCTGCATCTGCGATAGCCATATACCGCTTCAGTGTAGCTGCATTCTTAAAGTTGGAAGCAACCTCGCAGGAAACAGTGCCGACGATTGCGCCCATATTGTCGGTGGTATAGCTGTCGGTTGCACTGTCCATACCGTAGAGCGTGCCTGTGCCGGTAATGTCGCCGGTCAGGGTCATGCCGTTCAGGTTCAGGTACAGGTCGCCGCTAAGCTCTGCGCTGCCCTCATGGTCACTAAGCAGTGTCAGGCTGGTCTCATTTGCCGCAAAGGCCTCTGCAAAGGTCTTATAAATACCCTCTGCGCCGCCCAGCAGGCCGTTAATGTACAGCACACCCTCGCTCCAGGTCACGCCCTGGGTTTCAGATGTAAAGCTTGCGCTCTTGTCCGTAGCAGAAGTACCGATCTGGCCGATGCGGTCTGCAAAAATGGTCAACGGGTTCTCTACGGTCAGATCGTCTGCAGTGATCATGCTGTCATAGATCATGTAAATATCCGCATCGTCTGCATTGATCTGCACATTACCTGCCAAAACAGCAGTACCGTAATCCATATAGATACCATAGGAATCGGCATCGTCGGTGTTATTATTCTGAATTTCCACATTCTTCACAGTAACCGTTACAGGATTGGTGCAATTCTGTGCGGTAATACTGATGACACCGTTACGGGTGGAATTCATGGAATCATCGAAGGTGCAGTTTTCGATCAGCACCTCTGCGCCATTGGTGTTTGCCCACAGGCCAATGGAAGAACCGGCAACAGAAGCAGTATTATTCAAGAACGTGCAATTTTTCAGCTCCGTATAGCTTGCACCCTGTCCGCCGTTATCACGGATACCGACCACGCCGCCACGGAAGCCGACACCGCCGGAGACCGTACAGCCGTCCATTTTCAGTGTGCCCTTGTTATAGATATTACCGCCGAAGCCGTTGCTGCCGGCCTTACCGACAGACACACCGTCGGTCATAGTGACATTATTGAGCTCTGCGCTGCAGTACTCGCCCACATAGAGGTTACCGGCGTTACCGGAGGTAGTACCAAGATTCTCAGCGGTAATGGTACCGTCTTCGTTTCTGGTATAAACAAAGCCTGCCTTACCGCCCTCGATGGTGCCGCCATTTACGGTCAGCTTTGAGCCGTTACTGCCGGAGGCGTTGCCGTAGACATACACATTACCGCCCTCTCTGCCGCAGCCGCCACGGAGGGTGCAATCCTTCAGCTCCACCTGGGCCTTACCGGTCACATAGATGCTACCGCCCCAGTTCTTTGCCCAGCCGATTTCCAGGGTGCATTTTTCCATATTCAGTGCTGCGCCGCTTGCGTAGACATTGCCGCCGCAATCACCGGAGGCTGTACCACTGACAAGCTTGGTATCGGAGACATTGGCCACAGTGGTTGCACCGGTAATAAACAAGTTGCCGCCGTGGAGCGCGCTGCCGCCCTTGATCAGTGCATCGCGAATGGTTACTGCACAGCTGTCAATGTAAATGTTACCGCCCTTTTCCGCAGCAGTACCGTTTTCAAATGTGCCGCCAAGGATCTCAATGGTATTATTGGTAAGCGCGCGCATATTGCCGCCATAAGTTCCGGTGGCTTCACCGCCGGTAATCAGGCCATCGTACATATGGAACGAACCGTGTCCAATATAGAGGTTACCGGCGATCTTTGCCAAACCGCCTGTGATGGTACCGCCATACATATTGAACACTGCTTCCTTATTCCCGGCATTATTACCGACCTGCACAACACCTGCCTGATTGGCAATCACACGAGTACGATCCGTATTGGAGGTGATGTTAAAGCCGGTCAGTGTGCCGCTGTACAGGTCAAAGTTGGGTGCGCCCAGAATTTCACCGGAGCTGTTATAGTTCAGGGCATACACACAGGCCGCCTCTGCGCTGCTTGTTCCGATACGGACACCGATAGCCTCGCCGCCGCCATAGCTGTCACAGATGGTCAGGTTGCCATAAACACGGAACATCGAAGCAGAGCCGGAAGAATGGGTGATGGTATAGCCGTTGAGGTCAATATGCAGGGTGTAGCCGTCAGAAATCTCGATCTCGTTGGTCAGGTTCACATCACCGGACAGATACAACCAAACCTCCGTGGATCTCAGGTAATATCTGGCAGTTGAAGTCTGTCCCGGGGTGGTGCTGTCAGTGGTAAACCGGGTAGTCAGGTTACCTTGGTTCAGGGTCAGCCATGTCTTATCTGCGCAAACGTGACCGCCGAGGGACTTTACCTCATCAGAGATCGTACCGCCGCATTCGCAGTAGCTGTTATCTCTGGCAAACTTCATGATCAGGCTGCTGTCCGGTTGCCCCATGGTCACACCGTGCACGCCCACAAAGGCTGCAGCATCCTCTTCCCTGGTCAGGTGGATCTTCGTCCAGTTGTCCGCAGAACCGGTAACACGAATGGGGGTGTCCACAGAAACACCGCCCTCGCCGATATACATATGATCGCAGTAGTGCAGGAACACATCTGCATTGTTATTATTGATAAATACAGGGCTGCCGGAGATGGTCAGGTTGCTGTTATTGGTCCAAATGGCACCCTGGCTGCACTCCGAGTCACGGAAAATACCGCCGTAAATATTGACCGTACCCTTGCTGCCGATCACGCCACCGGCGGCAGTGCCGCCATCTTCCACAGGCACAGGTCTTGCGCCCACAAATTCACCGCCGTAAATATTCAGCGTACTCTTGGAGTTAACAACATAGATACAAGCACCGCTGCCGCCTGTGCTGGGAGAGCCGTCGGCACAGTTCAGGTCCGTACCGATGAACTTACCGCCGTAGAAATTCACCTCTGCGGTCAGCTTGTCGGTATCCGTATGCTTGCCGTCACCGTTTGCATCCACATCGTAAAGGCCCATATCATTGGCAACACCGATACAGCCTGCAAACTCCCGCTTGGGTGCTTCAGCTGCGCTGAAGGTGCCGCCGTAGAAATTCACCTTTGCACCGGAGTAGCTGTACAGAATCGGTGCAGCGTTCGTAGTATTGGCGTAGACCTCACCGGTACCGTGCTCAGAGCAATCGCAGATAATTAAATTGCCATTAGGCTTGAACGCACGGGCACTCACCGTCAGCTTGTGGCCGTTGAGGCACAGATTGACGGTTGCGCCGGGAGCAACACAAATGGAGCTCGACATGGTATAGTCCGCTTCCAGGAAATAGTTACCGGAACGCAGTGCGTAGCTTTCGCCGGTGGATACCAGCTTGCCGGCAGAAGAATTGTAGGCATCATACCGATAGTTGGTAAACTGATCTCTGTTCAAAGGCACATAGGTCAGGCTTTCACTGCAGGTATGGAATTCGCTGCCGCTGTGCTTGCCGCCACACTCACAGTGGGTATGGGCAGCAGAAATTGTGAAATTCACAGTACGCAGAACGGTGTCGCCCTGCTTTACGGTCAGGGTCGCCGTCCCCTCGGCGGTGGCCTTGATCATCAGCGGATAGGTAATCTCAGCTGTGCCGGTGACCTCATAGGTCAGGTTATCCACATAATAGGGCTTCACCACAGGGGTCAACTGAATGCTTTCGCCCACGACCATATTCTGTGCATTGCCAACATCCTTGGCATTCATATCCTCCAGCCGTAGCTCGGTCACAGCAGGCGCACCACCGGCAAAATAGGCTGCTAAGTTTGCGCCCATTTCCAGGCCGATGGCGTTGTAGCCAACCTGGCTGTAGTGGGTATTATCGGCCTCACAGAGCAGGCTGTTGTCGCTGGTACCACCCTGTGCAGTATGCTTTCTGCTCTCAGGCATATTTACTGCAACACTCTGTGTGATGTAGTCGATCTGCGGGAAGGTGGAAATATCTGCATGCCAGCTCAGTGTGCCTGCAGAAATGAGAACCATGGGATAATCCTCATTGCTGCCCATATACCATGCAGCAGGTCTGTCATAGAGATTGCTGCCACTGGGCCAACCAACAGTAAAGCTCATAATATCCAGGCCATCGGCAGTGCCGTCACCGTCAATATCTACCTTGGTCAGCTCGGCCTCGTAAGCATTCCACAGGATCTCGTAATCCTCCTGCAGAGACTCGGTGCTCCAGTTGTTGTACCAGCTGAAGTTATAGCCGGGGAAGTTCAGAATGCCCTGCTTGCTAAGGGTATAGTGACCGGCGGCCACTTCGTTTTTCAGAATGGTCTGTGCATATGTAAATTTGGAAATGGTCTGATCATAATAGTTGAGGTCATAAGCAGTGTTATGGCCCTGACTTCCGGGCAGCCACTCGTTGATACAAGAGCCGCCGATAGCAATATTAATGACCCACACCTTTTCACCGGTGACCTGGTTCCAGCGATAAGCAAAGCCGCTGCCTGCACCGGTATTGCCGCCTTCACCGGAGGCAAAGGCATCCAGCTGACCGTAGCTGTCCCAGCGCATAACGCCGGAAACACCTGCTCGGTTTTCGCTGCCCCAGCCTAAGCCGTAGCCGTCCACCTGGGTGACATCCAGGCTGTTCTGATGGTAAGAGCTGTAGGCCTGACCGGCCTCTACCACCACAGATTGGGTGCCGGTACCCTCCTGTCCTGCACCGATGGAATGACCGGTAATCATAAACAGGGAGATGGGGGCAGGCTTGACCGTCACATTATAGGACTTGTCTCCTACTGTCAGGGTGGCTGTACCTGTACCGACAGCGTAAAGCACGCCATCCTGATACACCAGCACATGGTCATCCTTTGTGGTGGTACCAACCTTATAGGATGTAACCATCTCATTGGAAACAGACACTTCACCCTCTGCGTCCACAAGGGAAGAAAGCTCCTTGCGGTCATCGTAGAGAAGCGTGATGTCCGTTTCTGCTGCCTGGGCAGGTACAGCCAGCACGATCGTGCAAAGGACCATCACCGCCAACAGCATTGCCAGCAAATGTTTTTTCAAGTTTTTCTCCTCCTATGGTATTATAATATTATTATACAACGATGCATTTTATCTTCAATATGTAATTAATTTCAAAAATCATTGTGTTTTGTACCACTCCGGGTAGTATTCCGCGGAAAAGGTTTTGCCAAAATAGGGAAATTCCAGGCGGCAGGAAAAAAGCATAGGAGCTGTTTCTTCTGCCCGGGAGCCGTATTTATGATCGCCCACCAAGGGAAATCCACGACTCGAGAACTGGACTCTTATCTGGTGGCTGCGGCCTGTATGGAGGCGAATCCGCACAAGGGAGGTCTCTCCTGCCCATAGCCGTTTAAACTCCAGCCGGGCACTTTTTACGCCTGCTCTTTGCTTTTTTACCACAAACACTTTATTCTTTCGGCTGTCCTTAAACAGCAGGTCCTGCCAATCCCCCTCTTCCGGTGGCTGACCGTGGACTATAGCCACATATTCCTTTATCAGTGCACCATCCTGGATCATCCTGGAAAGCCTTGCTGCGGTTTGCTTATCTTTTGCATAGACCATCACGCCGCCTACGTTCTTATCCAATCGGTGGAGTGTATATATTTCTCCGCCCAAAAGTGCAGGCACTTCATGCTCCGAGTCCACACCTACAGGCTTTACGCAGACCACAATATGTTCATCGCTGTAAAGAATTTCCACTTTTAACACCTCTTTTTTAATAATAACACATCTTTTAGGGTATTTCAACTTATAAAAAGAGGTTGTCTCAAAATGAATGAGACAACCCTATTTTATATATAGCGCATATATTCTTTTTGATAAGTCTTCCAAAGGGTATAACGACTTTCCCGATCCTCCAGGGGCATTGCTGCCACCGCTGTCAGATAGTTTTCCTTCAAAGCTTCATACCGGGCACGGAAGCTGTTTTGGAGGTTCTCAAAGCTGCCGTAGCCGTAAGACGCCAGGCATAAAGTATGGTCATCGCCTGCCACTGCACTGATGGCATCGGCAAGCTGCTGCTCCCACTGTGCCACACAATTGGAATCAAGCAGTGTTTTCAAAATTTCCCCCTCAAACTCCATTGGTGTGGACGTATATCCGAAGCAGCCATCGGTGGCAGCAAAGACCACAAAAGGCCCTTGCAGCTGAATGGTTTTACAGCTCAGCTGCACCGGGTGGTCTGCACACAGCACATTACGGAGGATGCCATCCTCATAAATGGTAATCAGGGGATCAGGCTCAGAAGTATGGTCCGTAGTCAGCTGCGCAAGACCACGGGAATCCAGCACATAGACCCGGGAATCACCGGCCCACAGAGCAGAGACCTCTGTACCCCGCACCAAAGCCACAGCAGCGGTGGTGGGCAGGGTGCGGATACCGGAGCCTGTTATTTTAATGCTACTGCTTTTCTGGGGTGGGCTGTACTTCGTAAGTCTTTGCTGCACACAAGGTGCAAAGACCTGGGATACCAGCTGCTGCGCTTCTCTGTTATCGGGAAAAACAGCCCGGAAGCTGTCGTAAAACGCCCCGGCGCAGAGTTTGGAAGCAACATAAGCCTCCGTGTGGCCCGAATACTTTTCATGGGTCTTGGCACCTGCACCGCCACAGCCGTCGAACACACCTAAAAGGCCTGCACCATCACAGAAGCTGTAGCAATAACTATCCTCGCCACGACCGGGCACTTTATCTCTGCAAAAGGACATGATAAAGTCCAGTGTCTGCTGCATAGCAGCGACCTCCTTTTCTACTATACCTCAGGTACGTCGGTTTTTTCCGTTACTTCGTCCTCTTTATTGAACAGCTCCGGGAGGGTGATCGTTAGCTCCCCGGTGCTCTCAGGCTCTGCTTCCCCGGCGGTATCCTCAATTACAGTCTCCGCTTCCATATCCTGAAGCTCGTTTCTGATATCCTCCAGCTCCTGGGTCAGCCTGCTCTGATTCACAAAAACAACGATCAGCAGTATAAGCAGCACTGCAAACCCGGCTGCCATAACCGCAATCAGGGCCACAGGCGCTTTGGCCTTTTGTGCCGGAGCTGCAACTGCAGACTGCACAGGCCTTCCCTCCTGCATAATATCATAAAAACCGCCACAATCAGAACCCGCAGGCACATCCCTGCCGCAGCGTTTACACCTAATATCCGTAGAGGCAAGATCGCCTCCGCACCATTTACAGAACATTTTCAAATCCCCTTTCTGAGGTTTTTTACCATTTTACCACGTCTGTACCCGTTTCGCAAGGCATTATTTCCCTGTATTTTAATCATAAATATTCAAAATGTTCCGTTTTCATTTACGCTGTCTTTAATGATCTGACCGTCAGGGCTGATGGTTACGATATGCAAAGGGATATTCTTGCCGCTGTTTTCCAAAGCGGTCTTTACAGCATAACTCAGGCCACCGCAGCAAGGAACAGTCATACGGGTCACCGTAACGGAACGGATGTTGTTATATTTAAAGATCTGAGTCAGCTTTTCAGAATAATCCACCGCATCCAGCTTGGGGCAGCCAATCAGGGTAATCCTGTTTTGTATAAATTCCCGGTGGAAGTTACCGTAGGAAAAGGCGGTACAATCGGCGGCGATCAGCAGGTCTGCGCCCTCAAAATAGGGGGCGTTGGGTGGCAGCAGCTTGATCTGCACCGGGAAATTGGAAAGGTGACTTTGGGCACTTACCGGTACGCTTTGGCAGGCAGAGCCCGGACAGCTGCAAGGGGTCTCCTTGGCTTTTTTCGCAGCCAGCACAGCTGCTTCATCGTAGGCAGGCGCTTCCCGCTCTTCAAAGGAAATCGCTTTCATGGGACAGGCAGGCAAGCAATCACCCAGACCGTCACAGTAATCCTCCCGGAGCAATTTGGCCTTGCCGTCTACGATGCCAATGGCCCCCTCATGGCAGGCATCGGCGCACAGACCGCAGCCGTTGCATTTTTCCTCGTTAATGGTAATGATTCTTCGGATCATATTCTTTCCTCCTGTTTTCTGGCTTTTTGTGCGGCGACGAGCTCCATCATGTGTTCATACATTTCATCACCAACACATTTTCTGGCATACTGACACCACTGGACACAGTTCAATGTATCGTTGTAAGCGACAAAACCGCAGGTTTCACAGGCCATTTGTGTATCAATGGAAAACAGCTCGATCACATTTCCGCATTGAGGACAGTTCTTTTCAATAATTGTAGGCGTTCGGGGCTTTCCCTGGCATCCATCCAGCATGTTCATCACTCCTTCTGCCTGTATTATAAAAAAGAATTCCACCGGATGATGTGACATTTGCAACATCATCCGGTGGAATATTATAAAATACGAAAACAATTCCGGTCGTAGTCGATCAGGCCGTCTTCCTTCATCTTTGCAAGCTCTCTTGTCAGCGCACTGCGGTCAACGCACAGGTACTCTGCCAGCTCCACTCTGCCCAAAGGGATCTCCAGGTAACCGGACTCTTGACTCTGCGCCTGGATAGACAGATACGCCAGCAGCTTTTCCCGGATGGTCCGCTTGGATACCACCTCCACCTTACGCATCAGGTCCCGGTTCTTTTTGGCTATAATGCGCACCATATTTTCAACCAGCCTGTGGTGAAACACACAGGCCATGGTGCAGCTGTGCATCACCCGTCCAAAGGGCATAAACAGAATTCGGGCAGCCTCAGATACCATAAAGCTCACCACGGACAGATCATCCTCACCGCAGGCAAAGGTCTCACCGAATAGCTCCCCTTTGCCCATTCGGAGCAGCATGGTTTTGTTGCCCCAAAAATCCTCTTTGATCATATCCACCCTGCCGGACAAAACGATGCCAATATGCTTGATGTTCTCTTCCTCAAAGGCAACAATGTCACCTTTTCGAAACGTGCCGATATGATAGCCGATACAGCCCAGCATAGCCTTGCGATCCGCCGGGCTGATCCCTTCAAACAAGGGCGTTTTCACTTCACTGAAATCGTCCTTCATAACCATCGCCTCCTGCAGCCTATTATGTCATTTTGTGTTACTTTTGCAGCAAATTGGCTATCGTTACGCTGTCCAGGTAGCTATTCACGATCCGGTCAAGCTCCGTCCAAACAGGAAGTGTCCGGCACTCGGCTGCCCGATCACAAGGAGCCGCTCCACACTCTAAGCAAGCCACAGGAGCAAGCGTCCCTTCTGTTAATCGCAGAATTTCCCCCAGGTTATATTCTTCGGGTTTCCGAGTCAGCCGATAACCACCGGTTTTTCCCTGAAGGCCCTCCACAATATTGTTTTTCACAAGCACGGGCAGGATCTTTTCCATATATTTCAGGGAGATCCCCTGACGTTTTGCCACATCCCGCATAGGAATGTAACCCTCGCCCTGATGCTCTGCCAAGTCGATCATAACACGCAGACAGTAGCGGCCCCGGGATGAAATCATCATAAAATTCCCACCTTTCTTTTGCTATTATACGACAACTTTGGAAAGTTTTCAATCCATAAAAAGCGGGGTAGACAAATATCGGTCACCGATATCAGGCAGAAGAACAACGATGGTCTTGCCTGCATGTTCTTCCCGCTTTGCCAGCTCTATGGCAGCCCAAACAGCAGCACCGGAGGAAATACCCACCAGAATACCCTCTGTCTTGCCAATCTTCTTGCCGGTCGCGAAGGCATCCTCATTTTCCACTGTGATGATCTCATCATATACATCGGTGTTCAGCACAGCAGGCACAAAGCCTGCGCCGATGCCCTGGATCTTATGGGTACCGGCTGCGCCCTTGCTCAGCACCGGAGAACCCGCAGGTTCCACCGCGACAACCTTCACATTAGGATTCTGCGTTTTCAAATATCCCCCAACACCGGTAACCGTACCGCCGGTACCTACACCGGCCACAAAGATATCCACCTTGCCGTCGGTATCTGCCCAAATTTCCGGACCGGTGGTTGCCTTATGAACGGCGGGGTTTGCAGGATTTGTGAACTGTCCGGGGATGAAGCTGTTTGGGAGCTCTGCTGCCAGCTCTTCTGCCTTTGCAACAGCCCCCTTCATACCCTTGGCTCCTTCGGTCAATACCAGTTCTGCACCGTACGCTTTCATCAGCTGCCGCCGCTCCACGCTCATAGTGTCCGGCATGACAATGATGATCCGGTAACCTCTCGCCGCAGCTACAGAAGCCAACCCAATGCCTGTGTTGCCGGAGGTAGGCTCGATGATAACGCTGTCGGGTTTCAGTTTTCCGGTGCTTTCCGCATCATCGATCATCGCCTTGGCGATCCGGTCCTTGACGGAGCCTGTGGGATTAAAGTATTCCAGCTTCGCAAGAACTCTTGCTTTCAAATTATATATTTTTTCAATGTGGGTCAGCTCCAAAAGGGGCGTTTTCCCGATCAGTTGGTCGGCAGAATTAAAAATATTTCCCATGATTTAGCCCTCCTTTACTGCATCAAAGCCACGCTGCAGATCGGCAAGAATGTCGTCAATATGCTCCGTACCGATAGACAAACGAATGGTGTTGGGCTTGATGCCCTGGTCCAGCAGCTCCTCCTCCGTCAGCTGGCTGTGGGTGGTGGTTGCCGGGT
>CAYMPY010000063.1:0-11233 GCA_964392535.1 uncultured Oscillospiraceae bacterium
TATATCATATCTTTTTCTTTTCGGCAATTTGGGTCACATCTATTTACACCGCAGACACATGGAAATAATTTTCACTGAAGCCCCGGGAGGAATCGAGCACCGACAGCCCCACAGCAGTTTTTCAACGGTCTTTTTTGTGAAATTGTTCTTTACCGTCCTCGTCCACGGTCAGCAGCCAGGTCTCCTCTTGCCGGACACCGTAGGCAGACAAGGTCTTTTTCAGCCAGTTCCGGTCACGGCCGGCCTTTTTTAAATTATCCTCCAGCAGCTTTCCATCGGAGATTATGGTAATGGGCAGTGCCCCATCCTCCTGCAAAAATACGGACAGGTTGCCGTTTGTTTCCAAAATAGCATAGCGCACCGTGGACAGGTCCAGCACGTCCTTTTCCCGCAGGTGGCCGGTAAGCTCATCTAAGGTCACCTTGGTTTTGCGCATATTGCTCTGAAGCATTTTTCCGTTTTCCATCAGGATCACCGGCTTGCCGCAAAGGAGCTTCCGAAAGCCCACAGACCGCATGGACAAAAAGGCGCTGGCCTTTTCAAGCCCCAATATGGTCACCATGGGGATAATGCCGGTATGCATGGGCATCCCCTGCATGGGAAGAGCCGCCAGGTCTGCCAGTGCCATGGCAACCACAAACTCCGCAGGCTCCAGCTGGCCGATCTGCCGCTTGCCCATGAGCCGCACCGTAACCACCAATACAATATATAATACAACTGTTTTCCAAAAAGAATGGAACATAAAAAATCACCTGCCGGGATTATACCCATGCAGGTGATCTAATTATTCATTGCGTTGCGGGCGATTCATGAATCGCCCCTACGCATTCAGGAATCTGGAGAGGAAGGCCTGGGCTTCGGGGGTTTGGGGATTGCCGAAGAGCTTTTCGGGGGTACCCTCTTCCCAAATAACGCCGTCATTCATGTAAACCACACGGGAGCTGACGTCCCGGGCAAAGGCCATTTCGTGGGTCACAACCAACATGGTCATGCCCTCCTGAGCCAGCTGCCTCATGACAGTCAGCACCTCGCCTACCATTTCCGGGTCCAGGGCAGAGGTTGGCTCGTCAAACAGGAGAACCTCCGGGTTCATGGCAAGCGCCCGGGCAATGGCCACACGCTGCTTCTGACAGCCGGACAGCTGCCGGGGGCGGGCGTTGATATAGGGGGTCATGCCTACCTTATCCAAATACTTCAGGGCGGTCTGTCTTGCCTCAGCCTTGCTGCGCTTTAAAACCTTCATCTGACCGACCATGCAGTTTTTAAGCACGGTCATGTTATTAAACAGGTTAAAGGACTGGAATACCATGCCCACATGGGAGCGGTAATCATGGGCCTTGACCGTGGTCAGCACGCTTTCACCGTGGTAGGTGATGTCACCGCCGGTGGGGGTCTCCAGCAGGTTTACGCACCGCAGCATGGTGGACTTGCCGCTGCCGGATGCGCCGATGATGGAAATCACGTCACCCTTTGCAACGGTCAGATCGATGCCCTTTAAGACCTCATGCTTGCCAAAGGACTTGGAAAGGCCGGTGATCTCAATAATATTTTCCATTAGTCTTCCCCTCCTTCAAATTCACGGCTGCGCTCGTCAAAGGGCGTGCCACGGTCCGGGTGGCTGTAAGTACCGGCGGACATGGCCAGTGCATCCTCGCTGGCAAGTTCGTAGTTCGATGTGCCCTCCATCCGCCTCTCCAATAACCGAAGCAATACAGAGGCCACTACAGTCAGTGTCAGGTAACCCAGCATCTCAATAGCTGCCGATGGGAAGTACAGGTACTCCGCACCTACAACAATGGAGTGGACCGTGAAAAATTCAATAAAGCCGATAATGCTCAGCACAGAGGAATCCTTCAGATTGATAATGAGGTTATTGCCGATCTGGGGCAAGATATTCCGCAGTGTTTGAGGCATAATCACATGAGTCATAGTCTGCCAGTGGGTCATGCCCAGTGCTTTTGCGCCCTCGGTCTGACCGGGATCAATGGATATAATACCGCCACGGACGGACTCGGCCATGTAAGCACCGGTGTTGATGGAAATTACAACAAAAGCGCAAGTCCATACATCGTGGAAGCGAACAGCGTTATTGGAGAAGTAAGGCAGGCCGTAATAGAACACAACTGCCTGTAAAATCATAGGTGTTCCACGGAACACTTCCACATAAATCCGAATAATGATCCGAATCAAGCGTAGCGCAATCCGCTTGATTATGTTGTCTTTATTTATGCAGGGAATGGTATTGAGGACACCACACAGAAGGCCAATGATGCAGCCGACCAATGTACCGAGTACCGCAATATTGATGGTCTGCCAAATGCCGTTCATATATAAGGAGGCGTACTCACCCCAAAGGTATGCTATATCCTTTCCGAGCTGGGCAAAACGGTTCATAATTTATATCCTTTCTCGCACTGTAAGGGAGCCCTACGGCTCCCTTACGCAGTACACAATAATCAGTCACCGATGGGCTGAATCTTAACGGCTTCGGCCATCAGCGCATTGAAGTCGTCAGCAGTCATGGTGGACAGAACCTTATCCATAGCGCCCTTGAGCTCGGTATTGCCCTTCATCACAGAAATACCGATGTTGATCTCTTCGTCGGAAACCTGGAAGTTATCAGCTTCATTTTCGGTGAAGTCCAGAATAACCATATCGGGGTATGCAACCACAGCACCCTGTGCAGTGGGCATATCGGTACAAATAAAGTCCACATCGCCGGTATCCAGTGCCATCAGCATTGCAGGAGCGGTATCCTGTGCGGACTTGATCTGAGCACCCTCGATCTGAGGCAGGCAGGTGTCATACCAAATGGTGCCCTTTTGGGAGGTGCAGGCACCGGAAAGCTGGGAAATGCCGGTAGCGGAAGCCAGAGAGGAATCCTTCTTGGTAACGCAGACGATGGAGGCATACAGGTAAGGTCCCGCAAAATCCACCTGCTTCATGCGTTTTGCGGTCATGGACTGACCGGCAATGGCACAGTCGATCTCACCGTTCATAACAGCAGGAACCAGGGAGTCCCAATCCATCATCTTGACTTCCAGCTCCCAGCCGTTGGCCTCGCAAAGCTTCTTTGCGATCATCACGTCGTAGCCGTTGGCGTAGCTGCCTTCAACATTGGAGATGGGAACGGCGCCGTTGGAGTCATCGGTCTGTGCCCAGTTGTAGGGCGCATAAGCACATTCCATGCCTACAGTCAGAACACCGTCTTCAACGCCGGTCTTCTGCTCTTCTTGCTTACAGCCGGTGAACATCAGAGCCATAGCAGCCATCATTGTAATTGCCAATACAATTGCGAACAGTCTTCTCATTTTCTTTTCCTCATTTCTTAAAATTTTGTTTCCCGGTTTTACTTTATGTGGACCGATGGTCCTGTTTCCGGTTAGGACCGTCAGGGAGGCCGGTCCCCGGTTCGCCTTTGAATGGGGACTTTCAGGCGGTCAGCCAGCAATTTCGCTGCAGATGCCGTTTTTAAAGACACAGGAATACTTTGTGTATTTCAAGACTTTAAAAACAGGCAGATGCGGTGAAAGGGCGGCTGAGCGGTGAAAGAAACCGTTCAAAGTCGAACCATAAGAAACAAAAAATCGGATCGCTTTGGTAAAGCAATCCGACAGAAATAGTATAAATACACCTATACCACACTGCTCAATAGCCCTCCATAGCGTTAACTATGACAGTCCGGCGGATGTTCTCCGACGACCCAGCAGTATAACCTTCAGGCAGGTTACCCGCTTCGGCGGTCTCCCCTTTCGTTCCCAACGGCTGCCTGGCCTTGTCGGGAAGTACTTTTGAAGTACCGCGCCTCTATCTAAGCGATTCAATTTTTTGCATGATATCATGGACAAATGTATTTGTCAATAGGAAAATTTAAATAAGATAAAGAATTAAGAATTGTTTTTCCGGAATCGCCATGCTATAATACGGACAAGAGAGAGGTAATTGAATATGATTGAAAAGCTAAAGCGATTTTTTATTAAATCCCTGCAGTTTCTGTTAAATCCCCGGTTTTTGCTGTGCTTCGGCATTGGCTGGATCATTACAAACGGCTGGTCCTACCTGATGCTGGGCTTTGGTATTTTCTGGGATATTGGCTGGATGGTAACTGTAGCCAGTGCCTATCTTGCCTTTTTATGGCTGCCCATCTCCCCGGAAAAGCTCGTCACCTTTGCCATCGCAATCGGCCTGATGAAGCTGCTGTTTCCCAAGGACGAAAAGACACTGGGCATGCTGGTGAAGGGCTATGAGAAAGCAAAACAACTATTAAAAAAGTAGGGAACGGATTTATCTGTTCCTGGACGTGGAATGCATAAATGCATTCCCTACAAGAGAAGGTGTTTTATGAAAAAAGCTGACTACATTGCCGTGTTTGATTCCGGGCTTGGGGGACTGAGTGTTCTCCGGGAGCTGCAAAAGCTTATGCCGGAGGAGCGGTTTTTATATTTCGGTGACCGAAAAAACGCCCCCTACGGTATAAAGACTACCGAGGAGGTTCGCCGCCTGACCCTTGCGGCTGCCGGGCGGCTTATGGAAAAAGGCTGTAAGGCTTTGGTGGTTGCCTGCAATACCGCCACCGCCGCTGCCATACAGCAGCTGCGTGCCACTTATCCCGACAAGGTCATTGTGGGCATTGAACCTGCCCTGAAGCCTGCCGCGGAGCAGTTCCCCTCCGGCCCTATTGGCATTATGGCCACGGAGGTGACCCTTCGGGAGGAAAAGCTATCGGTGCTGATGGAGCATTATCCCAATACGGAGCTGCTCCGCATCCCCGCCCCCGGCCTTGTGGAGCTGATCGAGGCGGAGCAGCCGGCAGATGCGCTCCTTGAAGAAATTCTGTCCCCTTACGCCGGTCAGCTGAAGGCGCTGGTTTTGGGCTGCACCCACTATCCCCTTGTAAAAGAGGAGATTCAAAAGGTTTTGCCGGACACTGTCCTGTTTGACGGTGGCGCAGGCACAGCGCGGCAGACCCGGCGGCTGCTGGAAGAAAAAGGCTTATTATTCTCCGGCCCCGGCTGTGTGGATTACTTATGAAACCGCTGATTAAATCAAAATTTTCAGCTCAGGGCCGATGACCACATCGGCCCTACGGCTACAGAACATTGGTTTAATCAGCTTAGAGGTATAAATATGCTGAAGATGAACGCCCTGTGCGCCCCCTGCTTTATTGGCAAGCACGCAAAAGAGGCCTATAAATTAGACCCTGTGAAGGCAACGGATTTTTGCAAGGAGCTGCTGCCCCTGGTGGCAGATGCCATCGGTACAGACAATTCCTGCCATTTGGATGCCCTGACCCGTCAGCTTTACAAAAAACATTTTGGTTACGAGGGCGACCCCTACGCCGAGAAAAAACGGCTGTCCAATGAATTCGTACTGGAGCGGTTGCCCCGCATCCGGGAACTGGTAATGGAGCAGAAAGACCCTGTTTTTGCAGCACTGCAGTTTGCCATTTTGGGAAATTATCTGGATTTTTCCGCACTAAAAGGCAACGTTTCCTTTGAAAAGCTGGACGAAATGTTAATAAACGCTCTGTCCATGGAGCTGCCCGAGGAGACCTATGCTTCCCTGCGGGCAGACCTGCAAGCCGCAAAGACCCTTCTTTATGTAACGGACAATGCCGGTGAAATCGGCTTTGACCGCATTTTTGCAGAGGTTTTGCAGCAGGCCTATCCGGACCTGCAGATCACCTTCTGTGTCCGTGGCGCACCCACCCTCAACGATGCGACCCGGGAGGATGCCGCCGTTATGGGCATTCCCTTTCCGATCATTGACACCGGGAATGACATCTGCGGTGTGGAGCTGGATCTGCTGGGTGACGAAGCCCGTCATGCTATGGACACCAGCGATGTGATCTTTACAAAGGGCATGGGCAATGTGGAGACCCTTTACGGCAGCAAGTATAATATTTACTTTGCATTTCTCACGAAATGCGACCTCATTATGGAGGTGTTCCAAAAGCCCTTCCTGACCCCCATGCTTGTGCATCAGGGTTCGTAGTAATCAAAATTTTTTTGCAGTTATCGCGGACACCCGGGGACGGCAATGTCGTTTAGTTAAGCTTTAAGCTATTAAGAAACGCTGTCATCCCGAGCGAAGTCGAGGGATCTATCCGTTTTCAAATATCAAAACAGATAGATTTCTCCACTCGCTTCGCTCGGTCGAAATGACAGCGATTCTTAATAATTTACGGTTCAACCCTCCAAAGGCCCTGCATATAGGCCCACCGCTGCTTAAACCACTGCTGCCACAGCATACAGCCTTTATTGTCGCAGCCTCCTTCCATCTGCTCCTTTTCACAACGCTTACACGGATATTTCATGTTTTCTCCTTCCTTTCTGCACACCGCGCACACCGGGCAGCCCCGAACACCTCTGCGCCGCAAAGGTCACACCATCCATCGGGAATGGCGCCCTGCACGTCATATACATAGGGTCTCGGCCCCACCCATACCGGTCTGCGGCAGCCTGTCTTTAAATAAATAATCATGCTTATCCTTTCTTGAACTGTACTTGATTGAGTACTTGTAGCTATATAATATCACTTGTTCAAGTACTTGTCAATAGGTTTTCTGGGATTTGTGTACTTGTACAAGTACAGACACAAAAACTTATGGAATCTGTACAAAATGATATATTTGACATTAAACCCGGCAGGCTTTATAATGGTTACAGAGACTTTCTATAAGGACCGTTGAGGACGCCGGGTCCCTACAAGATGTTTTTAACAATTCCTAATATTGCAGGAGGTTTTATTATGAAGCGGATAGTCGCTTTATTCCTTTGTCTTACCATGGTGCTGGCTCTTTGGGGCTGTCAGGAAAAAGAGCAGCCGGAAGAAATCACGGTAGAAACGACTGCGCAGACCGTGCCGGAGGAGACCACTGAGGAAGTAACCGAGGAAGTGACCGAGGAGGTCACCGAACCGGAAAAAGAGCCCTCCTCCCCCATTTTATATAAGGTCACCGACAGTGAGGGCAGGTTTATTTATCTGCTTGGCTCTATTCATGTGGCTACGGAGGATATGTATCCCCTGCCGACATATGTGCTTGATGCCTACAATAGCTGCGATGCCCTGGCGGTGGAGTGCGATATCGTTTCTGCTGAAAAGGATATGACCCTTGCTATGGAGATGGCAAAATCCATGGTGCTCACCGACGGCAGCAAGATCTCCGATTACATCTCCGAAGAGACCTATGAAAAGGCTGTGGAGATCTTAGAGGAAAACAGCACCTATTACGGTGCGCTGGATATGTATAAGCCGGTCATGTGGTACAGCCTGATTTCCAGCCTTGCCATGGAAAAGGCCGGTGTGGATGTATCCCTGGGCATTGACCGGTTCTTCATTGAAGATGCCATCGATCAGGACAAGCCCTTGCTGGAAATTGAGTCTGTTGCCGAACAGTATGCCATTTTAAGCAACATGAGCATGGAGCTGCAGTGCCTCATGCTGGAGGAAACGGTGGGTTATTACGGCACGCCCATGTTCAGCCTTTCCATCAAGGCCATGTGCAACGCCTGGGCAATCGGTGACGAGGAAGGGCTGCTGACCATGCTGGAAACGGATACCGGCGCACTGCCTCCGGAGCAGGCCGCCCTCCTTGCAGAATATAATGACACCCTGGAGGGTCAGCGTAACGTGAACATGATCGAGTTTGCCAAGGAATCCATGGAGCTGGGCGGCAGTGTGTTCATCGTCGTGGGTGCTGCCCATGTACTGGGTGACGACGGCATGGCCAGGCAGCTGGAGCTGGAGGGCTACACTGTAGAGCAGGTCCAATAAGAGGTTTTATCATGAAAATTGGACATTTATCTGTAATATACGGATTGGTGGCAATTCTTGCCGTGCTGCTACTGCTGTTTTATATGCTGTGGGAGCGGAAAAAGACCCATCATTTCCTGTTTCTGTTTGCCTGTGTTGCAGCTGTCAACATCGGTTACTTTATGCTGTCCATAGCCAAGACCCTGACCGGTGCGCTGATCGCCAATGCCGTTTCCTATTTCGGCGCGGCTTATTCTCTGCTGGCCATGGTGTGGATCATTGGCAGTGTCTGTCAGGTACAAAAAATAAGGTGGGCCAGCTATTTATTATGCGCCATCAGCACGGCGGCCTTTCTCTTGGCTGCCAGCGGTCCCTGGCTGGGCCTGTACTACCAAAGTGCAGAGCTTACGATCACAGACGGTGTTTCTCACCTCAGCAAGGTCTACGGCCCCCTGCACATTCTCTACACGGTCTATCTTGCGGCCTATGTGCTGCTGATGATCGGCCTGATCATCCATGCAGCCCGCAAAAACCGCCTCTCCTCCCTGAAATATGCCCTGCTGCTGATCGCAGCGGTACTGCTGAATGTGGCGGTATGGGCGGTGGAGCAGGCCATTACGGAGAGTTTCGAATTTTTGTCCGTATCCTATGTGGTCACGGAAGTGATGCTGCTGCTGATTTACGGACTGCTGCGGGACTATGGCATCATCCAGCCCGGCGGCAAGCTTTTAAGTATTCAGACCCTGACCACCCTTAACGCCCGCAAGCAAGCCGCAGGTAAGCTGCCCCCCGGTATGGAGGAGCTGTTCCAAAGCTTTACGGAAAAGGTGCAGACCCTGTCCTCTGCCGAACGCCGTATTCTCAATTACTACATGGATGGGCATGAGATCTCCGAGATCCCCGATCTGGCCTACATCAGCATCCACACGGTCAAAAAGCACAATCGCAGCATTTATCAGAAGCTGGAGGTTGCCTCCCGGGATGAACTGATGCTTTATTTTGAGCTGTTCCGCTGCTGTGACAAGTTAGAGGACATTAAGTAAAAGTACACAAAACGATCACCTGTAATTTGTATAATGTAAATATATCCCAAGGATACTTTCCCCGAAAAGTATCCTTGGGATTATTTTTATTTACGAAGCTATTTTATAAAATATACTTGCAACTGCATATTAAAAGAAAGGAGCAATTGCTATGAAAAAACTGATCGCATTATTACTTGCCATGGTTATGGCCCTGTCCCTTGCCGCCTGCGGCGGCGGTGAGGAGGAGGAAACCGAAAAAAGCCGCAAGGAAAAAGCCACCGGGGAAGAAACCGAACCCGAAAAAGAGCTGGAGGGCGAGGAGCTGGAGCTGGACCTGTTCACCCTGGTCTATGATGAAGAGGTTTGGACACTGGACGAGGAGTCTATGGACACCAATGATACCTGGTCCAAGGTGGTTCTGACCATCCCCGACGGTGACGACTATGAGACCTATGTGGATATCTGGGCCTCCGGCGAGGGCCTGGAGGACTTCCGGGATTATTTAAAAAGCTACGGCTTCGATGCGCAGGAGTATGTGGACGGTAAGTACAGCACCGTGGAGATCGGCGGTGTGGAGTTTTTGGAGTATGAGACCGAGTACTGGGGCGAGCCTGTTGTGTACTACGTTGCCCGTGTAGAGGGTGCTTACACCACCATTCACATGGAAATCCAGGGCGAGTACAGTGAGGAAGTGGATACCCTGCTTGAGGGTCTGGAGTTCACCCTAAAGGACACCGGCAGCAAGGACGGCAAGAAGGCCTACTATCATTGCAGTGAGTGCGAAAAGGACTTTGAGGATGCTATGGCCAGAATCCCCATTGAGAATTTGGGCACCTGGGGCGTTCTGAAGGGTGAGCACAACTGGGACGAGACCTGGAGCTACTCCAACAAAAAAGGTCATGCCCACAGCTGCCTGAACGAAGGCTGCAAGGACCATGACGAGCTGCAGGACCACGAATTGGAAAATGGCAAGTGCACCATCTGCGGCTACGGCAAGGAAAAGACCGAAAAGGACGAGACCGAGCCCACCGAGGAAACCGAAGAAACCGCAAAGAGCAAACGCAGAACGGTCAGCAGTGACCAAGAAGGCGACACAGACCCGACCCCGGTGATCATCATCGTTGCAGTGGTCATTGCTGCCCTGGCCACCGGCGTTGCCATTACGGCACTGTATTTCAAACGGCGGAAGGAATAATTGCAGGGGGCGACGTGCAGGCCGTAAAAAAGAGCAAGCATTTCGATGCCAATGTCACTAAGTTAAGAAAACGCTGTCATTTCGACCAAGCGAAGCGCGTGGAGAAATCTATCCGTTATCATATTTCGATATTGGAAAGATCCCTCGACTTCGCTCGGGATGACAGCGTTTCTTAATAAATTAAAGGTTATCGAGTTCTGCGGGACGGGAAACCCGTCCCCCACAGTCTTTATTCGATTACGGCGCTATTGCGGAGCAGCTCCATGACCTTGCCGGTCAGGACACTGCGACGGACAGCCTCGGTAAACTCCCCGGTGATGTAGGGGGCCATCTGCTCATAGGTCATGTGATTTTGGGTGCAGACAACCTCCATAGCCTGCTTGAGCTCTTCTTCGGAGGCGGCGAGACCCTCCAGCTCAATAATCCTGGCAATAGCTGCATTGGCACGGATGTTCCGCTTGGCGGCAGGAATGGCCTGCTCCCGCAGAGCCTCCTCGGTGGTTTTCATAAACTGGCAGTACATTTCGAGGGTTGCACCCTGCTGCTGCAGCTGACCCTCCAGGGCCCGCATCTGCTCGTCAATGGCCTCCTGCAGCTCCTGTTCGGTGGGCTCTACCTCGGGGTAGCTCTCCACTGCCTGCTTCAGAAGACCGTTCTGCAGGTCCATCTCGCTGCGCTCATCGGCGTACTGCTGCAGGTTCTCCCGAACCTTTTCCTTCATTTCCTCTAAGGTCTCGCAGTGGCCAACCTCTTGGGCGAAGGTATCGTTTAATTCATACTCTTCAGATGCACGGACCTGATGGACCTTGCACTTAAACTGGGCCTCCTTACCGGCCAGCTCAGGGGCGTGGTACTCCTCCGGGAACTTGACGGTGACGGTGACCTCACTTTCGGGGGTTGCGCCAACCAGCTGCTCCTCAAAGCCGGGGATGAACCGACCGCTGCCCAGGGTCAGCATCTGATACTCCGCAGTACCACCCTTAAACTGCTCGCCATCGCAGAAGCCTGCGTAGTCCAAGATCAGCTCGTCACCCATTTGTGCAGGCCGCTCCACGGCGGAGATCTTGGGATTTGCCTTACGCAGCTGCTCCAAAGAGTCCAGCAGTTCTTCCTCGGTAACGGTGTGCTTCTCTAATTTGGCCTTTAAGCCTTTGTAAATAAATTCCATTTTATACTCCTCTTTCTATGCGGGCGGCATAATAGCCGCCCCTACAATAGGATAATTACGTTGCGGTTTGCGGGCGATTCGTGAATCAAC
>CAYMPY010000064.1:0-11147 GCA_964392535.1 uncultured Oscillospiraceae bacterium
CAAATGTGTAAACCATGTTGTTGCACAATCTGTAAACCATGTTGCTCTTGACACAATGATCGCCCCTACTTTCTTTCAAAGTATACGGTGTGGATTCCCGGGCCACGGTGGTTTTCCAATTTGGCAATTTGGGTAAAGCCTAATTTTTCCAAAACCCGCAAATGGGCAAAATTCTCGTGCCAGGTGCGGGTGTAAATGGAACGGTCGGGGTAATGCTCAATCATGGCAAGATAGAATTTCTTCATGAGCCCCTGACCACGGAAATCCGGGCTAACTACGGCTGTAGAAGCGTAAAGATTCTTATTTGCAGGCACATGATCGCAGCTATAATCCTTTTTAAAGGACATGAAGCCTGCGATTACATCGCCCTCCAGTGCCAAAACAAAGCACTGCTGTTTCATTTCGTTAAAATAGTCGGCAATGCCGGTGTTATTTGCGTTACCCAAGGTCTGCTGGGTGGTAGAGCCACGGGAAGACAGCGGGGGAATAAATTCCTTGTCACCCAACTCCAATAAACGGTATAGCTGCTGCAAATAATCGGGATTTTCCAGTTTTTCGAAAAGCTTCAGTTCCATGAGAGTACCTCTTTTAAATTAAGAATTAATTATTAATTGCTTTAAAAAGCGGGGAAGACGGTCATGACGTAAAATACCTGGACGGCTGCGAGGACCAGGGAGATCACAGCACCACGGTTGATCAGGGCCTTGCTGCTATAGCCGCCGGTCTCCTGAACCATGGGGATCACATTAACGGCATAGAGCACCAGTGAGGCCGCAAAAATGATAATACAGATAATCAGTTGTGTCATAGGAGCTTTGCATCCTCATCCAGGGGATAAATGGGGCGGTTTACATACTTAAAGAAGGCGTTTTTAATATTGGCAGGCCGCAGGCCGGGGGTGTCTGCCGTGACGATGCCATCGGCGATGGGGGCAAAGTAGGCACGGAAGTGGTTCATGGACTTTAAGCCTACAAGGCTATAGTCTGCCATATTACAGCCGGTCATAATAAAGGGGCGATCATCGAAGGTCTGGAAGCGCTCAGATACGATGGTCAGCTCCACATTGCCGATTCTTACCCGGGCGGTAGGTCCAAAACGCATAGTCACGCCGACATTTACCGGAGATACGGACACAAATGTGCCGTCAGAAAGTGCCAGCAGCTCCACTTCTGTGACTAAAGGCTCATCCAGCTCGGGCACAGCCTTGCCGCCGATAGAGAGGGTAAAGCGGTCACCCACTTGATGGCTGTGGCAAACTGCAGCAGCCTCCGGGTCCACCAGCTGACCCATGATACTGCGGGGCAGATTCCGCTTTACCAGCTCCCGCAGCAGGAAGGTGGTATCGCCGGGACAGCCGCTGCCGGGGTTATCGGAGCATTCGTTAATGACCACATAGCCGTCTTTTATCAGGGTAAGTGCCTCATCGACCGCTTTTTCTGCGGTCAGGGACGGTGGGGAGAAGCCCTCCCGCTGAGACCATACAAACTCTGCCAGCTCCCGTGCCTCTTTTTCCGGCACATAGCCGTCAGCAACCACCAGCACCGATGCACAGGAGCAGGCACGGTCTGTGGAGGAAAAGCCGTGGAAGAAGGTGGCATCCAGCAGATTATGCGCTTTTACATAGCTTTCAAAATGCTCCTTGACTTTCTTTGCTGCACCCTCTAAGGTAGAGCCTGCGGCAGAGGAAATCAGCAGCGGCAGACGGTACAGGGCCATCTTGGGATTTATCTTGCCGTCCATGGTGCGAAGCAGCAGATTTGCCGCCTGGTAGCCTGCATCGAAGCAGTCGGTGTGAGGAACGGTCTTGAGGCCAATGTAGCCATCGGACAGCTTCACCATTTCCTCGGTGATATTGCCGTGCAGATCCAAGGAGCTCATGATCTTGATATCACCCACGGTATTACGGACTGCACGGAGCATGTAGCTTTCCACATCCTCATCGGCCACAGACACTGCCGCACCGTGCATGGCAAAGAAAATGCAGTCGTACTCACCGCGGTGGCGCTTTAATTCTGCACAGATATGCTCAGCCGCCTCTTTGATGCAGTCGGCACTTAAAATTGCACCGGCCACAAAGTTTGCGCCGTTGGCTGCCGGGATGTCCATGGGCACGGCCACTGCGCCGTAGTCCCGAATGGCATCCAGTGCGCCGCCAATGTAGGTTTTGGTGGCGGTGAACTGACCCTCTACCTTCTGTGCCTCCACCCAACCGTTGGGGATCAGGTCAGATAGCTCCAGCTGACCGGGCACAAAGGTATTGGTCTCCTCACCAAACTGAATAATCGCAACTCGAATCACAAATAATCCTCCTCTTTCACATCCTGCGGATGTAGGGGCGGATATCATCCGCCTGCGGGCGACTAATAGTCGCCCCTGTGGTTTTACCACATTATCGCAAAAGTTTTTAAAATCGTCAATGCTGTATAAGAAATATGAATAGAGGTATAAAAAAGTTGTGTGGACATTCCGCGGCTTTTGAGCTATAATATCTATGCTTTAAAATCCGATTTTTGCCTTCCCCTCTGGGGAAGAAAAAAAGAGAGGAGAAATATCATGAATAAATTACAAGCTCAGAGCTATATCCGCAATCAGGAAGCTATTATTACCGGCTTGGGTGACTCTTTGTGGGAAGAGCCGGAAACTGCCTTTGCAGAGTTTAAATCTGTAGAGAAGATCTGCGCCATTTTGGAGCAAAATGGCTTTGAGATCAAAAAGGGCGTTGGCGATGTGCCTACCGCCTTTACCGCTACCTACGGCACCGCAAAGCCGGTGATCGGCCTGCTGGCAGAGTATGATGCCCTGTCCGGTCTTAATCAGATGGGCGGTATTGCGGAGAGAAAGCCCACCTCCCCGGAGGAGGCAGGCAAGCCCGGCCACGGCTGCGGTCATAACTGCATTGCCGCAGGCTGTGTGGGTGCTGCCCTGGGCATCAAGGCTTACCTGGAAGCCCATCCCGAAAAGGGCTCTGTGGTGGTTTACGGCTGCCCCGGCGAGGAGGGCGGCAGCGGCAAGGCCTTTATGGCAAGAGAGGGCGTTTTTGACGGCTGTGATATTGCAATCACCTGGCATCCCTCTACTTATAACTCCATCGTCAGCGGCAGCTCCCTGGCAAACTATCAGGTGCTTTATAAATTCTACGGCATTGCCGCCCATGCCGCCAGTGACCCGGAGGCAGGCCGCAGCGCACTGGATGCGGTGGAGCTGATGAATACCGGCGTTCAGTATTTAAGAGAGCATATGCCCGAAAAGTGCCGGATTCACTACGCCATCACCAATACCGGCGGATTTTCTCCCAATGTGGTGCAGGCACGGGCCGATGTGCTGTACCTGATCCGTTCTCCCAAGTCCGCAGATTTGGGCCCCCTGTATGAGCGGGTCAACGATATTGCAAAGGGCGCGGCCATGATGACCGGTACCCGTGTGGAGATCGACTTTGTGAAGGCCTGCTCCGAGGAGGTCAAGAACGAGACCCTGGAAAAGGCCATCTACCGCAATATGGAGCAAGTGACCCTGCCCACCTATACCGACGAGGAATACGCCTTTGCCAAGGCTATGCAGGCCAGCTACGCCAGCCCCAAGAATATTTTAGAGCACGCCGTCACCCGTTGCGGCGAGGAATACCGGGATTACCTGGCAGAAAAGCTTGCACCCAACAAGGGCCTGAACGATTTCCTGCTGCCCTGCTACAGCAACGAGGTGGTCAGCGCAGGCTCTACCGACGTAGGCGATGTGACCTGGGTCTGCCCCACCGTGCAGATGGTGGGTGTGACCACCGCCGCCGGTACACCCGGCCACTCCTGGCATTTTGTGGCCTTTAATAACACATCTGTTGCTCATAAGGGCACCATGTACGCCTCCCAGGTCCTGGCCGGAACCGCCATTGACCTGTATGAGGATAAGGAGCTTCGTTATGCCGCTAAGGCCGAGCACTTAAAACGCCTGGGTGGCGCCACCTACAAGTGCCCTATCCCCGCCGGCGTCAAGCCCCGCGCCATCGATCAGCTGTAATCGCTTACAAAACGCAGAACGCAGAGTGCAGAACTATATCGAAAACCTGAAAAGCTCCACTGTCATTCTGACCCTGAGCGCAGTCGAAGGGGAAGAATCCGTCCTATTTTGTGAAAACGGATCCTTCGACTCGCTATGCTCGCTCAGGATGACGGAGAAAACCTGAAAAGCTCCACTGTCATTCTGACCCTGAGCGCAGTCGAAGGGGAAGAATCCGTTGCCCTACGATGCTTCTTCACGCAGCGCTCGTTGGATCGCTGCCAATTCCTCAGGACCCAATCCCCCTGCCGCACCCGTAGGTGCGGCAGTTGCTTTTGGCTTATACAAGGGCGGCCTGTTTTCCCAGCCCCTCTTTTTGAGCCAATTGTGGGCATCGGGTATAAAGAAGCCGTTGTCACTGACCCATTGGTTGGATTTTTTGTGATGCTCCAACCCCTCCATGATGGCGTTAAAATCTTCATTGATCCCCATAAAGGTGATCCTTGCTGTTTCCTGATAGGACTTCTTTGGATAAGAATCCCAAAAAATATTAAAATTCTGTTCTTTATCAGAGAGCGAGGCGCCGCAGGCCCCCGTCGTAACGGGCTGCTCTTTTTTTACCTCTTCTATACTACGCTCTCCTTTGCTGTCCTTTTCTATACTGTTCTTAGCTGTACTATCCTTACCTGTACTAACCTTACCTATACTATCCTGCGTGACGGCCCCGTTACGGTTCTGTAACGGCTCCGTTACGGATATGTACTCGTAAATTTTGTCAGAACCCAGGCGTACCAACGCTTTTTCGGCTGTGTAAACGGTGCTTCTGAAGGTGTCCTTGCGGATTCTGTTGTGGATATGCCAGTGCCGGATAAGCACAGTTCCAGTTTTAAAACAGTATACGAGACCCTCATGCTCCAGATAGGCCAGCGTCTTAGTGCTGGCTTTAACCAGCTGTGGATTACCCACAAAGCCCTCATCATCGGCGCATGCACAGAGTCTGTAATAGATTAGCTGCGCTGTAGTCGTCATATCCATAAACGAACGGGATGTTACCAGGTCCTTATCGATCATTCTTCTTTGTGCCATATATAGGTTACTCCTTCCTTATGTTGCCTATATTATACCACACAAACGTTCGAAAAACAAGAGGGCTCCTGGGGTCTGTAGGAATGTACAAAAACAGGGGCGGAAAATTGTGGAAAACTGACATAATATAAACGCTGAACGCAGAGTGCAGAACTTGGAGGAAATGTTGAGATATCCGTGTCATTCTGAGGCGTAGCCGAAGAATCCGTACTCTTTTAAAGGGAACGGATTCCTCACTACGTTCGGAATGACAGAGAAAGATTCGGGTGGTTCTGAAATCATAAAGAAATCCGGCAGGATCGCTCCTGCCGGTTCATTTATCCGCATTGTAAGGAAAACCAGATTTTATCAAAACGCTGCTGGGCCAGGTCTTGTTTTTTGATATAGAAGTATAGCATACCGCAATCGCCGAACATCCACTCAAAATCATCTGTTTCGATGGTTCCAAGCTGCAGAAGCAGGGTCCAGTCCTTTGCTTTTTCCTCAATATCAGCCCGATCACCTGCCGAAAGGTTTTGATAGTCCTGGGGGTCTCCGCAATAGACGCCACGGGTGGTTTGCTCACATTCAGAAAGCATTTCGTCCTGAATGATATCCGCATAGCCTAAAAGCTTGTGGCCCTCGGGGTCTTCCTCCGTATTAACGCCCAGCTTTTCAAGAATTTTGTCGTAGTCCTCCCAATCACACTCCATGGCGCTGTGAATTACAAATTCCTCATACATGGGATAGGCCTGCTTTGCTTTAAAGGAAACACCCATTTCCGGCATAACATGGCCTTCGTCGATGGCCTCCGGGATCTCAAAGGGGATAAAGCCTGTGGTGTCCTCGAAATAATAGACCTTGGCTGCGCCCTGATCCTTCGGGTCAAAGCCCCAGCAGGAGGATTCACACTCATAGAAAAAAGACAGTAGGCCACGATCCGGCAGCAGCCCCTCCTTGTCAAAGGGGGCAAGCTCCCCGAGATTCAACTGACAAAAGAAGGACAGTGGCCGTGTTTCTTGGTCTGCATCGCAGGTAAACACCGGCCACTGAAAATCAGCAGGTAACCAGGGCTTTCCACCGATCTTGCAGCCATCGGGCCGTGGCTTCATGGAATTTGGTTCCATGGTGATTTCATTTTTGGCAAGACGAAGAATTTCTTCCTTCAGCTGCTTGTTGGATTTTTTGAAAAGATCAAAAATGGACATACGGATCCCCCCTGTGTTTGATGCTCCCATTGTACAACAAAATCCGCAAAAGCACAATAGCCGTGGGAGAATTTTATTAATTATTAATTAATCTATGGCTGCGCCGTTTTGGCGGAGGACGGTTTGGACGGCCTTGATATCCACGGTGTGGGTATTGGTGCCGGTCTTTTTGGCAACGGCGGCGGCAGTGCCGGCGGCCTGACCGGTGGTGGCGCAGATGGGCATGATGCGGATGGATGCCTGGGCCTCGTGGGTTGCGGAAATGCAGCGGCCACCGGTCAGCAGGTTGTCAAACTCCACAGGCAGCAGGCTGCGGTAGGGGATGGTGTAGTAATCGCCGGGGGCAAAGTAGTAGTGGCTGGTGCCTGCGCCCTCGGGGTTATGGATGTCGATGTCGTAGTTGCCCAGGGCAATGGAATCGGGGAAGCGGGTGCAGTTTTTCAGCTCCTCGGCGGTGATAATATGTACGCCCTTCAGCTTCCGGCTTTCCCGGACACCGATGGAGGTGGCAATGGACACCAGGGTGGCATCGGCAAATACAGGAACTTCCCGTAATAGCTCCACCAGCTCCAGCACCTGCCGCCGTGCCTCCACCTCGGCCTTGGACACATCCAACGGATTGGTGGGGTCCATTTTTACAATACGGGTGGTGTTAAAGTGGCCGATGGTCTCGCCTAAGGCCGTGCCTCTGAACCACAGAATATCCTCTCTGGGGTTATTGATGCGACCCTCTGCCTTATATTTCTGATAAAGCTCGTTGAGCAGCGGACGGATGGCCTTTTTACCCTCGGGGCCCAACAGCTCCGGGTGCACATTGGCAAGACGGAAGCAGGTGGTCATAGGCTGGCACAGACCGTCGGTCTCCCGGCCCAGCTGGAAAGCGCAGCCTGCAAAGGCCAAAAGATCACCGTCACCGGTGGCATCGATGAAGAAATCCGCCTCCAAATCCATAGCACCGGTCTTGGTAGCAACACGGATGGATTTCACCTGCCGTCCCTCGGTCACAGCCTCAAACATACTTGCATGGAACAGCAGCTCCACACCGGCCTCCACGCAAAGCCGGTCCAAAACCACCTTCATATGCTCCGGGCTGAAGTCGATTTTGGACATAGGTTTACATAATTCTTCTGTTTTATTAAAGATCTCGGTAAAGATACCTGCGGACAGCCATTTCCGCTGACCGTCGGGGCAATCGGTCCAGTAGCGCATAAAGGGGTAGACCAGGTTGGTATTCAGCGCACCGCCCAGTGCGCCGCTTTGCTCCACCAAAAGGACGGACAGGCCCTCTCTTGCAGCGGACACGGCTGCAGCAACGCCGGTCAGGCCGCCGCCGGTTACGATCAGATCATATTTTTTCATTTGAATCACCTCAAGGTCTATTATACCTGTATTTCCAAAAAAGTCCTATACAAAGGTTATGAAAAACTTGAACAAAAGTCACATATTTTGCAAAAACCCCTTGAATCCGGTGAATTTTTTGTTATGATAACATGTAGTCCCGCGGGCGGATGATATCCGCCCCTACATTCACCCTTGTAGGGGCGGCAATCTGCCGCCCGCAAATTTAAAAGGAGTGGTATCATGGAATTTGTAAGCACCCTGCAGGAGCTGATCACGGCACTGGAATACGGCAATCGGTTTCACATCAGCATTGAATTTGAATATGTCCACCGGGAGCTGATCAAGACCCTCAGCATTTCCCGCAGCCATGTGATCCATTCCACCCCTTTTTGTGATGACATCAAGGAACGCAAGGGCCTCAATCCCTGTCTTGTCTGCAAGGGCAAGGCAATGGACAAGGCAAAGAAAACAGGCCTGCCCTTCGGAGGCCTGTGTGTAAACGGGGTCTATGAGTTCTGCTACCCGGTATTTACCGGCAGCAGCCTGCTGTGCATTATCTTTTTGGGCAACATCATCAGTGATATGGATGCCTTTTTGGAAAAAAGCGGACTGCCTGCAGACAGCCCGCTGATCGAAACCATGGAAAAAGATATGAGCCCGGATATGTGTATGCAGATCTGCTCCGTGGTGGCCAGCTATATCCGTATGCTGACCCTGGAGTCCAAGGGTGTATCTACCGGCAAGCGCATCAATGCCACCGTTGCGGCAGTTGAAAGCTATGTGGAAAAATATTTTTACCTGGATATCTCCCTGACGGAGCTGGCGAAAATGTACCACTACAACGAAAAATATTTGGGTACACTGTTTAAAAAGCAGGTGGGTGTCAGCTTCCACGATTATCTCAACAAGCGGCGGCTGTACCGCAGCCGGATGCTGCTGGAATCCTCCGGTGACAGCGTTTTAAGCATTGCCACCCGGGTGGGCTTTAACAATGTGACCTACTTTAACCGGCTGTTTAAGGAGTATTACGGCATGTCTCCCTCCCAGCTGCGGGCAAGCTTATACAAAAAATGATTATTTTCCAATAACCTTGGGAAAACTGGCCATAAACAGGCATGCCCACAAAAACAGCGGCAGTGCCCACACACTGCTGCAGTACATGGGTGCGGATACGATGCCCAAAATATAATGCAGCACATCCCCTAATTTTTGACTTCCCTGGGCGGAGGCAAAGCTGAGCGCCAGCAGCGCCAGGGTCAGCACCAGCGAGCCCAGGCTTACAAGCCGCAGACGCAGCAGTGCTTTTTGGTCCTTGCGCTTATAGGCATCCACCAAAATCAGCACGCCCGGTATAAAAAACAGCACGGAGATAACGGTCAGCGCAGTGGTTTTCTCAGGCAGAAAGCCCAGGGCGCAGCAGAGAATGTATAAAACACCCCATACAGGGTATAAGGTCTTTTGGTTCATAATGGCCTCCAAAATCAGGATTTATTATATAGTAGCCGATTTTACCCTGTTTTTCAAGGGAAATTTAGTACTGGACAGTTTACGTAATATCTGTTATAATCTATAGATACCATATATAAGGGGGAGAATTATTATGAAATGTCCCTTTTGCGGCGACCAGGACAGCAAGGTTGTAGATTCCCGGCACAGTGAGGACGGCCTGAGCATTCGCCGCCGCCGTGAGTGCCTGAAATGTCAGCGAAGATTCACTACATACGAGATCGTGGAGAGCCTGCCGATCATCGTTGTCAAGCGGGATGGCAGCCGACAGCCCTTTGACCGGAATAAGGTTATGAATTCCATGGTCCGTGCCTTTGATAAACGGCAGGTGGATATGGCCGATCTGGACCGGATTACCACGGAGATCGAGCAGTCCATCCAAAATACCCTGGAGCGGGAGGTCAGCACCGACCGCATCGGCGAAATGGTTTTAGAGCGCATCCGTCCGTTGGACGAGGTTGCCTATATCCGTTTTGCCTCTGTGTACCGCCGATTCCAGGATGTACGCAGCTTTATCCACGAGATCAACAGTTTGAGGTAATTTCTTATGGAAGCGATCACCGCATTTATGGAAAGCTTTGATGTATCAAAGCTCCTTCCGGAATTGGGTAAATTTATCAGTGACCTGCGGTTTTGGGCCGGACTCTTTATGCTGGCCGGACCTATCATAATGCTGCTATTGGGGCTTTGGTACTTTTTCCTGCCTACCAAGGAGGCAAACCACCATATCGGCTTCCGTGCCTATTTTGGTATGGGCAGCCCGGATGCGTGGAAGTACGCACAGAAGCGGGCCGGGTTATTCTTTATGATCGGCGGTGGCGTGCTGACAGTGGCATCGTTGGTATTTGTGCTCCTGTCCGGCGGCACAGAGCCGATGGAAATGGCAACGACTGCCCTGATCATTTTATTGGTCCAGGCATTTGTGGCCTTCGGCCTGTGGCTTGCACTGCAGATCATGCTGATGCTACGCTACGACAAAAACGGAAACAGAAAAAACAGAGGCTAAGGCCTCTGTTTTTTTACGCAGAACGCAGAGTGCAGAACGCAGAACTACGCAGAAACCTAAACATTTCCACTGTCATCCTGAGCGACCCGAAGGGGAGTCGAAGGATCCGGTTCCCCAAAAAAGAGTGCGGATTCTTCGCTACGCTCAGAATGACACGGTAGACTTAACACTTTCTCCCAGTTCTGCACTCTGCACTCTGCGTTCTGCACTAAAAACGGAGCTGTCGTGGTGACAGCTCCGTTTTTTATTACTTCTCTTTCAGCAGGTCGCGGATCTCGGTGAGGAGGGTTTCCTCAGCAGAGGGTGCGGGGGGTGCGGGAGGCTCAGCAGCAGCGGCTTCCTCTTCCTTTTTCTTGCCCAGCTCGCTGAGCTTGTTCAGGCCCTTGACCAGCCAGAACACCACCAGTGCCAGGATGAAGAAGTTGATAACAGCGGCGATGAAGTTACCGTAGTACAGGTAGTTCTTAATGACCTCGCCGGTTGCCTCATCCACAGGTGCTTCGCCGAACAGACGGGGCAGCTCGAGCTTCATTTCAGTGAAGTCGATGCCGCCCAGGAAAATGGAGACGATGGGCATGATAATGTGGTTGGTAAGTGAGTCGGTGATGGTCTTGAAGCCGGCACCGATGATGGTACCAACAGCAAGTGCCATTGCGTTGCCCTTGATTGCGAAGGTCTTAAACTCCTCCCACCAGGAGGGCTTCTTGGGTTTTAAGTTCTTTGCCATGATGGATGTTCCTTTCTGTTTTTACTTTTTCTCAATAATCTCGAGGCCGCCAAGGTACTTGCGCAGGCACTCGGGAACAACGATGGAGCCGTCGGCACGCTGGTTCTGTTCCACCAAAGCGGGGAAAATGCGGGAGGTGGCCAGGCCGGAGCCGTTGAGGGTGTGGAGGAACTCGGGCTTACCGGTCTCCTCACGGCGGAAACGGATGTTACCGCGGCGCGCCTGATAATCCCGGGCGTTACTGACGGAGGATACCTCCTTGTAGCCGTCCATGGAGGGGATCAGGATCTCAATATCATAGGTTCTT